>SCQQ01000100.1 GCA_004299095.1 Burkholderiaceae bacterium | reverse complement strand
CGCCAAGGTGGAAGAAGTCGTGATCTGCGGCGCCATGACCCACATGTGCATCGACGCCACCACCCGCGCGGCGTTCGACTTCGGGTTCCATTGCCAGGTCGTCGAAGACGCCTGTGCCACGCGCGATCTGATGCACGGCGGAACACCGATCGCAGCAGCCGACGTGCAGGCCGCTTTCATGGCGGCGCTGGCCGTGCCGTATGCGCGGATCGTCTCGACCGGGCAATTGCTGAACGAGATCTGATTCGGCGGCACGGGTCGTGCGCCTGTGCCGCGCCCGCGCGTAAAAGCCTGCTGCGGGAATGGCGACCTGGGTTTGCCTGGGCCAGCAGTCGCGCCCGCCGCCAGCTCTCCCGTGCGACTTGGCCCGCGCGGATCGACAATGCGCGCTCACCTGGTCCCGCACCCCAAATGCGACATCACTTGCCTGCGGTGCCAAGGTTGTTCAATCAAACATCTGACCCTTCGGGAGATTCGCCGTGCAACTTCTCTTTTCCTACGGCACGCTGCAACTGCGCGATGTGCAGCTTGCCACTTTCGGTCGCGAGCTTCGCGGCAGCGCCGATCAACTCGTCGGCTTCGGCCAATCGATGGTGAAAATCGAAGACCCGGAGGTGGTCAAGACCAGCGGGAAAACGCACCACCCGATCGTGCGCCCCACCGGCCATGCCGAAGACCGGATCGCCGGCACGGCGTTCGAAGTGACCGATGAGGAGCTCACCAACGCGGACAAATACGAGGTGTCCGACTACAAGCGCGTTGCCGCGCCGCTCGCTTCGGGGCGCACCGCCTGGGTTTACGTGGATGCGCGCGATTGACCACGGCGCCGATCGCGCCCGTGCGACCGCCGCGCAACCGCAATGTCGGTCACGCCAGATCGTCGATCACCATCAGCCCACGGTCCGAACTGCCTCGCGCCGCGGATCGCCCAGTTCCGGCCAGCGCTGGTGCAGCCAGACCCACGCCACCAGCCCCACGGCCAGGAACAGCGCGGACGTGAGCGCCATCCAGACGGCCGAGTGCATCACCAGCGGCGCCACGACGCCGGCCACGACGCCGTTGGCGACCGAGCCCACCACGGCTTGCAGCGACGACGCCATGCCGCGCCGATCGGGATGCAAATCGAGCACCAGCAGCGTGACCACCGGCACCATCAGCGCCCAGCCGAAAGCGAACACCGCGATCGGCCAGAGCGACCACCACGCCTGCGGCGCAAACAACAGATTCGCCACGATGTTGAGCGCCGAGACCGCCAGCATGATGCGAAAGCCCTTCATGATCTGGTTCTTGGGCGCCACGTTGCCGGCCATGCGCCCGGACAGCCACGACCCCACCATGATGCCGCCGATGTTGAGCGCGAAGAACCAGAAAAACTGCGTCGGGTGCAAGTGCAGGATGCCGCCCAGATAGGCCGGCGCGGCCAAGATGTAGAGAAACAGCCCGTTGAACGGCACGCCCGAGGCCAGCGCCAGCAGAAAAAAGCGCGGGTCGGTCAGCAACAGCCCGTAGCCGTGCATCAGGTGGCCGATACGGAAGGGCTGCCGATTCCGCACGTGCAGGCTCTCGGGCAGCAGGCGCACGTTGGCCGCGATCAGCACCACGCCCACGCCCACCAGGAACCAGAAAACCGAATGCCAGCCCCAGTATTCGGACAGCACGCCACCCAGCATTGGCGCCACCGCCGGTGCAATGCCGAAGAAGATGGTGATCTGGCTCATCACCCGCTGCGCGTCGGCGGGCGGAAACATGTCGCGTATCACGGCGCGCGACACCACGATGCCAGCACCCGTGGACAGGCCCTGCACCGCGCGGAAAAAAATGAGCTGCTGCACGGTTTGCGACAGCGCGCAACCGGCGGAAGCCAAGGTGAACACCACCAGCCCCACCAGGATCACCGGCCGCCGGCCGAAACTGTCGGACAGCGCGCCGTGAAACAGGTTCATGAACGCGAAACCGAACAGGTAGGCCGACAGTGTTTGCTGCATCTGCACCGGATCTGCGTGCAGCGACTGCGAAATGGCGGCAAACGCTGGCAGGTACGTGTCGATGGAAAACGGCCCGAGCATGCCCAGCATGGCCAGCAGGATGGCCAAGGCCCAGCGCGGGGCCTTCCAGAGTTGGTGGGCGTCGGGGTTCATGAAGCTCGGTGAGGCCAGAAACAAAACAGCGCCCCGCGCTTGACATGCAAGGCGAGGCGCTGATGCGGTGCGAGATTTTAATTTACGCGTTGACCGTTCGCATCAAGGGACAGCCAACCGGTTTGCCAAGACTTGCACGATGCTTGCGCCAATCGCTTGCATCGTGCCTGTCCACGCCGGTCGAAATCATTCGGCAAGACATCCACAAAACGTTCCGCCGGCCCGGAAGCCTCACCAACGGTGCCAACTTGCGATACGCCGGGCAATGGCAGTCGTCGAGTTCCCTGCATCGATGGAATCAGCCCGACCTTCGCGCACCTCAACGCGCTCTCGAACTGCCCCTGCTCTCGCAGGTTATTCTTTATCGGTACAAACGAGCCTCTTGTTCGAGGAAGGGAGAATGAAAATTGAATTCGGCATTGAAATGGGCGCTGGTGCTCGGACTACCGCTACTGGGTTCGGCCAATGCCGACACGCTGTATCTGTGTCAATCCTATGGCGGTGGCCAATTCTGGTCGAGTGCGAATTGCCACAATCAGTCGGCGACCGTGAAGCGCATGGTCACCGTACCCGACGGCTTGCCGTTCGATCAGCAAGTTCAACTGGGCGAACAACAACGCGCCGAGGGCCGGAGGTTGGCAACCCCCGCCGCCCGGCAGCCGAACGCATCGAACGAACAGACATCCGTCACATCGGGACAATGTGCGACCATCACAGATCGCATCCGGGCGCTCGACGGCATGGCCCGGCAACCGCAATCGATGCAAATGCAGGACTGGATTCGCCGAGAACGCAAGCAGCTCACCGACGCACAATTTCGGCTCCACTGTTGATGACGCCGCAAACTGAAAGACACCATGAGCGATTCCATCCAGCAGCAAGAAACCGCTTCCGCCGGCTCCTTCTTTTTTGAAGAAGGCGGCCGCCGCCTGGCGGAAATGACCTACAGCCGCACCAACGCGGCGCTAATCATCGTCGACCACACCGAAGTCGATGCGTCGCTTTCCGGCCAAGGCGTGGGCAGACGGTTGCTGGATGCGCTGGTGCGGTGGGCGCGTGCGACGAACACCAAAGTGATCGCGCTCTGTCCGTACGCCAAGGCGCAATTCGACAAGGACACCTCCATCCGCGATGTGCTCGCTTGAGCGCAACTCGCGGGCTATTCGAGGTCGAGGGACATCCCGGGAAGCGGGCCGAAGGTCGGTCCCTCAGTACCACGGCCATGCCTGCCGCCGGTCGCGTCAGGAACTTATCGCGTACCTGAAGCGGCTGGCGCAGGCGTTGCCGCACCGGTCGGCGCCTGCCCCTTGCCGCTCCATGCCCGCGCGCCGCTGCCTATGCGCCGCAGGATGAAAGCGGTCTGCACGACCGGATCTCCCTGCGGCACCACTTTCTGCCAGGTGCCGCGAATCTCGTTGCCGCAACTGCTCGGAACCAGATTGCCGGTCCACATGGCGTATAGATTCTTGCGATCGCGGGATTCATCCAGGTCGAGCTCACCTTGCTGAATGTCACCCGAAGCGATCGAGGCGTGGCCGCCGTAGTTCAGCTCGCCGCGCAAGCTGGCGCTGTACTCGGGGTGCTGGCGCAGCAGCAAGGTGCCGGTTTCATGCCGATCCGGGAAATCGATGCGCCACGTGCCGTAAAGGTCGCGCGCCACCCACTGCGTGACGTGGCACGGATCGGCTTGCGCTGCCTTCTGCTGCGCCGACACCGGCGCAGGATTGCCGGCACAGGCGGCGAGGACGATGGCGCTCGCCAGGGCGGCGGGCAGAAGCAATAAACGACTCACATTTCTCATGGGACGACTCTCGCTGGCGACGCCGGCGCCTCGGAATCGGCCGCGCGGCGTGCGAATTCTGCGCGCAACGCCTGCAACCGGGCGCGCGGGTCCTCGCGGGTGGCCGCCTGATCGAGCGCCATTTCCGCGATGAATCGGCTCGGGCGCGTGGTCACGATCTGGCGCCGCTTCTTGCGTTGGCGCGGCCAGCTCACGGCCAGCGTCAGTCGCGCGCGGGTAATGCCGACGTACATCAGGCGCCGCTCTTCTTCCACGCGCAGGGCATCGGTGGCGGCGCTGGTATCTTCACCCTCCGGGACGAACGGCAGCAAGCCCTCCACCGCGCCCGCCAGGATGACGTGCGGCCATTCCAGCCCCTTGGCAGCGTGCAGGGTAGAGAGCGTAACCACGTCCGGATCGGCCTCGCGCTCCTTCAGCGTGGTGATGAGCGCGATGGTTTGCGCCACGTCGAGCAGGCTCTGGTCCGCGCGCCGCGTCGGCGCGCCGGCGCCATCGCCACAGCGTTCGGCCATCCAGTCGCAAAAATCGCCCACGTTGTCCCAGCGTGCGGCAGCCAGCGCCTTGCCTTCGGCTTGACCCTGCAAATGCTGTTCATAGCCGATGCCGGCCAGCCACTCGGCCAAAAAAGCGCGTGCGGCACCGACCCCGTGCGTGGCACCGGCGCGCTGGCGCAAATCGGTCACTTCGCGGCCGAATTCACGCAAGGCATCGGCCGCGCGCCGCGTGACCACGGCATCCAGGCTGTGCGAAAACAGCGCATGGAAGAGCGGGCTGCGCGACTGCGCCGCGAACTCGCCCAGACGGGCCAGCGTCTGGTGGCCGATGCCGCGCTTGGGCGCCGCAATGGCGCGCAGGAACGCGGGGTCGTCGCTTTCGTTCACCCACAGGCGCAGCCAGGCGCACAGATCCTTGATTTCGGCGCGTTCGAAGAAACTCTGCCCGCCAGAGACGCGATACGGAATCTGCGCGCGCCGCAGCGCCTGCTCGAACACGCGCGCCTGATGGTTGGCACGGTACAGCACCGCAAAGTCGCGCCACGCCTTCTTGCCCGAAGTCTGGCGCAGCGCCTGCATGCGTTGCACGGCGCGCTGCGCTTCGTTCTGTTCGTCGTCGCACGCCAGCACGCGCACCGCTTCGCCTGCGCCCAGCTCCGAGCGCAGCCGCTTGGGAAAGAGCTTGGGGTTGTGGCCGATCACGCTGTTGGCCGCTTCCAGGATGGCGGCGGTGGAGCGGTAGTTCTGCTCCAGCTTGATCACTTTGAGTTGCGGGAAATCGACCGGCAGGCACCGCAGGTTGTCGAGCGTGGCGCCGCGCCAGCCGTAAATGCTCTGGTCGTCATCGCCCACGGCGGTGAACGGCGTCGCGCGGCCGACCAGATGCTTCAGCAATTCGTATTGCGCGGCGTTGGTGTCCTGGTATTCGTCGATCAGCACGTGCGCAAAGCGCCCTTGCCATTTGCGGGCAATGGTGTCGTGCTGCGCGAGCAGGCGCAACGGCAACGCGATCAGGTCGTCGAAATCCACGCTCTGGTAAGCGCTCAGGCGCTCTTCATAGCGCTGCATGATTTGCGCCACGTGGCGTTCGCCAGCGCTCGTGGCGCGCGCCAGCGCTGCCGTGGCATTCAAGCCAGCACTCTTCAAGCCGCTGATGGCCCACTGCCACTGGCGCGCGACGGCGTTGTCGGTAGTGGCGCCGCAATCCTTCAGCAGCCCGAGGGTGTCGTCGCTGTCCAGGATGCTGAACTGCGGCTTCAAGCCCAACTCGGCGCCGTCTTCGCGCAGGACGCGCACGCCCAGCGCGTGAAAAGTGCAAATCAGGACGTCGGCCGCCCGGGCGCCGATCAACCCGCGCGCCCGGGCGCGCATTTCGGCCGCTGCCTTGTTGGTAAAGGTGATGGCGGCCAGGCGCCGGGGCTCGACGCCCGACTGAATCAAGCGCGCGATCTTGTGCGTGATGACGCGCGTTTTGCCCGAACCAGCGCCCGCCAACACCAGGCAAGGCCCGCGCAAGTGGTTGACGGCTTCGTTTTGGGCGGGGTTGAGCGTGACGGGCACTGGAATCGGGTAGGTTGCGATGGCAACGCAGGAAAGGAAGCGTGAGTGAGAAGAAGCCGTCGAGCGGAATGGCGTCCAACCGGACTCGCCAACCGCTGTCTCGTGGCCGGCCATTTCTTTGCCGCCCAGAGATAAATTGGTTTGCGCGGCAGCCACCGCCACCGCCGCCGGTTGCCGGCGGCTGCAGTGGCAACAACAAGCGGGGGTCAGATCTCCGCCGCCCCCGCCACACTTTCCGGCAAGCGCTGCAGCAGCGCGTCACGCACCACTGCGGCGACGCTCATTGGTTGGCAGGCGCCTTCTTGTGTTTGCGCTGGTGCTGCGGGCGCTGATAGTCCTGGCGCGGCAGCATGACCGGGCCGACGTTCTTCTCTTCGGCCTGCAATTGGCTCGCCGGCAGGGTGGTTTTGCTTTCCATGAGGATGCCGCCTCCCGTCACGCTGCCAAAGCCTTCGCCCTGGCCCTTGACGCGGGCAATGCAGTCGCTCTTGAAATACGTGGGCAGCGGATCGCAACGCTGCAGCGCGTTGTTCAACGCTTGCTGCGGCGTGACCGAAGTCAGGTCGGCGCCCCGTGCCGCACGCGCTTCCGCCTGCGCATCGCTCTTGTTCATATTGGTCTGGTAGGGCGTCTCCTGCGCCAGTGCCGGCAGCGCAGCCATCGCTCCGCACAGCAACATCAGGCGAGTGATTTTGTTCATTTCGCGACTCCTTTTCCGATCGGGAATTTGATGATACCCGTGCGATCCAGCCATCACAAACCGGTTCCGTGAGGCCGCTGAATCCATGCGATGACCACATTGCCATCGTTCCCGGCACCGCGCCATGCGCACGCTACAACGCGAGCGGATCGACGTCGATGGCCCAGCGCAGGATGCCACGGTGCTCGGGCGTTTTCCGCAGCGTGTGCAGCAGCGGCTGGCATGCGGCCAGGACCTGCTGCAAGGCCGCGCGCTGCGCGCTTTCGAGCAGCAACTGCGCACGTTCGACATCCGCCACGCGCTGCACCATTTGCGGAACGGCCGGGTACCACCGGATTCGCGCCGCGGCGTCGGCGAGTGCGGCGGAGCGCACGAAATCGCGGCGCGCCAGCGCCGACACCGCATTCAGAAAATCCTGCGCGGTCTCTTGCCGGCGCGACTCGGCGCGCAGCAGCGCCAGGTGCGAATACGGCGGCAAGCCGGCTTGCGCGCGTTCGGCCAGTTGCTGTGCGGCGAATGCCGGGTAATCGTGCGCCTTGAGCGCTTGGTAGAGCGCGTGCTCGGGAACATAGGTTTGAATCCACATCTGGCCGGCCGTGCCGCGCGCGGCATCCCGGCCCGCGCGGCCCGCAGCTTGCATGAGCAGCGCGAACAGGCGCTCGGGCGCACGGAAATCGCTGGAAAAAAGCCCGCCATCCGGCTCCAATGCGGCCACCAGCGCCACGCGGCGAAAGTCGTGGCCCTTGGCAATCATTTGCGTGCCAACCAGCACATCGACTTCGCCGGCGTGCACGCTAGCCAACGCGCTTTCGAGCGCACCCTTGTGGCGCGTGCTGTCGGCGTCGATGCGCGCGATGCGGACCGGGCCGCCATCGGGGCGACGCACGTCCGCCAGCAGGTCGGCCAGACGCGCTTCCAGTTGTTCGGTGCCGCGGCCGATGGCGCCGATATCGGGGTTGCCGCAGGTCGGGCAAGCGCGCGGCACGCGCTGGGTGAAACCGCAGTGGTGGCAGCGCAGCGTACGGTCGAGGCGGTGAAAAACGCAGTAGGCGCTGCAATGTGGGCAGGCGCTTTTCCAGCCGCAGTCGGCACACGAGAGCACCCGCGCCCAGCCCCGTCGGTTAAGCAGGATCAGGACTTGTTCGCCCGCGCCCACGCACTGCGCGATGGCCGCCAGCAGCGGCGGCGCGATCAGCGCGCCCCGGGGTTGCTGCGCCATGTCGAGGCAACGGATGTGCGGCAGGCCGGCCTGCGCCGCGGCCGCGCCGACCCGGCGCGCCATGGTGAGGCGCTGGTAGCGGCCGCGGCCGCCTTCGGCCGTCGGGACGCTCGCATGCCAGCTCTCGAGCGACGGCGTGGCCGACCCCAGGATCACCTTGGCGCCGCAGGATTGGCCCCGATAGACCGCGAGGTCACGCGCCGAGTAGCGCGCGCCTTCCTGCTGCTTGTAGCTCGGATCGTGTTCTTCATCGACGATGATCAACGCCAAGCCCGGCAGGGACGCGAACACCGCCACCCGTGTGCCCAGCACGATGCGCGCGCGGCCGGTGTGTGCGCGCAGCCAGGCGTGCAGGCGCCGGGCCGGCGTCAGGCCGCTGTGGATCGACGTAACCAGCGCCGCGCCAAAGCGCGCGACGAAGCGCTGTTCCAATTGCGGCGTCAGGTTGATCTCGGGGACCAACACCAGCACCTGCGCGTTCGGCGACCGGGCGAGCGCCGCTTCGGCCGCGCGCATGTAGACCTCGGTCTTGCCGCTGCCGGTCACGCCAAACAGCAGGAACGGGCCAGGATCGGCGCCGATCCGTGCCAACGCCTCGGACTGCTCGTCGGTGAGGGGCATGGTGCCGCCTTGTTTGACCCGCTCATCCTGGTCTGATGGCGCCGTCTCGCGCGCCAGGCGACGGCTCATCTGCTCAGCCGTCAACGTGCGGAGCTGTGGCGGCAACGCGGCCAGTGCGATCTCACCCAGCGCGCGCTGGTAGTAGCGCGCCGCAAACCCGACCAGGCCGCGCCACGACGCCGACAACGGCGGCACGCCCTGCAGCACGCTGGCGACCGCCCGGGTGCGCTCCGCCAGTTCACTGTCGGTCGGCGGCCCTTCCGTCGACCAGACGATTCCCAGGACTTCACGCGTCCCGAGTGGGACACGCACCAGGGCCCCTGCCGCGACCGGCTGCTCGGCGCGATAAAGCAGCGGTCCGGCCAGTGCGCTGTACGCGGGCGCCGCCACGGCAACCGAGAGCCAATACGTCACGCGGCCTCCATCGCACTGCCGCTGCGCACGCTGGCGCGCGTGTCCAAACTTTTCTTCGGACCGAACGCAACGGCGGCCGGACCCACACGCGGTCGAAAGCCTGTGGATAATTCTGTGATCAACCTTGCAAAGGAATCAAAAAGCGGTTGTGTTGCAACGGGTTGGGACGGATTCCTAGAATCATCCCAATAAATAAACGACAGTCCGATCAACAAGTTACCGTTAGTCTTTGAAATCGCGACGGTCGACCTCGAAAACGCCACAGGCTGTGCACAAATCGCCCGGTTGACAGGTTCCAGCGTCGCGTTCCTGCGCGTTCCCGACGATCTCGAACGCCGCGTCATCGCCGCGGCCACTGCGGCGCACGACGCCGTGTCAAGCGCCGCGCAAATGGCGTGACCAGGCATGCACTTCGTCGACCAGGCAGGCCACATGGTCCGGCGGCGTCAAGCGGTTGACGCCATGCCCCAGATTGAAAACATGCGCGGGCCGGAGTGCACCCGGTGCGCCCGAAAGCGTGGCAAAGCCATCCAGCACGCGCCGGACCTCACTGCGGATCACTTCGGGCGACGCAAACAGAACGGCTGGATCCAGATTGCCCTGGAGCGCCGTTGGCGTCGCGGCGCCCGAGGCCACCGGCGCGCCGGGTGCGGCGGTTTGTTGCTGCAGGTTGCGCGCCAGCAGATCGCGCGCGGCCGCCAGGTTGACAGTCCAGTCCACACCAAGCACGTCGCAGACGAGATTGCACATGTCGGCCAGCCAGAGCCCGCCGCCTTTGGTGAAGATGATGCGCGGCACCACTTGTCCATCGGGGCCCACGCGCTTCAGTTGTGCAAAAACACGCGCGCTGTAGGCCAGGCTGAACGTCTGGAACGCGCCATCCGCGAGGGCGCCGCCCCAACTGTCAAACAACATCACCGCCTGGGCGCCGGCGTCGATCTGGGCGTTCAGGTACTGGGCCACGCTGTCCGCGTTCACGCTCAGGATGCGATGCAGCAAATCGGGGCGCGCGTACAGCATCGACTTGATCTGCCGGTAATCGGCAGTGCTGCCGCCTTCCACCATATAGCAGGCGAGCGTCCACGGACTGCCGGCAAAGCCGATCAGCGGCACGCGGCCGTTCAATTCGCGCCGGATCGAAGCGACAGCGTCAAACACATAGCGCAACTGGTCCAGATCGGGCGCCGCCAGTCCGTTGATGGCCGCTTCATCGCGCAGCGGCCGGGCAAAGCGCGGGCCTTCCCCCGCCTCGAACGACAGGCCCAGGCCCATGGCGCCCGGCACGGTCAGGATGTCGCTGAACAGGATGGCCGCATCCAGCGGGAAGCGCTCAAGCGGCTGCAGCGTGACTTCGGTCGCGTAATCGACGTTCATCGCCAGACCGAGGAAGCTGCCAGCCTTGGCGCGCGTGGCGCAGTATTCCGGCAAATAGCGGCCAGCCTGGCGCATCAGCCAGACGGGGGTGAAGTCGGTGGCCTCGCCCAGGCAGGCGCGCAGGAAGCAGTCGTTTTTCAGTGGAGCAAAATTCATGACGCCGATTGTCGCAAACGGCCGGGACCGATTCGCCGCGCCGATGTCGCCCATCCGGGCGCCCAAAAAAAAGCCCGCCAAGGGGCGGGCTTTGATCGAACAATCGCATCAGCACCGGCAGAGACCTGCTCCGATTTTTCGCATGGGGCGCCTGTCGCGCTTCACGCCCGCAGATTTGCAGATCTGGATTGCCTCCAAGCGTGACGGGCCTGCGAGAGCGTCAACCTGCACACGTCGCCTGTCCCGGTCGGCCGACAAAGGCTGTATAGGTCACACACAGGATTCACGCGGAAGCCAACGCAGAGTTTAGTCGCACATTCCGCTAGTTTTAAAGTGCGAGATTGCTCGTCTTATCTACCCTCCGCGCCAAAACACAATACTGTTCGGACTGACGCAACTCTGCCCATCGATAACAACCACATCGAGCAGCGCATGCGGCTTATCGCCGTGAGAAGGACAACCTTTCGCAAGGTCGCTATGTGCGGGCAAGCGGGCCGCCGCAGTGCTGAGCTCGATTCAGTCGGCGCGCATGAATGGGCACGACTCCTATGCCGTACCTGAAGGACGTACTCGCGCGCCTTCCCACACATCCCAATCCGCATCGCCGAGTTGCTGCCGCGCCGCTGGCTGCCAGCCTGAGCAAAAGGCGTAATCCGAAGCGCCTACTTCCCAGCGAACGTCAAGATGCGTTCGCCGAGCGCATACTATCTCACTTTTTTTGCGCTATTTGTTCTCCGCTTGTGGCACCTGCGCCGTCCCCGCATCCTACTGTTCATCATCTCCATCCGTCGCGAGATCATTCCACGCATCAGTGCACCGCGACGTACATTATTTCCTCTTGGGTGGTGGTTTTCGGATCCATCTCGGCCACTATTTGTCCACTTCTCGCCACCAGGATCCTATCCGACACTTCGAGTATCTCAGGCAGGTACGACGATATCACTATTACCGCCTTTCCTTCATCCGCCAACTCCCGTATCAATCTGTGAATCTCGGCGATCGCGCCTACATCCACCCCTCTCGTTGGTTCATCCATAATCACCAGTTTCGGCTCCTGAATCAGCCCCTTCGCCAAGGCTACCTTCTGTTGATTGCCGCCAGACAGTTCAATTACCTTGTTCCTCTTCCCGATACTTCTTATTGCCATTCTTTGCACCCATACTCTTACAGTTTCGCTTATCCTCTTCTGTTCATACAGCACTTTCCATCGCCCTGTGTTTCCGTGTAACCAACCCATGTAGATATTTTCCCGTGCGTCCATGGTTTCGTAAAATCCCGCGACTTTGCGATCCTCTGTCATATATGCTATACCATCCCTGACCGCCTGCGTTGGAACTCTATATCTTATAGATTTCCCATCAAGATATATCATTCCTCCCTTGAAGAAATTACGCTTCCTGATTCCCGCCACAACCTCCATTAATTCCGTTCGACCAGAACCGACCAAGCCTGCGATTCCCAATACCTCGCCTTCGTACGCCGATAGAGACATGTTTCGGACTTTCGAACCGGCAATGACGTTCTGAACCCTCAATATGGGCTCTGCATTTCGTTTGCGCCCACCACACTGTCCACCAATCTTCTCGGTCACATGGAAGTTCCGTCCCACCATATACTGTATCAATTTGTCCCTATTGAAGTTAACAGCCTCGTCGCAGATCACAACCTTCCCGTCGCGCATTACCGTAATCCTATTCGCCAGAGTCAGCGCCTCCTCCAACGCATGGGAAATAAACACCAGTGCATAATTCCGATCACGCAGATCATTCAATAATCTGAAAAGATGTTGTGTTTCCTCAGGAGTGAGGGTCGCGGTTGGTTCGTCAAAGATCAAAATCCTGGCATTCCTACTGACTGCGCGTGCGATCTCGACCATCTGACGTTTCGCCGTACCGAGTGCGCCACAATAGTCCGTGGGATCGACGTCGAAGTTTAGTGAGTGCATCAATTCTTGCGCGTCCCTGCTGATGGCACGTAACTTGCAGAGCGGCGTTTCCCTACCCAAGCGGAGATTTTGAGCAACGGTTAAAGTTGGTATTAGACTATCCTCCTGATAAACCATGGCAATACCTCGCGCGAATGCGTCGGCTGGCGATTTGAAACAGCTGGTCGCGCCGTCGATATATATCGAACCGCTGGTCAGTTGCACCGTTCCAGCAATAGCTTTCGCCAAAGTCGACTTGCCTGCACCGTTCTCGCCGACCAGCGCGTGGATTTCCCCTTTCATGACACTGAAATCTATGTCTGCCATAGCCGGTGTACGGCCATAGTATTTGGTGGCCTGTCTTACCTCTACGGCAGCCACTTGGTCGCATTTAACCATTGAAGTGTTTCCTTCGCCGATGAACCATCAAGGACCCTGCACAATCTGTGCGGCAAAGCAGATACGGGCGATCGAACCATGAAGCCGATCGGACTGGCGAGTAGAGTACTTTGACCGAGGAGAAAAAATCAACCGCCATATCTTCGTGGGTAAAGCATGACGTGAGTACGGCGGGGAAATTCGCGGCGCTCGACTCGCTCTCCGCACGCTCTGCTGATCGCAGGGAAAATCGCGCGCCACCAACCGCCAAGACGATGCAGCGCGGCCATCCTATGCAGCGATGTCATGGTCTGTCTCGCCGACCCAACGATTCAAGGAGCACTCAGCGACGTATCCCCGTACCGGGGCTTCATGGCTCCCGTCATCAAAGATGATCTGTTGCGCAACTAGAGCACCATCCCTCGCCTTCCCCGACTGCAGGAAGACGACGCTCCGTTCGTCGAACCCCTCGACGCCGTCGTCGCCGGGCCGCTGACGCGTAAGAGCTTGATACTCAGGACGGATATAGCTGTCGACGCGACACCGATTCCCGCGCCCGGATCGACGAAAAACCGCGATGGTCCGCGCGATCCCGAGATCCACCAGACGAAAACGGGAAGCCAACGGCACTTCGGAACAAAAGCGTACGCGAGTATCGACGCCGACTCGCGTCTGATGTGCGCCCCGACCACGATGGTCGCCTACATGCACGGCCTCACCGAAGCTGCCAAGGCGCCGCGCCGCGAAGAGACAGCCGTGGTCGCTGGCGAGGACTACCGCGGCGTCAACAAGCACATTGAGGTCATGCGGCAACGTCCTGGAGCTGCCCAGCGTACGGCGATGGCACGCGATAAGCGCCGCACGCTGGGCAAGGGCGACAAGGTGGGTGCGTTTATCTACGCGCTCCAACAGTTCGAGACGGATGGCGCCTATGCAAGCACCGGGTACCATGCACTGGAACGCGAGTTCAGCCGGACCAGAACAAAGCATCGGGATCCTGCCGGAAACCCGGCGGGCTCGAGAATCTTGCTTGCACCAACCAATCTGAGGCAGGCACGCGGGGCCTCCCGGGGAATCCGGGGACAAATGTACCGGCCGTCGCACTGCCATGAATTCGAAGGCGAGCATGCGGATGCTTCCAAGCAGCTGCATCAATGGGAAACTCGCACTCGATGTCGTCATCTGGCAAATCTGCACGTTAATTCGTCTTTAAGCGCTGATTCTGCGAATCCCCGTCGGATGGCGCTATCGCAATGCAGCGTGCGCCTCGCGCTAAGACGACAAGCCGATTACCCAGCATCTCGGCAGTACCCAAACCGTGAAATCGACCACCCGCACGGCTATGGAGAGATTCGACCACCTCACCCTCATTGTTGATGCGTACCAGGAGTCCGTATGAACGCGGAGGCGCCCAAGGTTTCTCAATACCAAGTGCCCTGACGTTTCCATATTGGAGCGGCTCCAGATTCGAGAGTCCTGAAGCCAGCGCTGGCCGTATCCAGAGTTCTCTCGGACATTCCTGCATCATCCGATTTTTGTAGTTCTTCTCCTCGAGCACAAACTCAAAGAGTTGCGTACGCAAAGCCCAGATGCTGAGCCAATAACCACCGGCAACCCTAGCAAGGCGTCCAGGATATCCTGATAGATTCGATAACAAGCAGCCAGCACGGCGCAACCCTCCGCTACCTCCTCGCAAGACAAGGATCCTGTGCTCCCAGCTCTCCGATACCCAGTAGTCATCGGTGCCGTCGAGATGTGCAATGCCGGCCGGATACCGCAAACCGCTGCAAAGAGTCTGATAGCCTTGCCCGAATCTCCAATATCCGATCTCGCCCGATTCACCTCCAAGCAAGAGATCATCGATCCATTTCTCCCCAGCGTGAGTGGCGCTGCCGATCGTCAAGTAAGCTCCGTCCTCATTTTCGCACATCAGTGATGTCGCACCAGCCAAATGAGGTATCTCAACAGTCTCTTCGATGGTGAAATTCCGCTCAGTAGCACCAGCGAACGCCCCTCGATAGCATAACCCGGAAGCGCATGCAATGACGATCGATCCCATCGGACTCCTGGTCAAAGCCATTACCGGAGCCGTAAACTCGTGTAGAAGCAGCGTATCGCCATTCCGCCATAGGTAAAGCTCGGCGCCGTCGTTATATATCAAACCCGCCCCGTCGCACGTGGAAATTACATCCGCCGGTTGTTTAATAGGTCCAATGAGCTCTTCCCATGCATCCAATCTATCGTTGGGCGTCAGCGGCCCGTCCAATGGCGGGATTGCATCCCCGTTGCTTCCATCAATAAGTGCATGGATATAATCCATTACTCGGGCCATCAAGTACTCCGTTTATCGTGTGACTCTTCCCCAATATGATTCACTGGCAACCCAATCGGGATTCGCATCAGGCAGTCGAATGCGGCCAATACGGTTATTGTCTAATCCCGCCAGATAAAGATATCCCCTATCCTCTCTCATGGATGTCACCGTCGGATGCGCTTTCCCCGTCGGATCCCAAAATGATTCGACTGGTTCAAATTGAGAATTGAGTTTCACGACGCAACCGTTATTCATACAAGGGATGAGCCATTCATCTTGAGGAAGTCGCTTAATCATTCGGATGCGAAATCCAGGATCTTGCATTGCAATATCATAAGCCTTTGTTCGCATGGCAACCAAAGCCATCCAATATCCACCATCCGACGCGCGATTAATATTGTCGACCCCGCCTGGCAAATGATCCAAGACAACCTCTGTCTGACCCTTCTTGGGTCCATCGATCCAATAACGTGACACTCTCATTCCGAACGTCTCTGCGTACAGAACCGACTTGTTGTCGTGGGTGACACAGACTCCGTTACAGAACACCAAATCTCTTAACAATGTCTTGGTTCGCTCCGTCCGCGGGTCATAACAAACTAAGCGTCCAGTGCCGCGCCCCTCCAATCCATCAATCGCCCACTGCTGTAATTCGAAACGCGTTGATCCCTCGCTAAAATATATTTTATCATCTGGACCGATATCCAAATCGTCAGTCAATCGAAGCATCGTATCATCTATGATCGTCGGCCCGCGATTTGTTTTATTGGTCAACTTCCGGGTTTCACCATCCGGTGATACGCTGTACAGCCCCATCCCTGAAACACACACCACCAAGTTGTCGTGCCGATCGAAAGCCATTCCCAGAGGTCGCCCTCCGGTCTTCGCAAACAACTCCTGGCTTTCAAAGAGTGAGCCGCTAAAGCGAAAGATCAACCCTCGTCTATCAACCCCGTACAAACGCCCTGCTCGATCCAGAATAATGTCTTCAGGCCCTTCTATTTGGCCGACCCCAATCGCCTGCGCATCGCTCAAACGGTCGTTCATTGCAAACGGCCCGCCCGTCCCCATGCCAGTGTCCGGCAATTCACCATAGTTTCGATACGTGGGATTTATATAACTTTTATCAATTGCATTTTGTTTATGTTTCGTCCATTTCGTATCGACCCCGACTGCTACGAGCAATATAATACCATTTAAGGTCGCGGCAACTCCACTGGACGAACCAATCTGAGCGAGTGTATTGGAAATAAGGAATATGATACCGCCACCGATCAACGCACGCCCGACAGAACCTGAACCACCACTAAAACTAATACCGCCGATCATCGCCGCCGCAAAGGTCTCCAGCTCCAACCCGCTGCCCACTGACGGCCCAGCGGCATTGAGGAACGCTGCATTGAATATACCAGCAAGTGAACACAGGACCCCCGAAGCACAATACGTTACGAATAGCACGCGTTCTACTTTAATCCCCGCATTCCGCGCCGACCGTCGATTTGCCCCGACGGCAAAGAGATGTGTTCCGAGCGGCGATCGACTCAGCGCGACATGTGCCGCGACAGCAATCACAATCAATATGAACACGCTTACCGGTATTTTCACTAACGTCCCGCTATATAAAGCATTCCACGCACCGCTGCTCGGCGCCGAAGAAGATGCTATGTCGGTCGCGTACGCCGAAGTCGCCAGGTTATATAATCCACGGTAAATTATTAGAGTAACGATCGTAGTTAGTAGCGCACGTGTACGCCATATGCCGATGAAGAATCCGTTAATCGAGCCTAATATCAACCCAGTTAACATCGTTATCCCAAAAATCGCAACGATGTTGTATTGCAATACGTTTGCACACAGCAACGCAACGAAATTACATAACGCAAATATGGAACCCACGCTTAGATCAATCCCGCCCGAACTAAGGCTCAATCCCATCGCCATGGTGACAAGCAAGAAGCCGACCGCCAATCTGGAAATGTAATCGATGTTGAATGCCGTAAAATATGTAGGCACCGCTATCGCTGCGCTAGCGAATATGATCAAGAGCACACAAAATGGGACAGCTGGCCCCATCCATGACTTCTTCGCCAAATCGGCGAAGATCTGCCGTAAAGACCAATAATAACGGGTTCGTAACCAAACGTCCCGTGCATCGGCTTTGTCGATTGTGGCCATATCTATAAAGCGACTCGATTAATCCATATCGGCAAACGCAGCATTCCCGGCCAACGCCGTGTCAACACCACTCTAGCGTGGGAAAGCGATACAAGGCCCTATCTGCCTTCGGTAGAATTCGCCCGCAAAAGTGGTCCACGTGAAGCCGTACAGCGATCAGGATCGGTAAGCTCCCATGTAGGTCACTCATTAATGCGGTGTTCAGTCACACATGACACTTCGATCAATGGCGCATCTACGTATCAAGGCGCAATTCTTCATCTGAACCGAACCTACTTACAGCCCATATCTTGCATATTTTCTTTCGTTATCTCGAAACTGGGTGTATAGATCGTTGTTTTGACTGTTCCAGGTTTGATATGACTTTCTAAAAGATACTGAGCTACGGTCATGAATTGAATTGCCTGATCCCTGGCCTGATAGCTGAAATTAACGTCAATCTGTCCACTCGCAGCATGTTCACATGCGAACTTGCCTCCCGCGCCGGATGTGATTAATTTGGTTTTACCCGTCAATCCGGCGATCGCGAGCGCACGTGCCGCACCTACGGCCTCGCCGTCGTATTCATCGACAATTGCGCACAGGTCCTTGTGTGCGTCGACTATCGTCGAAACTTTATCGAAATCCGTCTTAGGATCCCAATTTACCACTTGTTTGGTCACCACTTTCAGGTCAGGATGTTTTGCCAGCGCCGCCATCTGCCCCTTGACCTGATCGATACTGAATTGAGAGACGAGAGATCCGGTGACGAGGGCCAGATTCTTGGAAGGCGCGCCTGGAGCTTCGCATGCCTGCGCAGCGGCATTTCCCATCTTGACGCCAAGATCATAGGCGTCGACGCCGATAAACGCGTCGCTTTGATACGTTGATCCCATGTTGATTTGGATCACATAGATGCCCGCATCATTGGCCGCCTTGAGTACCCGTGCGAGCGCCTGCCTATCCGGATTGTGCACAATGATTAAATCTGGTTTCTTTGGAATCAAAGATGCTATCATTTGATTCTCTTTGTTTACGTTCAGATTTGGATCCAGGGTAGTAAACTTGATCCCAGCTTCGGAGGCAAGAAGCTTTAACTCGTCGTTCCAGATGTTCATTAGAGGTAACGATAAGCTAACTGGTATGTATACGATCGACTTGCCGACAATGTCCTGGTTCCATTGTTGGTGGGGCGCGTCGTTCAACTGTGCGCTGGCACCAGTCGTCCACATCAGTAGCACTACGACTAATATCCTGGTAAAACTCTTGAACATGTGAGATCCCCTCGTTGTGAATGAAGAATAACGCCTGAAACCATATTAGGGAGGCAGTCAAGAAAGATAAATGGTAATTGGTGTATCTTTACTCCCCTTTCCGTGCTGTTTCCTCATTACGAGGGTGTAGACGATTGTCAACTACAATAGCGATTAGGAGCACTGCCCCTCGCGCGACATCCTGTAAGTCGTTGTTTAGATTAAGGAGCGTCATTCCGTTCAAGAGTAAACCTATTAATATGGTACCAATCAAAACAGAGATAGGGGTTCCTCTACCACCAACCAAACTGACACCCCCCAGAACAACGATCAATATGACATCGAAAATCATTGTTCCGATCATTACGCCAGCATCAATATTGTGAATCGTCGAGAGGAATGCAAGTGCGGCGATGTATCCGAAAATTGCAGATAACGTATACTTTAGGATGGTGTAAGATCGTATTGGGACTCCGTTTTCACGCGCAGTACGACTGTTATCGCCAATGGCATAAAGCGTACGGCCGATCGTTGTTGAGCGCATAAAAAGATAAAGAAGGACAACCAAGAGCAGGAAGATAAACGCCGTCACGGGAATAGCAAGCAAACGGGCGCCCAAAATCGTGAAGAAAAAAGATTGGAGAGCGGAATGATTGAGATAAATGCGGAAGTCGTGACTGAAGATGAGAAGTCGTGCGACCCCGAAGATCAATAGATTAGTAGCCAGAGTCGCGAAGAAATCTGGTATCTCGACGAAAGCAATGATGTAACCGTTGATGATGCCGATGAACACGCATACCAAAAGGCCAGCGGCGAGAGAGAGCGGAAGTGACCAACCCGAATTGAGCAGGAGTACGGTCATACCGCCGCCGGCCATGGCGGAACCGACTTGTGACAGATCGAGGCCGCCGCTTATCACGACGATGGATGCACCTAATGCGAAAATACCGACAACCGTAACTCGCTCGAGTATTTGTGAAAGGTTGCCGAGCGTGGAGAATCCTGGGATGGCCAAGGAAAAAACGAAAAACAGCAAGACAGCAGCGGCGAATACAAGCTGCTCTTGTGTTATTTTTGCTAAATTAGGCGCAAGATGCATGGCGCGTCATGAACTTTCGAGGCGAGATGGCGCAGGAAATGCAATCCATTACTAAAAAAGCGCATCGCAACCACACAGAGGCGGATTCAAAGGACTTGCTCGAGCCTAATGATTCAATCCATGAAAGGCTCGTATAGCTGTTCGTCACTGGCAGCCCACGCCAAGAGGCGCGAGACATGACGTTGAAGCATCCTTCCGCCCAGGCTGCCGCGGCGCGCTCGTGACTGCGCGCGCTTAGGACATCCAGTGCCTCGCGTATGAAGTGAAAGTGCCGATCCATGAACTCCAACGAGGGCCCCTGCGGCATCAACGGGTTACGCTCATAACGCACCAGCGTGCATAGTCTGTACCGCGGCCCGAGCAGTGCACCCGATATGAACGACGGCGGCGTGGGTGTGCACGACATGGATTCGACGCCGCCCGCGATCACCAAGTCGTAGGCTCCAGCGGCGACCCCTGCACCGCGAAGCTCACCGCCTGCTGGCCCGACGAACCACACTGGCGGTCGACGCTCACGCCCGGTACCGATTCCGGCAGCCCAGCCACCAAGAGCGCATTGCGCGCCACGTTACCGTGCTGCACGCCCCACTGCAGCACGCTGTCGATGATGACGTCGTCCAAGTCGTTCGCATCAATGCCGGAGCGCGCCATCAACCGGCGCAGCGTTTCACCCATGAGATCCACAGGGTGCCACTTTTCGAGCCACCTCTCACGCCTGCCCACGGGCGCGCACATGGCGTCGATGATGACGGGTTCTGCAGTCTCCATGTTATGCCTGTTCACCGTACCTCTTCCGCCGCGGTGTGGTGCGAATTCGTCAACGTCGAATCGACGTTCACGTCAGCGGGCTCACCACTGCACCACCGGACGCCCTTACTATATCGAGATATCGCGTGCAGCGCAGGCGCGTTTCAGTTGAGTCAAATATTTCGGGCATCTCCACTTACATAACGCCCCTCACCTTCTTTCGAAAAAAGGCCGGTTAGGCAATGACCTTGAACACTGACGCACCCGACTTTGACAGTGCCGTTGCACGACTCCATCAATGCGTTGACCCACCAGTCTCCCTTGTAGGCGATCGATACCGTGATGCCCAACGCCTGGAGCTCGCTTGCGGCGGTAGCAGCCGGCGGCGTACTGCGAGTTGCGATTCAAATTGATAAATCAAACCGCCGTGCGGCTCACGCCAGCCCAGCACAACCTCCAGCGCGCCGAGCGTCAGCTCCAAGGGCATCGCTTCGCCCATTGCCCAGCCGAGACGATCTTGCGTGCTTACGAACCCAGCACCGGCGCCTGATACAGCCAGCCCTCGTCGGTGGGCACGTTATGTCTGCCCGGCGTCCACTATTCTGAGCGCCAATCGAGACTTGGCTAGCGGAATTTGATCTCTAATTCGTATTCTTTTGGACGTGGAATAGTACGAATTAGAAGTGCGTACGACGCCGCGGCTCGCCTCACTCGGCTCGGGCTCCCGTTTTGCTCCCTCCTGCGGCAGCGGCGCGTGATGGGTGAGCTTGTACGGCCAGCCTTGGACATCGTCCGCGGCAGCACTCAGTGGCGTGGGCTCCGCACGGGCGCTTACGGCCCAATGCCCTTCAATTCCACATCGCGCTTGGAAGTAGCGGAGCACAAAGCACGCTTCACTTTCGTTTTCCAGGACGCATTCCGTGCCGCCTGCCAGTGCAAGCGCCACCCCGAGAGTAAACCGTACCAGAAAGTGCGAATTACGGCGCGCGGCCTTGCCTTGAAACTCGATTTCGGGAAAGAGCTGAGCCAGCACCGCCTGCAGACGATGCGCCGGAACGTCCGCATCAAAGAGCTAGTCCAGGTATTCCAGCGGATCGCGGTTCAGCTGCTCGCTCAACATCTCGGCATCGACCGCCTTGAGCACTTGCTTCATCTCCGCGATGATGCCGCGCCACCTGCTCGGCCTCCGCCCGCGTTTCTTCATAGCGCTTCTCGAGCGTCGCATCATCTTCGGACACGTTGGCGAGCATGCGCGAGAGGCCCCCTGTGTCACGATAGATGTCCGCATAGTTGAACCTCAACAGGGAGCGGCGGAGATCAAACGCGATGCGTACATTCAGCCCGGAATTCAAAGAGCAGTTGGTAAAGAAACTGCTGA
>SCQQ01000099.1 GCA_004299095.1 Burkholderiaceae bacterium | reverse complement strand
CGGCCGCTGCGGCGCCAGCCACGCCAGAGGCCGCCGGTCCGAAATCGGGCGACAGCCAGCCAGCGCAAGCCAAACAGTCGGTGCAGGCGAATGCGGCGCAACCCGCCAACCCGTCGGCGCAGGCCGCCACGACTGCCAGCGATGCATCGGCCAAGCGTGACGCCAACGCGGCGGAAGACGCTCAGCACGCTGCTGCCGAAGCGAAAAAGGCCGAACAGATCAAGCAGGCGCAAAAGGCCAAAGAGGCGCGCGACGCCCGAGAAGCCAAAAAGGCGGATGCAGCCCGTGCGCTGGCGGCGCTCCAAGGCCGCAGCGTGCCGGACAGTCCCGCGCCCGTGGCGGCTGACGACAAAGGCCGTTTCGTCGTTCAGATTGGCGCTTTCTCCGACGTGCAGAAAGCCACCACCGTGCGCCGGAAGGCGTTGAGCCTGGGCTTGCAAAGTTATACCCAGGCGCTGAAGACCAAGGACGGGCAACTCACGACCCGGGTGCGCGTGGGGCCGTTCGCCTCGCGTGCCGACGCCGAACGCGCGGCCGCCACGCTGAAACGTGCCGGGCTGGCGGGCCAGATCATTTCGTCCTAGCGCGGCGCGCACTGGCTCGCTGATTGCCATGCAAGCGCATCGCCTCGTTCGTGCACAGACGCGGACTGCGATGCACCGGAAGGGCTGCCATGCAGACGTTTGATTGGATCTGTCTCGTGGTGCTGGGCGTGTCGGTGCTGCTCGGTGCGTGGCGCGGCTTGCTATATGAAGCGCTCTCCATCGTCGCCTGGGTCGCGGCTTTTTTCGTGGCCAAGTGGGCGGCGGACCCGGTCGGGCATCTGCTGCCCTTGGGCGACGCGGGTGTTCCGGTCCGCTACGCCGCCGGTTTTGCCCTGGTGTTCATCCTGGCGGCGTTTGCCGGCGGGCTGCTGGCCGCGGCCGCACGGCGTGCCGCCAGGGCACTGGGCGTGCGGTTGGTGGATCGCACGTTCGGCATGGTTTTCGGCTTGGCGCGTGGTCTGTTGCTGCTGCTGCTGGTGGCCGTGGTGATGCAATTGGGCGGCCTCACCCGCGAGCCGTGGTGGCACGATTCCTGGAGCGGGCCGCTGCTGCAGGCAACCGTACAGCGTCTGGCGCCGGTGCTGCCCGGGAGTTTTGCCGAGCATTTGGCGGTGTGATCACCCCACCGCGGTTTTCCCGCAGCAGCAGGGCGTGGTTTCCCGCCGCGTGGTGTCGGTTGCAGACGCACCGCGCGTCCGCACCGCGTTGACGGCGTGCAGCGCGATACTTGCACCTTTGTCGCACGATGCTTGGCCCCTTGCTGCGAGCGGAATGCTCGTCAGCGAGCCGACGCGTTGCGCAGTTTTGCGCTCGGGCGGCCAGCCTTTGGTGGCAGGCCACCGGTCCCCATCGGCACGGGCGCTTTTTGAAAATTGAAATGACCCATCAAATCGTGGACGACCGGCCGTTGCCGGAAGGACTGCACCCCGACACGCTCGCCGTGCGGGTCTCCATTCCGCGCAGCGCGTACGGCGAACATTCCGAGGCGCTTTATCTGACGAGCTGCTTCGTCCAGCCCAGCGCGGAATCCGCCGTGCTCCGCTACGCGCACAAGGAGCCGGGCTACACCTACACGCGCACTGGCAATCCATCGGTCACGGCGTTTGAAAATCGCCTGGCGGCGCTCGAAGGCGCGGAAGCGGCCATCGCCACCGCCAGCGGCATGTCGGCCATTCTCGCGTTGGGGCTCGGATTGCTGAAAAGCGGCGATCACGTGATTTGCTCGCGCTCGATGTTCGGCTCGACGATCGCGCTGATGAGCAACGTGCTTGGCAAATTCGGCGTCGAAACGTCGTTCGTTTCGCAAACGGACGTGGGCGAATGGCGCGCTGCGCTCAAGGCCAACACGCGCCTGCTGTTTGCCGAGACGCCGACCAACCCGCTCACCGAGGTCTGCGACATCGCGGCGCTGGCGGCGGTCGCGAAGGCGGCCGGTGCCTTGTTCGTGGTGGACAACTGCTTTGCCACGCCCGTGCTGCAGAAGCCGCTGGCGCTGGGCGCCGATCTGGTGATGCACTCGGGCACCAAGTTCCTCGACGGTCAGGGGCGCGTCATGGCGGGCGCCATTTGCGGTTCCAGGGCGTTGGTCGAAGACGTGTTGCGACCGCTCGATCGCACCGTCGGCTTGGTGCTGTCGCCATTCAACGCCTGGGTGGTGCACAAGGGCCTGGAAACGCTGAGCTTGCGCGTCATGGCGCAAAGCGCGAACGCACTCAAGATTGCGCAATGGCTGGAACGGCACCCGGCGGTCGAACGTGTCTTCTACCCGGGGCTGCCATCGCATCCGCAGCACGAACTCGCCATGAAGCAGCAAGCGGGCGTGGGCGGTTCGGTAATCGCTTTCGTGCTCAAGGGCAAAACGCCCGACCAGCAGCGCGCACGCGCTTTTCACGTGATCGACCGCACGCAGGTCTGCAGCATCGCCACCAACCTGGGCGACGTGCGCACGCTGATCAGTCATCCGGCGAGCACGTCGCACGGACGCCTGACCGAGGAGCAGCGCCAGGCGGCGGGCGTGGTGCAGGGGCTGCTGCGCGTCTCGGTGGGGCTGGAGTACCCACCTGATATCGAGCGCGATCTGGCCCGCGGGCTGGATACGTGCGCCGAAATTTCCTGATCTCACCGACCCATCACCTTGCCGCGCTGTGCCCTGATCCATTCATCCTTTTCCATTCGCCATGCCTGAAATATCCCAATCGACAAAGCGCGTCCGCACGCGCTTTGCGCCATCGCCCACTGGCTTCATTCATCTGGGCAACATCCGCTCGGCGCTGTATCCATGGGCGTTCGCTCGTTCCACCGGCGGCGATTTCATCCTGCGCATCGAGGACACCGACCTGGAGCGCTCGACCCAGGCGTCGGTCGACGTCATCCTGCAGGGCATGGCCTGGCTGGGCCTCAAACCGGACGAGGGGCCGTACTACCAGATGCAACGCATGGACCGCTACAAGGACGTGCTCGCGCAACTGCTGGCCGAGGGCAAGGCTTACCGCTGCTACATGAGCGTGGACGCACTCAACGCGCTGCGCGAGCATCAACTGGCGACCAAGCAGAAGCCGCGCTACGACGGCACCTGGCGGCCCGAGCCCGGGAAGACGCTGCCGCCGATTCCCGAAGGCGTGAAACCCGTGCTGCGTTTCCGCAATCCACAGGAGGGCGTGGTGGCGTGGGACGACAAGGTCAAGGGCCGCGTCGAAGTGAGCAATGCCGAGCTTGACGACCTGGTGATCGCGCGCCCCGACGGCACGCCCACCTACAACTTCTGCGTAGTAGTCGACGACATGGACATGCGCATCACGCACGTGATTCGCGGCGACGACCACGTCAACAACACGCCGCGCCAGATCAACATCTTCCATGCGCTCGGACACGAACCGCCCATCTATGCTCACTTGCCCACGGTGCTGAACGAGCAGGGCGAAAAAATGAGCAAACGCAACGGCGCCAAGGCCGTGACGCAATACCGCGACGAAGGCTTCCTGCCGGATGCGGTCATCAATTACCTGGCGCGCCTGGGTTGGAGCCACGGCGACGAAGAGATCTTCAGCCGCGAGCAATTCGTCGAGTGGTTCAACCTGGACCACCTGGGCAAGAGCGCGGCGCAGTTCGACGAGGCCAAGCTGCGCTGGGTCAACGCGCAGCATATGAAGCAAATGGACGATGCGGCACTCGCCCAGCTGGTGGGCGAACAGCTTGCCAGGCGCGCCATCACGGCCGACGAGCGCCTGCCGGCGATCTGCGGCCTCTTCAAGGAGCGCAGCGAAACCACCGTCGCGCTCGCCGACTCGGCCCAAGCGTTCTATGTCGATAAAAAGCCGAGCGCCGAAGATTTGCAGCAGTACGTCACCGACGCCGTCAGGCCGGCGCTGTCGACGTTTGCAGAGAAGCTCGCCAGCGCGGAGTGGAGCAAAGAAGCCATCTATGGCGCGATCACCGAAACGCTCAAGTCGCACGGCTTGAAAATGCGGCCGTTCGGCACGGCCGTTCGCGTTGTCGTGCTGGGAACGCCGCACACGCCGTCGCTCGACGTCGTGTTGGCGTTGCAGCCGCGCGAAAAAGTGGTCGCCAAGCTCAGGGCGGCGTGAATGTCCGCATATAATGCCGAGCTTCGCACGACACAGCTACCGTTGCGGTAGAGGTTCCAAGCGGGGGTATAGCTCAGCTGGGAGAGCGCTTGCATGGCATGCAAGAGGTCAGCGGTTCGATCCCGCTTACCTCCACCACTTTGAACCGGGCGTTTTGCGAAACAAATTTGACCCTATCGTCTAGAGGCCTAGGACATCACCCTTTCACGGTGAGTACCGGGGTTCGAATCCCCGTAGGGTCGCCAAGTTTCCGTTGCACTTGGGCCGTTGTGGCCGAAGCAGCGGCCAGCGCGGAGTGGTAGTTCAGTTGGTTAGAATACCGGCCTGTCACGCCGGGGGTCGCGGGTTCGAGTCCCGTCCACTCCGCCAACAATCGGAAGGGTTATGCGCCTCGGGCGTGTAACCCTTTTTTATTGTCTGGGCGGAGAAGCGATGGTCGATTTGGCGGACGAGCATTGGATGCAGCAAGCGCTGGCGCTGGCCGAGCAGGCGCGCTTGGCCTGTCCGCCGAATCCGGCGGTGGGTTGCGTGCTGGTCGGTGCAGGTGGCGCCGTGATCGGCCGCGGCTTCACGCAGCCGGTCGGGCAGGCGCACGCGGAGGTCATGGCGCTGCGTGATGCGGCACGGCAGGGGCATTCGACGAAAGATGCGACGGCTTACGTCACATTGGAGCCGTGCGCGCACCAGGGGCATACCGGGCCGTGCTGCGATGCGCTGATTGCCGCGGGCGTGGCACGTGTTGTTTCGGCGCTGCAAGACCCCAATCCGCTTGTGGCCGGCAAGGGCTTTGACCGCTTGCGTGCGGCGGGCGTGGCTGTCGACGTGGGACCAAGCGCCGCCGCGGCACGTGATCTGAACGTTGGCTTTTTCAAGCGCATGGAACAGGGGCTGCCATGGGTGCGCGTCAAGGTGGCGTGTTCGCTCGATGGCCGCACGGCGTTGCCCAATGGCGTGAGCCAGTGGATCACGTCGCCCGAGGCGCGCACCGACGGGCAACTGTGGCGGGCGCGCGCGAGCGTGGTGCTGACGGGCGTCGACACCGTGCTGCGTGATGATCCGCTGCTCAACGTGCGCCTGGCCGAAGTGCCGCGGCAGCCCGCGCTGGCGATCGCGGACAGCCGCTTGCGCACGCCGTTGGTTGCACGTTTGTGGCGCGTGGCCGGACGTACGGTGTTGGTTTACTCGGCCATTCAGGATGCCGGTCGCGAACGCGCGTTGCGCGAGCGTGGCGCGGAGGTGATCGCACTTCCCGGGGCCCATGGGCGCGTCGATCTGGCGTTGCTCCTGCGTGATTTGGCGCGGCGTGAAGCGAACGAGGTCCATGTCGAGGCCGGCGCCACGCTCACGGGTGCGCTGTTGCGGGCGCACCTGGTGGACGAACTCCTGCTGTATCAAGCGCCGGTGCTGCTGGGCGCTGGCGCGGGCGTTCTGGCGCTGGATGAATTCAGCCGACTCGAAGACGGCGTGTGGCTCGACTGGACGGCCGTCGATCGCGTCGGGCCCGATTTGCGCTTGCGCGCCCGCGTGCGGGGCGTTCCGCCGGGCGCCGTGACCACCTGACGCGCGCGCCGCATCAGCCGATGGTGCAGGACACCACGCCCCGCAGGGCGCGCACCGTACTGGCAAGTTGCTCCAGGTCGTCGATGGAGTCCACCGTGACCAAAAGGCGCAGTTCCTGATTCGGATTGTTCGGATTGGCCACGGTCTGGGTTTGCCGGATTTGCGCGTGGCCGAAGCCTATGGTTTTTTCGACCACTTCCATGGTGGTTTTGCTCTGGTCGATTTCGACCGCCAGGGTGCCGGTCACGCGCAGCTTCTTGTGCAACACGTTTTCCAGCGGCTTCAACGCCACCAGGATCGCCAGGATGATGAGCGTGGCCGCGATCGCCACCACGTACATGCCGCCGCCCACGGCCATGCCGATGGCGGCCACGGCCCACAAGCTGGCGGCCGTGGTCAGGCCGCGAATCACGTCGTGGCGCAGCAATATGGTGCCGGCGCCCAGGAAGCCGATGCCGCTCACGATTTGCGCGGCCACGCGCGAGACGTCGACCAGCTTGCCGGGCGGCGACACCGCGGCGTCGAACCCGTAGGCCGACACCAGCATGAACAATGTGGCGCCCACGCACACCAGCATGTGGGTGCGCAGGCCGGCCACCCACAGCAGGCGCTCGCGCTCCAGCCCGACAATGCTTCCCAGCAGCGCGGCCAGCAGCAGGCGGGCGATCATCTCCGTGGCGGTCATGTTCTTTTCCTTTTTTCGGGATCACTGTAGCAGCGAACGCACGGCGCGAATACCGGGCCGAGAGTGCTCGGTAGGCGTGGGATCCCGGATGGGGTGCGAGGTGCTGCTCGATTCAACCTCGCACTGCAAGGCGTGTGTCCGAACCAGGCTCCGGTGGCCTGGATGGGGCCGGCTGTGCGCGGTGGTCAACTGTCTCGGTGACCGCGCATCGATCCAGCGATTCAGTTTTTCGCCTTGCGCGTGGCTTTTGTCTTGCTGGTTGGTGCGGGTGTTTTCGGCTCGAAATCGCACCACGGCGCGACCGCGCATTCCCAGCAGCGCGGCGTGCGCGCTACACAGACGTAGCGGCCGTGCAGTACCAGCCAATGATGCGCGTTTTGGCGGTATTTTTCTGGCACGCGCTTGAGCAGGCCTTGTTCCACTTCCAGCGGCGTTTTCCCGGGTGCCAGGCCGGTGCGGTTGGCGACGCGAAAAATGTGCGTGTCGACCGCAATCGTCGGTTCGCCAAACGCCACGTTCAGGATCACGTTGGCGGTCTTGCGGCCCACGCCCGGCAGCGCTTCGAGTTCCTCGCGCGTGCGCGGCACTTCGCCGCCATGGCGCTCCACCAAGATGCGGCAGGTGTCCATCAGGTGTGTGGCCTTGCTGCGGTACAGGCCGATGGTCTTGATGTAGTCGGTCAGGCCATCCAGCCCGAGGTCGAGGATTTTCTGCGGCGTGTTGGCCACTGGAAAGAGCTTGCGCGTGGCCTTGTTCACGCCCGCGTCGGTCGCCTGTGCCGACAGCAGCACGGCGGCCAGCAGTTCAAACGGTGTGGAAAACTCGAGCTCGCTTTTCGGGTTCGGGTTGGCAGCTTGCAGGGTGGCAAAGAAGGCTTCGATCGCGGCTTTGTTCATGCCTGAAAGTGTAGGTTGCTTTTGCGCCAAGCCCTATTGCTGCGCCGCAACAGCAGGCGTAGCATCGGCACCCTTCGATTTCGCGGCGTCCGCGCCCTTTGGGGCATTGCGAGCGCCTGCGAGATCGCGTATCGCACGGCGATCGTTTGTTTCTCCCCGCAGTCTTGCGTCGCGAATCCGCGGCGATGGGACTGAGCCGAAAGGCGGATGACCTTGTCGCAGCGGCGCATGGACAAGGAGTAACCAACGATGAAGAGCGATGAGCCTGGCGCAACCGTTTCCCCACCGGGTGGCCGCAGCGAAGCGGAAGACGACCGCGAATTGACGGCCGTTTTCACGGCCTACACGATCTCGGCCACGGCTTGGCTGCTGTTTGCCACCGCAGTCGGTCTGCTGCTGGCGTTCAAGTTCGGCGCCCCTGATTTCTGGGCCGGCAAATACCTCACGTTCGGGCGCTTGCGCCCGATTCACACCAACGGTACGTTTTACGGCTGGGCCAGCATCGCCGAAGTGGGCCTGGCGTACTACGTGGCGGCGCGCAGTTGCGGTACCCGGCTCTACAGCACGCGCCTGGCCTGGATCGGCCTGTGGCTGTTCAACATCGCGGCGCTGGCGGGCACCATCGCGCTCGACCTGGGCTACAACTGGGGCGACCTGGAATATCGCGAGTGGCCCTGGCCGATTCGCGCGATCTTCCTGATGGCGCTGCTGGTGACCGCCTGGAACCTGATTGGCACCGTGGCCCGGCGCACATCGGACGACATCTACCTGTCCAACTGGTACACCATGGGCGGCGTGCTCTGGACCTGCGTGATCGCGATCGTCGCCATCCTCCCGTGGTACCAGTACGGCCTGGGGCAGGTGGCGATTTCTGGCTACTACATGCACAACGCGGTCGGCATGTGGTTCACGCCGCTCGCGCTCGGGGTGTTTTATTACGCCATCCCGAAGATCCTGAACCGCCCGATTTATTCCTACGCGCTGGGCGTGTTCGCGTTCTGGACCAACTTGAGCTTTTATCCGCTGCTGGGCGGCCACCACTTTCTGTTCAGCCCGCTGCCGTGGTGGCTGCAAACCACCGCGATTGTTTTTTCGGTGGCCATGCTGGTGCCGGTCTGGGGCGGCAGCGCCAACTATCTGCTGACCATGCGCGGCCGCTTCCGGGACCTTACACATGCCTATCCGCTGGCGTTCATTTTTGTCGGCGTGATCGGCTATCTGGTGGGCTCGACGCAAGGCACGGTCGAGGCCTTCCGTTCCCTGCAGGCGATCTGGCACCTCACCAATTTCACCGTCGGGCATTCGCACCTGACGATGTATGGCTTCGTCAACTTTGCCGTCTGGGGCGGCATCTACGCCTTGCTGCCGCTGGCGACCGGCAAGACCCCGGGACGTCTCGGCATCGCGCTGCATTTCTGGCTGGCCCTGGTCGGCAGCTTCATTTACGTGATCTCGCTTTCCATTGGCGGCACCGTCCAGGGCGTTGACTGGGTGGAAGGCAAGCCCTTCATCCAGTCCGTGGTCGACATGGCGCCGTATTACGTCTGGCGCGGCGTGGGCGGCATCCTGATGTTCGCTTCGCACCTTGTGTTTGCCTGGAATCTGTGGCGCATGACCAAGGGCGTGAAAGGCAATGCCGAATCGCCCATCCTGGCGCCAGTGGGGCAGGAGGTGGCGGCATGAAAAAGATCATCCTGATTGCCGGCGGCTCGCTGCTGCTGTACATCGTGATCGTGCTGGCGATCGCCGTCATTCCGGCGATCGAGCTGTCACGCGTCCCGCCGGGTCCCGGCGTGGTCGACCTGACGCCGCTGCAGGCCGCCGGCCGCGTGGTGTTTGCCGCCAATGGCTGCGACTATTGCCACACGCAGCAAGTGCGGCCGCTGGACGAAGACAAGCCGTTCGGCCGCCCCTCGGCGCCGGGCGACTTCGCTTACCAGACGCCCGAACTGCTCGGCTCCGAGCGCACCGGCCCGGACCTGACCAACGTCGGCGCCACCAAGGGCAGCGACGTCTGGCAGTACATCCACTTGTACGATCCGCGCGCGGTGGTGCCGGAATCCATCATGCCGGACTTCAAGTTCCTGTTCAAAGTGATGGACAAGGCGCCCGCGGGCGAAACGCCCGTGCCGATTCCGGCCGCGTTCGCGCCCAAGCATGGCGTCGTCATCCCGACGCAGAAAGCCAAGGCGCTGGTGGCGTATCTGCTCTCGCTCAAGCAAACGTCGATCCCGGGCTATAGCATGGGCGGCGCGGCAGCCATGCCGGCCAGCGCCAGCACGCCTGCTGCAGGTGCAGCTGCTCCAGCAGCGGCCGGCGCGGCGGCTGCGGGCGGCTACGTTTTTGATGCGGCCAAGGGCCAGCAGTTGTTTGTCGCCACCTGTGCTGCATGCCACCAGGCCAGCGGTGAAGGCGTGCCAGGCGCGTTCCCGCCACTCAAGGGCAACCCCGCCGTGCTGGATGCCGATCCCACGCTGCACCTGAAAACCATCCTGGAAGGCGCCCATGGCAAGACCATCGCCGGCGTGGCCTACGGCAGCGCCATGCCGCCGTTTGCGGGGCAGTTGAGCGATATCCAGGTGGCCGATATCGCCAATCACGAGCGCACCTCGTGGGGCAACGAGGCCAAGGAGGTGACACCAGAGGAAGTGGCCGCCGTGCGTGCGGGCAAGCCGCTCGGCGCGGGCACGAGCACTTCCGCGGCGCCGGCGGTTGTACCCACGGCTGCGGCGTCGGTTGCCGTGGCGACGCCAGCCGCTGCCGGCGGTTACCGGTTCGATGCCACCAAGGGACGGGCGCTGTTCACGTCCACGTGCGCCGCCTGCCACCAGGCCAGCGGCGAGGGCATTCCGGGCGCCTTTCCGCCGCTCAAGGGCAATGCGGTGGTGGCCGACGCCGATCCCATGCAGCACATCCACACCATTCTGTTCGGCGCCGAAGGGCTGACGGTCGGTGGCGTGAAGTACGCGGGCGCGATGCCGCCGTTCGGCAGCCAACTGGACGACGCGGCGGTGGCCGACATCGCCAACCACGAGCGCACCTCGTGGGGCAACAAAGCGGCGCTGGTCACCCCCACTGAAGTGGCTGCGGTGCGCGCCAAGGGCAAATAGGAGCGCGCCATGATCATGATGAATACCGGGCCGTTCTGGGGCCAGCTCGCGGTCGCAGCCATCGCTGGCGTGATCACGCTGGCCTGCTTCGTCGCCATGTTCTGGATGATTTTTCGGCCGGGCGAGAAAGATCCGCGTCATCCCAAGTACGACGTGCTGCGGTCCGATCGTTGATTGAAAGGGGTTCCGATGCCATCCACCTCCACGAGAAAGCCACACGTCCGGGTCTACGTCGACGATGACGTGCGCCCGCTGATCGATCACGAGCTGCCGACGGCGCTCACGCTGGACACGCGCCAGTTGGCCGACGGGCCGCACCGCCTGGTGATCCGGGCCGAGGACCAGAGCGGCGCCGAAGGTTTCGAGGAAATCCCGTTCCACGTGCAGAACGGCCCCGGCATCCTGGTATCGGGCCTGCGCCCCGGCGCCACGCGCAGCGGCACCATGCACCTGAAGGTCGATGCCTTCAGCACCGACGATCCGTTCGATCCGCGGCGGGCGGAAGCACGTTCGTCTATCCCGGTATGGGTCTGGGTGCTGTGCCTGTTCGTGCTCGCCTGGACCGTGTGGTATGCGGCGCGCATGTGGGAGGTGCCGGCGCAGTATGCGAGCACGCCGACCTATGGGCCGCCGCCCGTCGCGACCCCGCCGTCAGCGAAATAGGCGGTCACGCTGCAGGCTCGCCGCCGCTGGGGTACGACCCTCACGTGATGGCAAGTTCTTCAGAGTGCGGCGTGAATCGGCTGGACCGTGTGCGCCTTGAATCGACGATCACGTGCCCGCATTGCGGACACGCGGAAGTCGAGACCATGGCAACCGACGCCTGCAGGTGGTTTTACCGATGCGAGGGACGCGGCTCGGAGTTGCGGCCGCTCCCGGGGGCTTGCTGCGTTTTCTGCTCGTACGGCACTGTTCCTTGTCCGCCGGCGCAGCGGCGTCTGGGCTTGGAACATTGATCCGCCAGCGCCATGTCGCCGGGTGCGCGCAACGGTTCGGCGCGCCGGATGGCTGGGCGTCGTCAAGGCGGAGCGCGCCGTTCACTGCGGCTGCAGGACGCGGGTGGGAACCGTCGCAGCCGCGACCATTCCAATCGCCGAGGCTTTGGTGCGCGGAGAATGCCGGAACTTGCACCACGCACGGCGCGTGGCAGGCTGTGCGGTGCTCGGCTAAAGTCGGAGCAGACACGGTCGGAGCCGATCGCGCGATCGGCTGGAATCGCCGGTTGCGACGGCGCGACGCGGAAGCTGCGAGAACAAACATGGACGCGATACTCGACGATCAGGCGATCGAGGCGATTTACGGGAAGCTGAAGACGCACGGTCTCGTCGTGCGCAAGGACCAGCGGCTGTCAGGGCCCGACGTGCAGTCGGTCACGGTGCGTAGCACCCTGTGCGGCAGCGAGCTGACACTGGATGCGGTGATCCGCGATGGTCATGTGCAGCAGTTGGGTTGGCGCGCGCGCGCCTGCTCGCTCGGCCAGGCCACCACGGGCATCGTGGTGCGCCATCTGGCCGAGTTGGATGCCGTCAAGGTCAAGACCGTCGGCAGCCAATTGCAGGCGATTCTGAAAGGCCGGAAAACGGCGTGCGACTGGCCCGAACTGGAGCTGTTCACGTTTGCCGAAGACATGCCGGTGCGGCACGAATCCGCCATGTTGCCGTTTCGGGCGCTGGCGCAGTTGTTCAAGCGGGCCAGCGAGAAACGCGGCGGCGCCTGACGCTGCCGCGCGATCCGGGTGAGCCAGCAAGCTCTCGTCACGCGGCGATGCCTGATCGCGTCGCGGGGCCGGCGCGGCGCTCCTCGGACTACCGCAACGCCTGCACGCCGGCTAGCCGCCAGCCGTCTGACCCGTTCTTGGCGCGCGTCATGTTCCACACTTCGCGAAACGCCGCCGGTTCGGCCGCGCCATCCTCGCGGATCAAGCCGCTGAATTCGACGCTGGTCATGAAAACGTCGTCCAATTCCTCGATGCCCAGCAGCTGGGCATCGAGCGTCACGACGTCGGTCTTGTGAACCTGGCCGGGTGCGCCGATATGCTCGCGTTCGGCCAGTTGGCCGCGGATTTCTTCCAGCATCTCGTCCGTCATGATGGCGCGCAGGGTGAGGAGGTCACCGCGATCCCAGGCGTCCTGCACGCTCGTGAAGTTGCGCTTGGCCGCATCGGTGAAGCCCGCGACGTCGAAGTCCTCGGGGATGCCCCAGGTTTGCGCGCCGTGCAGCGGTGCGCCGGTGGCGGGACCCGCGGCAGCGCCGAAGCGAGCACCCGGCGATCCCCACGTCGGCGCAGCCGCGCCCCCGAAGTCAACGGGACGCGAAGAGGGCGGCATACCCCCTTGGCGCGCGCCGCCGATCCCTTGGAAAGCGAGCGTCTGGTTGCCCGCCGCAGTGCCCTGACGTGCGCGCTGCAGAACGCGAAAGGCCGCCATGGCAGCGACCACGAGCAAGCCAATCAGCAGGATGTTGGCAAAGCCGGCCCCGAGCCCGAGCGCATGCGCGAGCCACGCCAACCCCAGGCCCGCGGCCAGCCCGCCGAGCATGCCAGTCCACGGTCTGCCGGCGGCAGCGCCGTTGGCTTGGCCGGTTTTGGCATTGGCTGCGGCCGGCGCAGTCGGCGCGGCGGGAGGTGTGGCCTGGCGTTGGGTCACTTGGCTGGATTGGCGGCCGATCGATTTGCCGCCACCCATGCGCTTGGCCTGCGCATCCAGGCTGAAGGCGGCGGCCATCAGCACCACCATCAACAGGGTAAGGAAGCGGGTGGCGAGGCGGTTGAGTTTCATTCGAGGGATCTCCGGGTTGAGGCGAGACGAGGTCGGACGATGAAAAGAACCGCGCATTATGGCGAAAAACGGCTGAGCGAGCCGGGCTGCCGCAGAGCACGTGGGGGCACAATGGCTGGCACCTTCATCTTTTCGATCGCACGTCATGTCTTTACCGTTCGCTCAGCGCCTCGATCATGTCGAAACCTCGGCCATTCGCGAGCTTTTCAAGCTGCTGGGCAAGCCCGGCATCATCAGCTTTGCCGGCGGCTTTCCGGACAGCGCCATGTTCGACGTGGATGGGATCCGCGCCGCCGTGGATCAGGCGCTCACCGAAGAGCCAGGCGGTGCGCTGCAATACGGGGCCACCGAAGGCTATCCGCCGTTGCGCGAGCAGTTGGCGCGTTTCATGGCGACCAAGGGAGCGGCCGGCGTGAAAGCCGAGGATTTGATCGTCACCACCGGCAGCCAGCAGGCGTTGGACCTGGTGGGCAAGACGCTGATCGACCCGGGCAGCAAGGTGATCGTCGAGGGGCCGACTTTCCTGGCCACGATCCAGTGTTTCCGGCTGTATGGCGCCAACCTGATCAGCGCGCCCATCGACGGCGACGGCGTCGACGTGGAGCGGCTGGAAGCCTTGATCCGCGAGCACCGTCCGAAGCTGATTTATCTGATCCCGAGCTTCGGCAACCCGAGTGGCGCCACGTTGACGCTGGCGCGGCGCAAGCGTGTGCTGGAACTGGCGGTGCAGTACCGGACCGTGATCGTCGAAGACGACCCGTACGGCGAGCTGTATTTCGATGCGCCGCCGCCGCCCAGCCTGCTGGCGTTGTCGCCGCAAGTGCCGGGCAGCCGCGATTGGCTGGTTTACTGCGGCAGCTTGAGCAAAGTGCTCTCGCCTGGCTTGCGCCTCGGCTGGATGATCGCGCCGGCCGCGCTGCTGGCCAGGGCCACGATGTGCAAGCAATTTTCCGACGCGCACACCAGCACCTTTGCGCAAGCCACTGCGGCGCGCTACTTGGCCGCTGGCCGCATGCCGGCCACGCTGGCACGCATGCGCGGTGCTTACGGTCAGCGCGCGGCGGTGATGGGCGAGGCGCTGCGCAAGGAACTTGGCGCGGCGGTGGATTTCGTCGCGCCGCGCGGTGGCCTATTCGTCTGGGCCCGATTGACCGGCGCCGGCGGCCACCTGAATGACAGCGCCGCCTTCGCCAAGCGCGCGGTGGAGCGCGGCGTGGCGTTCGTGCCGGGCGCGCCGTTTTTCTGCGCAGAGCCCGACCGCAGCACGTTCCGCCTGTCGTTCGCCACCGCAGGAGAAGACAAGATTCGCGAAGGCGTGATCCGCTTGGCCGCGGCGCTGCAATAGGCGGAGCGGCAGCACGGCTGCTGGCGGCCGTGCTGCTGTCTGTCGCCGGGCATGTCCAGAGCCCCGCGCGTTCGGCGGAGCGGGGGCGCGCAACTCTTGCAATTTGCGCCGCGCGACCTCAACTCCGAGGCATGAAAACGTTGCAAGCCCCACCTCAAACGGCCGTGGTCGTCGCCGAGCTGCTGGAACGCTTGGACGCCAGCCGCGAACCGGTCGATGCGCATCAATACCAGGTCGTGGCCGAGCGCCTGGAAGCGCTCATGGGCACGCCAGGAATCAACTGGCAGCCGTTGCTGGAACGCAGCGCGGCCGCCGCCACGGTGTACGAAAACCTGCACTATGGCGATGCCGGCCTGTGCCGTTCGCCGCTCGATTTCGCGGCCGACGCCGAGTTGGCCGCGCGCGAGGCCATTGACGCGGCCCGGCGCATGCCGCCTGCCGGCTCGGAAAAGCCCGAAGCGGCTGAGGCCTGACGAGGTGTCGCGTGGCTGACGAAACGCCGCTGCATGTGGTGTGCCCGCATTGCCACACCACCAACCGGGTGCGTGCCGATCAATTGGGCAGTGCACCCATTTGCGGTGAGTGCGAGCAACCGCTTTTCAGCGGGCAGCCGCTGGCATTGGACGACAGCGCCACGTTCGACAAGCACGTGGCGCGCAGCAGCCTGCCGATCCTGGTTGATTTCTGGGCGCCTTGGTGCGGTCCGTGTCGCATGATGGCGCCGGCCTACGCGCAGGCGGTGACTTGGCTGGAACCGCGCTTCCGCGTCGCCCGCGTGAATACCGACGCCGCACAGGACTTGGGCGTGCGCTATCAAATCCGCAGCATTCCCACGCTGGCGCTGTTCGTGGGCGGCCGCTTGGTGGCGCGCCAATCGGGCGCTTTGACGGCACCCGGCGCCATCGTGCAGTGGGCCGATGAGCACCTGCCGCACTGACGGGTGCGACGCACGGATCGGGTGATGGGCTCAGCGTGAACTCGATCCATACCCGCTTCGTCCTGATCGAGCCCAGCCACCCCGGCAACGTGGGCGCCACGGCGCGCGCCATGAAAGTCATGGGCTTTAATGATCTGGTGCTGGTGCGCCCGCGCTGGCCAGACGTCTTGTTGCGTACCGAGGCCATCGAACGCGCCAGCGGCGCCGACGATGTGCTGGCGCATGCGCGCGTGGTGCCGGCTATCGACGCCGCGCTGGACGGCATGACGCACGTCTGCGCCACCGTCATGACGCCGCGCGATTTCGGTCCACCCACCGAAGCGCCGCGTGCGCACTTCGACGCGCTGCTGCGGTCGGCTGCCGGTTCGAGCGATGCAGACGGCGGCAACGGCATGCGCATTGCCCCCGACCTGTCAGGCGTGGCATTCCTCTTCGGTTGTGAACGCTTCGGCATGGCGAACGACGACGTGTACCACTGCCACGTGGCGCTCAGCATCCCGACCAATCCGGCTTACGGCTCACTCAACCTGGCGGCCGCGGTGCAACTCATCGCCTACGACTGGTGTCAAGCGCTCGACGCGCACGCGGGCGGATGGGGCCGCGCCGCGCCGCGGGGTGTGCCCGGTCACGTGGCGGCCGACAGCGCCAGCGTGGACGCGATGCTCGAGCACTGGCGCGAGACGCTGATAGCCATCGACTTCCTCGATCCCGCGGCGCCCAAGAAGCTCATGCCGCGTTTGCAGCAGCTTTTCAACCGGGCGCAACCCAGCATGGAAGAAATCAACATCCTGCGCGGCATTGCGCGTGCCGCCCAGCGCAGCGCCAGCAATACGCGCACGGGTCCCGAAGGTGCCGGCGGTCGCGGTGGCGCCGCAGCGCATGCCGCAGGCAAACGCTAGACTTGCGCACCGTGTTTTCCCACATTCGCTCCTTCGCCGCGGCTGCGCTCGAACGCGATCCGGCCGCGCGCAGCACCTGGGATGTCGTTTTCTCGTATCCCGGGTTTCACGCGTTGGTCATCCACCGCGTGGCACACCGTCTCTGGGCTGCGCACTGGTTCTGGCTGGCGCGCTGGCTGTCGCACTGGGGGCGTTTTCTGACCGGCGTGGAAATTCATCCCGGCGCCACCATCGGCCGCGGCGTGTTCATTGATCACGGCATGGGTGTGGTGATTGGCGAGACCGCGGAAGTGGGCGACGACTGCACCATTTACCAGGGCGTCACCTTGGGCGGCACGTCGTTGATCAGAGGCAGCAAGCGCCATCCGACGTTGGGCAAGGGCGTGATCGTCGGCGCCAACAGTCAGATCCTGGGCGGATTTACCGTGGGCGATGGCGCCAAGATCGGCTCCAGTGCGGTGGTGGTGCACGCCGTGCCGGCTGGGGCGACCGTGGTCGGCAACCCGGGCCGCATCATTCAACATGACGATGCGGTGCGGCGCGAGCAAGCGGCTTCAAGGCTGGGATTTTCGGCCTACGGCGTGACGCAAAGCGACGATCCGGTGAGCCAGGCGCTGCGCGGCTTGATCGACGGCACGGCTGGCAACGAGCACCAGATCACGCTGTTGTGGCACGCGGTAGAGCGCTTGGCGTGCGAACTGGATCCAAATTGCGTGCCAGCGGATGCGGGGAAAGAACGCGATTTCGAAGCTGCGCACCTGCGCGATCTGGTGGGCAGATAAGTCTCGCGGCGCGCCTTCAGCAGCGCGCTTTCACTACCGGTTGGCCGGTGCGCATCACCGCCTGTGTTTGGTGAGCTCGTTGCCGACCAGCGCGCCAGCGGCTGCACCGCCCACGGTGCCGAGCGCGCCCCCAAACAGCACGTTGCCGGCAACGCCACCTGCCACGGCTCCGGCTGCGGTGCCGATTTGATTACGCGTCGGCGGCGTGGAGCAGCCGGCTGCAGCGAGCGCAGCAGCGATGACGGCGATTGCCGTCACGTTTCGAAGGGAGCGTTTTGAAATGTTCATGCTGGGTTTCCTCTCGGATGTGGTTGGTTGAAATCGCCGATTGTGGCTGGCATTTTGTTGGAGGCAGCGGCTGTGCCTGAGTTCAATTCTGGTCGTTCACGTGCGGTCGTGGCCGCCTTTTTCAGCGGCCCCTTCCATAGCCGTTTTTGCTGAAAAGTTGCGTCAAGGATCAAGAAAGACGGAGCGATCATCCGGGCTGGCCTGACGTTTGCGAACGTTGCGTCGATTTGGGTCGAAAAGCCTTGCACACTTCGTCCCGCGTTTCCAGATAAGGGCCGCCGATCAGGTCCACGCAGTACGGCACGGCGGCAAAAATACCATGCACCCGGGATTTGCCGCTGGCATCTTTCAGGCCTTCCAGTGTTTCGGCAATCGCCTTGGGCTGGCCCGGCAAGTTGATGATGAGGCACTGGCCGCGAATCACCGCCACTTGGCGTGAGAGGATGGCGGTGGGTACGAAGGTCAGGCTGATCTGGCGCATTTGCTCGCCGAAGCCCGGCATGACCTTGTCGGCCACGGCCAATGTCGCTTCCGGCGTCACGTCGCGCAATGCCGGGCCGGTGCCGCCGGTGGTGAGCACCAGGTGACAACCCGCGTGAACCAGGTCGATCAGCGTACGGCTGATCAGCGCCTGCTCGTCGGGAATCAGGCGTTCTTGGTATTGCACCGGGTTCTTCAGCGCGCGCGCCAGCCACTCCTTTAGTGCAGGCAGGCCCTTGTCCTGGTAAACGCCGGTGGAGGCGCGGTCGCTGACCGACACCAGTCCAATGGTGACGGATTCAAAAGCTGAGGTCATGGGTTTGATTGTCGTGGAGGTCATGCGATGGCACCTGCTCGTCAGGTCGCTGTGGTGGCCAACGCATCGCGCAGCAGTTTGAATAGCTCCCGGTACGAACGCCCCTGGCGTTGTGCACCGTTTCCAGGTGAAGTCTCGTCGGACGCCTCTGCTTGGTTGGCCTCCTTGCGCGCTTGCCGGACCAGCCCACGGATCCGCGCCAGCTCGCTCTGCGGGAACTGGCGCGCCCAATCGGTCATGGCGTCGTCATCTTGCAGCAGGCGCGTGCGCCAAGTCTCGATCTGGTGGAGATTTTCCGCGGCCAGCGTGGTTCCCAGGCGCTCTCTTTCCAGCAAAGCACGAATGGCTTCGATTTCGTCGGCGTCCAGCTTGCGCATGAGCTTGCCGACGAACTGGCGCTGCCGTCGCTGCGCTTCGAAATCGGTAATCTGCGCCAGGTGGTCGAGCGCGTCGGCCAAGCGTATGGGCAAGTCGAGCCGATCCCAGCGGTCGCGCGGCAAATCACACAGTTGCACGCCGATTTTTTGCAGCTCGGTGCTCCGCGCCTTCAGTTCGGTCTTGCTCGGTGCGCGGCTGGCGCGCTCCTGCTTGAGCTGCCGATCCAGATCACTGCCGATGGCAATGAACTCGCCGTCGATGAAGTAACCGCTGCTTTTTTTCCTGGGCATGCGCTCTGAAGTGGGTGGTGGATGACGTGATCGCTTGCTTGCGCGCCGCGTCGTGCACGACAAGTCAGCGGTTCCGCGATGGACACAAAGTGCTCAGTATGATAGCCAGCACCATGCCAAGCAGTTCGCAGCCGTTGCCCGGGTTTTCTTATTCACGCTCCTTTTTCGAGGGGCTGGTGGACCAAGCCATCCGGCACGCCAAGAAGCTGGGGGCGACCGATGCAAGCGCGGCGGCGTCCGAAGGAGCCGGCCTGTCGGTGAGCGTGCGTATGGGCGAGTTGGAAAACGTCGAGCGCAATCGCGACAAATCGCTGGGTGTCACGGTGTACGTCGGCCAGCGCACGGGTAACGCCAGTACGTCCGATTTTTCCGCCGCGGCCATCGAGCAGACCGTGCAGGCGGCGTACGACATTGCACGCTTTACCGCCGAGGACCCGGCAGCCGGGCTGGCCGACGCGGCCGAGGTTGCGACTGACCAACCCGATCTGGATTTGTTTCACCCGTGGCCCATCACGCCGGAGAAAGCCACCGAGCTGGCGCTGGCGTGCGAGCAGGCGGCATTCGACGTCGATCCACGCATCGGCAACAGCGAGGGTGCGGGCGTCTCGGCACAGCAAAGTCATTTTTTCGCGGCGCACACGCACGGTTTTCGCGGGGGGTATGCCAGTTCCCGCCACACGATTTCTGTGGCGCCGATTGCCAAATCGATCGGCAAGGGCGCCGACATGCAGCGCGATTCCTGGTATAGCTCGATGCGCGCCGCAGGGGACCTGGCCCGGCCAGAAGCCGTGGGCCGCTACGCCGCCGAGCGTGCGCTGAGCCGCTTGGGCGGCCGCAAGCTGCCCACGCGCACCTGCCCGGTGCTGTTCGAGTCACCGCTGGCCGCTGGCTTGCTGGGCGGCTTGGTGCAGGCGCTGAGCGGCGGCCTGCTGTACCGCAAGACGTCGTTCCTGCTCGACTCACTGGGCAAACGGGTGCTGCCCGATTTCATCGACGTGGCGGAGGATCCGTTCGTGGCGCGCGGCAAGGGTTCGTCACCGTTCGACGAAGAGGGCGTGCGTGTGCATGTCCGCAAGGTGATCGACGGCGGCAACGTGGAGGGCTATTTCCTGGGCTCCTACTCGGCGCGCAAGCTGGGCATGAAAACCACCGGCAACGCGGGCGGTTCGCACAACCTTACGCTGTCGTCGCGTCAAACCAAAGACCAGGACGACTTGGACGGGATGTTGCGCAAGCTCGATACGGGTTTGCTCGTGATCGAGCTCATGGGGCAGGGCGTGAATTACGTCACCGGTGACTATTCGCGCGGCGCCAGCGGCTTTTGGGTGGAACACGGGCAGATTGCCTACCCGGTGCAGGAAATCACCATTGCGGGCAATCTGCGCACCATGTTCAAGGGCATCCGGGCGGTGGGCGCCGATGCTTACAACTACGGCGCCAAAACCACGGGATCGATCCTGATCGACAGAATGACCGTTGCGGGCAATTGAAGGCGGAAGCCGCCTGCCCCGCGACATCGACCGTGTTGCTTTCAACCGGCCAGGGCAGCCTTTACGGCAGCGCTGATCGCGCCCATGTCGGCCTTGCCCGCCAGGCGCGTCTTGGCCAAGCCCATGACCTTGCCCATGTCTTTCATGGACGTCGCGCCCGCTTCGGCGACGATGGCCTTGATTTGTACAGCGACTTCAGCTTCCGACAGGCGCGCCGGCAGGTAGGCCTCGAGTAGCGTGATCTCGGCGCTTTCCTTGTCGGCCAAGTCCTTGCGTCCGCCCTGCGTGTAGGCGGCGACGCTGTCCTTGCGTTGCTTGATGAGCTTGTCGACGATGGCGATCACCGCGACATCGTCCAGCGTGATGCGCTCGTCCACCTCGCGTTGCTTGATGGCCGCCTGCAGCATGCGGATCGTGCCCAGGCGCTCGGCTTGGTGCGCGCGCATGGCGTTCTTCATGTCTTCAGTGATGCGATCTTTCAAGCTCATGGTGGTGTGACTTTCAAAAAAGCAAAAGGCTCGCAGCGCTTGGCCGGCGAGCCTTTGAGTACAGGCGTGCGAAAAACGCTTTCGACGGGTGCCGTCAGTACAGCTTCTTCGGCAACTCCATGCTGTGCATGCGCTTCAGGCGGCGTTTGACCGCTGCGGCTTTCTTGCGCTTGCGCTCGGCAGTGGGCTTCTCGTAGAACTCGCGCGCGCGCAACTCGGTCAGCAGGCCGAGTTTGTCAATGGTTCGACGGAAGCGCCGGAGTGCGACTTCAAACGGTTCGTTTTCTCTTACGCGGATGGTGGTCATTCAAGCAAGCTTTGACGTGTGCAATCGGGCGAGAAATCAAGCTTCCAAAAGGTATCTGCAACAAAAAGCGCCAACCGGACGGAAGTCATTTATCGCGTGGGAAGCTGTGCATTCTACAACAAGACAGCCTTTTATTGGATGGCCGCGACGGGTTGCATGCTGCGCTTAGCGCCCGGTGAAAACCCTCTGGCGCCCGCGCCTCGTTTCATGCACGATACGAGGGGTTGTCCATTTTCGCGGAGGTGAATGCCATGGCCACTGTCGCACAAATTCTCAGCGCCAAGAAAAACGCGCCGCTTGCGGCTTTGCCGCCGACCGCGACCGTGCGCGAAGCGCTGCAACTCCTGGCCGATCAAAACATTGGGTCGGTTCTGGTGATGCAAGGCGACGCGCTGATTGGCATTTTTACCGAGCGCGACTATGCGCGACGCGTGATTCTGAAAGGCCTGCACTCAGTCGATGCGCTGCTGGCCGACGTCATGACCACGCGCCTGTACGTGGTCGGGCCGAGGCAGACCGTGCAGGAGTGCATGGGCATCATGACCAAGGCGCACGTGCGCCATTTGCCCGTGGTGGACGACGGCGGCGTGATCGGGCTGGTATCGATCGGCGACCTGGTCAATCGCATGCTGGAAGACCAGCGCTTCCTGATCGCCCAACTGGAGCAATACATCGCCGGCGCGTCCTGAGCCCACACGGCGGGGTCTGCTGCGGATAATCGGCCCCTATGTCTCTTCTGGTTCTTGGGATTGAATCGTCCTGCGACGAAACCGGGGTTGCGCTGGTCCGGTCGGATGGCGCGCATCCGGTGCCGCAGTTGCTCGCGCACGTGCTGCACACGCAAATCCCGTTGCACGCGGAATATGGCGGCGTCGTGCCCGAGTTGGCGAGCCGCGACCACATTCGGCGCGTGCTGCCGCTCACCCGGGAGGTGCTGGCGCGCGCCGGGCACGGCTTGGCCGATCTGGACGTGGTGGCCTACACCCGCGGCCCGGGCCTGGCCGGAGCGCTGCTGGTGGGCGCGGGCGTGGCTTGCGCGCTGGCGGCGGCGCTGGATCGGCCGGTCTTGGGCGTACACCATCTCGAAGGCCATTTGCTGTCGCCGTTCCTGAGCGCCGATCCACCGGAGTTTCCATTCGTCTGCCTGCTGGTGAGCGGAGGCCACACGCAACTGATGCAAGTCGACGCGGCGGGCGATTACCGTCTTTTGGGCGAAACGGTGGACGACGCCGCCGGCGAGGCCTTCGACAAGTCGGCGCAACTGCTGGGATTGGGTTACCCGGGCGGGCCGGCGCTGGCACGCTTTGCCGAGTTTGGCGACGCCGAGGCCTACGACCTGCCGCGCCCGTTGCTGCACAGCGGCGACTTGAATTTCTCTTTCGCCGGGTTGAAAACCGCCGTGCTCACGCAGGTGCGCAAGCTCGGCCTGGAGCGCTTGCCGTGTGAGCAGCCGCGCGCCGACTTGGCCGCGTGCACGCAAGCGGCGATCGTCGAAGTTCTGGTAAAGAAATCGCTGCAAGCCTTGCATACCACTGGATCGAAGCGCCTGGTGGTGGCGGGTGGCGTGAGCGCCAACGCGTTGCTGCGCGCGGAATTGGCGGCGGCCTGCAAGGAGCTTGGTGTGCGCGTGCATTACCCCGAACTCGGCCTATGCACCGACAACGGCGCCATGATCGCCTTGGCTGCAGCCATGCGCATCAGCGCCGGCGTGGAACACGCGACGCGCGACTACGCGTTTGACGTGCGGCCGCGCTGGCCGATGGCGGATTTGTTGCGACCGGCGCAAGCTGCCGCGCCGGCGTGATGACCGACCGGTGTTTTTCACGGGGCGTCGGGGTGGCGCGGCTTCAAGTCGCGCATTACCATAGCGCGCTTCGCTTTCATTGAGCGTATTTGCCATGTTTTTTTCTCGTCTTGGCGCCGGGCTCGCGTTGGCCGTCGGGGCGCTGTCCCTGTCGGCGTGCAGCACCGGCACGGCGCCGATTGCCAACTACGAACCCGACGCCTTCGGCGACTCGATGTACACGCGCCACTATGCGGCGACGCCCGCGCAGACGTGCGAGGCCGCACGCCGCGCCTTGCTGAGCCAGGGTTACGTGATCACCGACGCCAAGGAAAAGGAAGTGACGGGGCGCAAGCTGTTCCAGCCGGACGTCAAGCACCACGTGCAGATGGAATTCCGCGTGGTGTGTGCGCTCGACGGCGCCGATCGCAGCCTGGCGTTCGCCAGCGCGACGCAGGACCAGTACGTCGCGAAGCCAGCCAGCAATTCGGCCTCGGTCGGCGTGGGTGGCATCGGCTCGCTGTCGTTGCCGTTCCAGGGCGGGCTCGATTCGATGGTCAAGATTTCCAGCCAGACCGTGACCAACCAGGATGTCTACGACAGCCTGTTCACGCTCATGAAGGGCTATCTGTCGTCGGTCGAGCGCATCCACTGGAAACCGGATGAAACCAAGCCGGTTGACGCCAAGCCGGCGGACCAGGGAACTACGGCGCAGAAGCCCGCGGCTCAAAAAGCGAAAAACGACGGCTCGCCGCCTTAACGCGGAAGCCACGCACAACGCTGCCGTGCCCGCGAGCGGCGCAGCCCGCGTCAATCGGCGGTGGCCGCACCTTCGATCAACAACTGCACCCGGCGCAGCCCATTCCATTCGTTGGTTTCCAGCCGGAACGCCAGTTGGGCGCGGGCGGGCAAGGGATCGGTGTGGCCGAACCAGATGCCGTCCACCGGGGTGCCCTGGAGGCGCAGCTTGAGCGCCAGGTGGCGTTCGCCCACCAGCCGCTGGCTCACGACTTCAATGTCTTCGCTGAAGACCGGCGGCGCAAACCCCTGGCCCCAGACCGCATCGCGCAAGACGTCGGCCATGTCGGTGCGCAAATAGCGGGCTTCCAGCGCGCCGTCGGTTTGCAGCTTGCGCGTGAGCGTGGCCGGGTCCAAGCGCTCGGCCGCGATCTGCTCGAACGCTTCCTTGAAGACCGGGAACTGATCGACCGGAATGGTGCAGCCGGCCGCCATCGCGTGGCCGCCGAATTTGAGCAGCACGCCCGCATGGCGCTTGGCCACCAGGTCGAGCGCATCGCGCAAATGAAAGCCGGCGATCGAACGCCCCGAGCCTTTCAGTTCGTATTCCTTGCCGGGTGCGCCGCTCGGCGCGAAGACGAAAGCGGGTCGGTTCCACAGCTCTTTCAGGCGGGCGGCGACGATGCCGACCACGCCTTCATGGAACCCCGGATCGAAAACGGCCAGCGCGGGTGGCGGCTCCTGGTTGGCGTCCAGCAGCGCCAGCGCTTTTTGCAAGGCCTGTTGGCGCATGCCGTCTTCGATTTGCCGGCGTTCGCGGTTGATGGTGTTGAGGGTTTGCGCCAGTCCGTCGGCGCGCACGGCATCGTCGGTGAGCAGCAGTTCGATGCCGATGGTCATGTCGGCCAGGCGGCCGGCGGCGTTGATGCGTGGCCCCAGCGCGAAGCCGAAATCGGCGGTCGAGGCGCGTCTGGGGTCGCGCCCGGCCGCCTGGAACAGCGCGCGCAGCCCGGCCGGCATGTGACCGGCCCGGATGCGCTGCAAGCCCTGCGCCACGAGCCGGCGGTTGTTGGCGTCGAGCGGCACCACGTCGGCCACGGTGCCCAGCGCCACCAGCGGCAGCAGCGTGCCCAGGTTGGGTTGTGGCTGGTCGCCGAACGCGTCGCGGCCGCGCAATTCGGCGCGCAGCGCCAGCAGCACGTAAAACATCACGCCAACGCCGGCCGCCGCCTTGCTGCCGAAGGCGCAGCCGGGCTGATTCGGGTTGACGATGATTTCGGCGCTCGGCAGTTGATCGCCGGGGAGGTGATGGTCGGTCACCAGCACTTGCAAGCCCAGTTCACGGGCCCGCGCCACGCCGGCGACGCTGGCGATGCCGTTGTCGACCGTGATCAGGACGTTCGCGCCGCTCGCGGCCACGCGCTCGGCAATCGGCGGTGTCAGACCGTAGCCGTCGACCACCCGATTCGGCACCAGATAATCGGCATGTCGGGCGCCCAGCATCCGGAGACCCCGCAGACCCACGGCGCAAGCAGTGGCGCCGTCGCAGTCGTAATCCGCCACGATGCACAGGTGCTGATCGGCGGCGATCGCGTCCGCCAGCAGGCGCGCGGCGCCGGCTGCACCCTTCAGTTCGGTGGGCGGCAACAGCCGGGCCAGGTTCGGATCCAGCTCATCGGCCGTGGACACGCCGCGCGCGGCAAACAGGCGCGCCAGCAAGGGATGGATACCGGCCTGCTCCAGCGTCCAGGCGGCGCGGGGCGGGACGTCACGCTCGACGAATTTCATAGCTGGGCGCACAAATCCGGCAAATGCACCGGATGCAGCAGATGGGAGAGACGCGCGCCCAGGCCGCCGCCTGACACGTAGCTGCGTGCGCTGTGCGGGCCGCAAAACGTCAGGCGCACCGTGCTGCCGGCTTGCAGCGCCGCCTCGAGTGCCTCGGTGTGATCCCGTTCGATGGCCTGCCATGCGGCGGCGCGCAGCGTTTCGTCATCGCCCGCTTGTGCGAGTCGGCGTTCCGGCACGACTTTTTCCGCGGGCGCGGCCGGCATCTGATCGAGCACGCCGGCGCCGTCGGTCCAGAGCGCGTTGACGAACCAGTTGCCTGCCGCCTCGCGCGCATCGTTGACCGGGTGGTTGTGCAGCAGCATCTGCCACTCGCTCTGGTGCCGGCGCAGCAGGTTCCTTTGCGCTTCGGTCGGTGCGGTGGCCAGCGCGTCGCGCGACAGCGCACCTTGTGCGGCGCGTCGGATCGACCACGTGGTGAGGCCGCGGAACAGCTCGCCTTGCACGAGCCACGCGTCCGGCGCCACGTAGCGCAGTTGCATGCCATCCTCGGCCATCAACGCCTGTATGGGCGCGAGCAGGGCGTGCGACTCGCTTTCCGTGAGTTGCAGTTGCGCCGGGTCCAGCAGCGCCACGCTGTCCAGCCCCAACTGCCACTGGCACGGATGAATCCAGGCGCACGGCACGCCGACGATTTGGTTCTCGTAGGCCGCCCAGGGGACTTGCCCCGGTTGATGGGGCAGGCCCAGGGCGTGAGCCAGCGCGCGTTCAAAGGGCGTATCGGGGGCGTCGGGGTCGAGGTTCAGGGTTTCGGCCGGGCGCAGGTGCGTGAGCAACGCTTCGAGCCGCGGCAATGCGGGCGGTGCGGTGCGCGCTGCGGTCGCCGTCAAGGGCGGGACGGCGTTGGCGATCAGCAGGTGGAAAGAGGTCGGTGCGCTGGGCATGGGGGTGAACTGTAAGCGCACGATAGGCCTCCAGGGGGTTTTGCGTCTGAACCATTCGTCCGGACCGGCTCAGCATGTGCAGAAGTTCGCCGCGATGCGAGAATCCACATCCTTTGGCCGTGGTTGCAATCGCGGCCGGCAGGTGTTTCTTCAATGTCCTTGGCCGAACGGTTCCCCTACGAAATGCGATTGGGCTGGCGCTATACGCGCGCTGGCCGCGCCATGCGGCGCAATGGCTTCATTTCGTTCATTTCAGCCGCATCCATGCTGGGCATTGCGCTCGGTGTGGCGGCGCTGATCATCGTGCTCTCGGTCATGAACGGTTTCGAGAAGGACGTCACCGACCGCATGCTGAGTGTGATCGCCGACGTGCAGGTGTTTTCGGCCGATGGTGAAGCGTTGCTCGATCCCGTGGGCGAGATTGCGCAAATCAAGCGCAACCCGGAGGTCACGGGTGCCGCCCCCTACATCGACGGCCAGGCGTTGCTGGCGCGCGGCGAAGCCATGCAGGGCGCGCTGGTGCGCGGCGTCGATCCGGCGCAGGAGCCGCAAGTCACCGAAGTGGCCGCCAAGATCGAGCACACGCTCCTGCCCCAGCTCACGCCGGGCAGCTTCGGCATCATCCTGGGCGTCGACCTGGCGCGCCGGCTGGGCGTGATGGCGGGCGACCAGATTACGCTGATTTCACCCAGCGGGCAGATCACCCCGGCGGGCGTGCTGCCGCGGTTGAAACAGATGACCGTGATCGGCACGTTCAACTCGGGCCATTACGAGTACGACTCGACGCTCGCCATGATCAACATGCAGGACGCCGAGCGCATTTTTCGCCTGACCGGACCCACGGGGATCCGGGTGGAGCTGCGCAACCCGCACGTCGCGCCCGAAGTGACCGCGCAGTTGTCGCAGGTGCTCGGCCGCGATGTGCTGATCACCGACTGGACGCAACAGAACCGCGCGTGGTTCTCAGCCGTGCAGATCGAAAAACGCATGATGTTCATCATCCTCACGCTGATCGTTGCCGTGGCGGCGTTCAACCTCGTGAGCACGCTGGTGATGACAGTGCAGGACAAACGCGCCGACATCGCCATCCTGCGCACGTTGGGCGCCAAGCCGGCCAGCATCATGGAAATCTTCGTCGTGCAGGGTGCACTGGTGGGCGTGATCGGGACGCTGGCCGGCCTGGCGCTGGGCTTGCTGGTGGCATACAACATCGACGTCATCGTGCCGTTCCTGGAACAGCTTTTCCACGCCAACTTTCTGCCCAAGAACGTCTACCTGATCAACACCATGCCGAGCGACCCGCGCGCACACGACATCGTGCCCATCGTGGTGGTGTCGCTGCTGCTGTCGTTCGTGGCGACGATTTACCCGAGCTGGCGCGCCAGTCGCGTGAACCCGGCAGAGGCGCTGCGCTATGAGTGAAGCCATGCCGACGGCGGGCGCCGCATCCGAATCGGCGCCCATCCTGGAAGCGGTGGCGCTGACCAAGCGTTACCAAGAGGGCAAGCTGAACGTGAGCGTGCTGCAGGGCGTGGACCTGCGCGTGGGCGGCGGCGAAACGCTGGCCATCGTCGGGCAGTCCGGTTCCGGCAAGAGTACGCTGCTGCATTTGCTGGGCGGCCTGGATGCGCCCACCACCGGCCGCGTGCGCCTGAAGGGGCAGGATTTCTCCAGCCTGAGTCCAAGCGCCCAGGGGATGTTGCGCAACGCCCATCTGGGATTCGTTTACCAGTTCCATCATTTGCTGCCGGAGTTTTCGGCGCTGGAAAACGTGGCCATGCCGCTCTGGATCCGCCGTGAAGCGCGCGCGCAGGCGGCGCAGACGGCGGCTCGGATGCTGGAGCAGGTGGGGCTCAAGAACCGGCTCGAACACCGGCCCGCGGAGCTGTCGGGCGGCGAGCGCCAGCGCGTGGCCATTGCGCGTGCGCTGGTCACCGGGCCTGCGTGCGTGCTGGCCGACGAACCCACTGGCAATCTGGACCGCGACACCGCCGACAGCGTGTTCGACTTGATGCTGGAATTGGCGCGCCAGCACGGCACCGCGTTCGTGGTTGTGACGCACGACGAAAGCCTGGCTGCGCGCTGCGAGCGCCAGCGCAAGCTGGTGGCGGGCAAGCTCTCGTAACAGCGCAAGCGTGGACGCGGCGCGAACCCGCGTTCCGCAGGAGGATCGCCACGCCTGCGAAAGAGGGTCGTACCATGCGCCGCATGACCCCGTGGATCGACACGCATTGCCACTTGGACGCAGCTGAATTCGATGCCGACCGCGACGCGGTTCGAGACGAGGCACGCCGCGCCGGCGTGGACCTGTGCGTGATTCCGAGCGTCCGGGTCGAGGCGTTCGACGCGGTGTGCGGACTGGCGCATCGCTTTGGCGATGGTTACGCGCTGGGCATTCATCCGATGTGCGTGGCACAGGCGTCTGGCCGCGCGCTCGATGATTTGGAGACGGCGCTAAAGGCCCGCGTCGACGACCCGAATCTGGTGGCGGTGGGCGAGATCGGGCTGGATTATTTCGTACCTGAGTTGAGGGCCGGCGCGTCGCGTGCGCGCCAGGAGCGTTTTTTCCGCGCCCAACTCGAATTGGCTGCCAGGCACCGCCTGCCGGTACTGCTGCACGTGCGCCGCTCGGTGGAACAGGTGTTGAAATGCGTCGCGGATTGCGGCGCCGTGGCCGGTATTGCCCACGCATTCAATGGCAGCCGTGAGCAGGCCGAGCGCTTCTTGCGCATGGGTTTCAAACTGGGTTTCGGCGGCGCCGTGACGTACGAGCGCGCCACACGCTTGCGTCAGTTGGCAGCCGAACTGCCTGCAGCGGCCATCGTGATGGAAACCGACGCGCCCGACATTCCGCCGCAATGGCTGTACAAGACAGCG
>SCQQ01000014.1 GCA_004299095.1 Burkholderiaceae bacterium | reverse complement strand
GAGCGTGTCGATCGCGAGCGTGCCGTGGCGGATTACATCGCCGGCATGACCGACCGCTTCGCCCTGCGCGAGCACCAACGCCTGACTGGTAGGACGCTGTTTCCGTGACCCGCTCGCGGCGCGTACTGGATGCTCCGGCCGTGGTCGTTCTGGCGGGCATTGCCGCCGCGGTTCATGTGGGCAAACTGCCGCCCGCGGTGCTGGCGTTGCAGCAAAGCATGGGCATCAGCCTGGTACAGGCGGGCTTTCTGTTGTCGCTGGTGCAAATCGGCGGCATGACCCTGGGACTGGTCGCCGGCCTCCTGGCCGACAGCGTCGGCTTGCGCCGCGTCATGCTGGCCGGCTTGACGTTGCTGACTCTGGCCGGGCTCACCGGCGCATGGGCGCGTGACGCGGCCGATTTGCTGGCGTTGCGCGCGGTGGAAGGCGTCGGGCTGCTGATGGTGGGTGTGCCCGCGCCCAGCTTGTTGCGCCGCACCGTGGCACCGGCCCACCTCACGCGTGTGCTCGGCATCTGGGGCGGCTACATGCCGTTTGGCATGGCGCTTGCGATGCTGACCGGGCCGCTCGTCATCGGGCTCCTCGGCTGGCGCTCTTGGTGGGTGGTGACCGCGTGCGGCACGGCGGTCATGGCGGTGGCGGTGTGGCGCGTCGTGCCGGCCGACTTGCCAACCCGATCCCAGGTCGCAACCGGCGCGCACGGTTGGCGCGCCCGTCTGGGAGCCACGTTGCACGCGCCGGGTGCTTGGTTTGGCGCGTTCGGCTTCGGCGTTTACGCGTTGCAGTGGCTGGCGGTGATCGGTTTCCTGCCCACGGTCTACGACAAGCTCGGTTGGACCGGCGCCGTGGTTGCCATGGCGACGGCCGTGGTCACCGCGGTCAACGTCATCGGTAACGTTGCAGCGGGCCGACTGTTGCAACGGGGTGTGCGGGCACGGTGGCTGTTGTGGGCCGGCTTTGCTGCCACGGGCTTGGGGGGATCGCTGGCTTTCGGGCTGACCGGCAGTCCGGCGCCCGTATTGAGTTTCGGGGGCGCGCTGCTGTTCTCGGTGGTGGGAGGCCTTGTTCCCGGCGCCCTGTTCGGCATGGTCCCGCGCCTCGCGCCCAACGACGGCGCGATTGCGACGACGGTCGGCTGGATCCAGCAGTGGTCGTCGGCCGGCCAGGTCAGTGGCCCGCCGCTGGTGGCGTGGGTGGCGAGTCGCGCGGGCGGCTGGCAACTGACGTGGATCGTGATCGTGCTGTGCAGCGTATTCGGGTTTTGGTTGGCTTGGCAGGTAGAGCGGCATCAGCGGGCGCTGTAGACCTGTCCGCCTTTGATGACTCAACGGGCGGGGCTGCGGCCGCCCGAGCAGCGCTCGATACGCGCGAGATCGCGGCGCGATTGCACGTCGACCAATCCTGCTGCGCTCAGCAGCGCGCGCACCGCGGGTGCTTGATCCCAACCGTGCTCCAGCAAGAGCCAACTGTGCGGTTGAAGGTGGCTGGGCGCGGTCGCGCAAAGGGTACGCAAATCGTCCAATCCGTCCGGACCGCTTGCCAAGGCCTCTCGCGGTTCGTGTCTCAGGGCGGACAGATGCGGGTCGCTGGCAGCGACGTAGGGCGGGTTGCTGACGATCAGATTGAACGTTGCGCCGCGATCCATCGCATCCAGCCAATCGCCGGTACGAAACTGGAGGGTCAGCCCGAGTTGCATTGCGTTTTCCCGGGCCACCTGCAGCGCATCGACGCTGCGATCGGTCGCCCAGACCTCGCACAGCGGCCGTTCGTGCGCCAGCGCGAGCGCGATGGCGCCGCTGCCGGTGCCCAAGTCCAACAACCGCCAAGGCTGGTCCATCGGGATCAGTTGCAGCGCCCAGTCGACCAGCGTTTCCGTGTCCGGGCGAGGGTCGAGGACCCGCCGGTCGACCTGGAGCGCCAAGCCGTAAAACTCTTTCGTACCGATCAGGTAGGCGATGGGCTCTCCGCTTTGGCGTTTGGCACAGAGGGCGCTGAAGCGCGCGGCCACTGCGGACGAAACCAGATCGCAGTCGTGTGCCAGCAGCCATGCGCGGTCGTGGGAATCGTGGCCCAGCGCGTGCAGCAGCAACATCTGTGCGTCTGGCCGTGCGAGGCCGTGCGCAGTCGCGCCCTGCAGCGCGGCGCGAATGGTGGGCTGAGGAGGCACAGCCTGCCTACCGTGCTCGCGTGGTTGCGGCTGCCGGTGCCGCAGTCATGACCGGCTTTCCAGCTCGGCCATTTGCTCGGCTTCGCGCGCGGCGTGCAGCGCGCCGGTGATGTCGTCCAGATCGCCGTCCATCACTTGCGGCAGCTTGTGCAGCGTGAGGTTGATGCGGTGGTCGGTCACGCGGCCCTGCGGGAAGTTGTAGGTGCGGATGCGGTCCGAGCGATCGCCGGAACCGATCAGGCTCTTGCGCGTGGCGGCTTCTTTCGCATCCCGCTCGCTGCGCTCTTTTTCCTGCAGGCGCGCCTGCAGCACGCGCAGCGCCTGCGCCTTGTTGGAGTGCTGGCTGCGGCTGTCCTGACATTCGGCCACGATGCCGGTCGGAATGTGCGTGGCGCGCACCGCGGAATCGGTCTTGTTGATGTGCTGCCCGCCCGCGCCCGAGGCGTGATAGGTGTCGATGCGCACATCGGCCATGTCGAGCGTGATGGGCGCGTGCTCGTCCGGCTCGGGCATGACCGCGACGGTGGCCGCACTGGTGTGGATGCGCCCCTGCGTTTCGGTCACGGGCACGCGCTGCACGCGGTGCCCGCCGGATTCAAAGCGCAGCGTGCCGTAGGCACCGTCACCCACCACGCGCAGCACGATTTCCTTGTAGCCACCCAGCTCGGCGGGCGATTCGCTCATCACGTCTACGCGCCAGCCGCGGTGCTGCGCATAGCGCGTGTACATGCGCACCAGGTCGCCCGCGAACAGCGCCGATTCGTCGCCGCCGGTGCCTGCACGCACTTCCACGAACGCGTTGCGCGCATCGTCGGGGTCTTTGGGCAGCAGCATGCGCTGGAGCTCGGCTTCAAGCTCGCCGATTTCGGCGTCGGCCGACGCAATTTCTTCTTCGACCAGCGGCACCATCTCCGGGTCTTGCAACAGTTCTTGCGCCGCATCTCTGTCCTGCTCACGCTGCTGGTAGCGCTGCCAGCGCTCGGCAATCGCGGCGACTTCCGTGTGCTCGCGCGAGAGCTTCAGGAACTGCGCCATGTCCGCCATGATGTCGGGGCGCGAGAGCAGGAAATTCAGTTCACCCAGGCGATCGGCGTAGTGGTTGAGTTGGGAGCGGAGAAAGGATTTCATGAATAGCGGAGACTGGGATTTCCGCTATTTTCTCAGGTGGACTCTGCGTCGGGAACATCGATGATTTCCAACGCTGGTACTTGTCGCCAGATCAACGCCAACAGATGCTGGCATTCATCCCGCCAGTTGCGCCGTTGACGCTGCGCCTGCCGACATTGTTGATGCGCAATGTCCCGCACTTGTCGCTCACCATCGGGCCGCCCGTACGTGGTACCGCTTCGAGCGTGAATCCGCGCGCGCTCAGCGTTCCTTCCTGGAACCCAATCGTGTAATCAGCAAAGGTTGGATCCATCCCGCGCGGCACGGTCGCCAGCGCTGCTGGCAACGAAATGGCCGTGCCCGCGGCGTCGTTGGCCTGGTCGTAGCGATCGTTTTGCGAATAGAAGCGTTGCATGTATTGGGACACTTCCAGCAGTTGCGTACGTGCGTCCGCGCGTTTGGACCGGCGCACGTACTCTTGGTAACTGGGATACGCGATCGCTGAAAGGATAGCGACGATCGCAACCACGATCATCACTTCCATCAACGTGAACCCTGCGAATTTTCTGGCTGGTCTGGGCGGATTGAGCACGGTCCGTACCTCGTGAATAGCGGTCATTTCTGAGTTGCCTGGCGCTCAGCCTTGAGGCGGAGTGATGATTTCGCGCCAGTAGCGTCGGATCGCGCCGGCGCCGAAGCACGCTTCGATGCCACCCGTCGCACCCGCCCCCAAAATCACGCCGCTCTTTGGGCACCTGATTCGATGGCAGGCCAAACCGGTGCACGGGGGGTCGTTGGCGCTGTTGTTTTCGCACTGGGACCCGAGGCAAATCGGCGTTTGCATGACCAATTGGTTTTCTCCGGAGCCCATCAGATCGACGATGTAGCTTTCTGTCGCGCCATTGGCATCGCCATCGAAAGGCGGCGATTGAGTTCCCGACATGAATGGATCGAGCAAGTAGGCACGCCGGATCAGTTTGGCGGCCTGGCAGTCATCGTCCACATTGGTCGGCGTGACAGATTGCATGAGGACGCTGTCGAAACGGATCTGTGGTTGATCGATGGAGCGCTCGCCGTCTGCGATGACGAGAGGCAGTCGCCAACCCCGCTGCGTTTTGTAGTCGACCGGTGTGATGACCAACGTGCGATACGTGGCGCCGATCGAGTTGGGAATCGGGTCGATCACGGTCTTTTGTGTCGACAGCAATGCCAGGCTTGCCACGGTGTCATTGATCGTACCGGGGCCGCCACCCACTGGTACGCGATCCCAAACGCCGTACAGCGTGCGCCCGCCCGCATCTTTTTCGTCTCCCTGCTGGAACAGCTTTCCAGTTCCGAATAGCACCATGACACCCCCGGCCGGAAAGGCCCGGAAGTTTGGTTTGGCGGAAATCGGTTCGAGTTGATTGTTCGAGTTTTTTACGGTGACCAGTGGTCGACCGCCGAAAGCGGTGCCCCAACTGGACGAGTCTGGCGACGAAAGATCGAATTTCCACATGTTGCCTTGTAAATCACCACCGTACGCCGCAACGATGCGTTGCTGACTGTCGCGCACGACGCCGATTCCACCCAATCCGTTGGGTGCGCTTGTCGAGCCAACACCGGTATCTATCTTGGTGACCAACGCGCCGGTCATCGCGTTGACGATGAACAGTTGTGCTTTTCCGCTCGCGCTCTCATAACCGTTGCCGAAAATCGTTACCCAGGTGCCGTCGCGCATCAGGCCGGTTTCGGGTTTTGTGATGACGTAGCCCATCTCCTCGAATCCCGTGGTGTTGCTGTTGATTTCCCACCAGATATCGGTGGCACTTGGTGCAGACTGGGCTTTCGTCAGCGGATTCGGTTGACTGCCGCTCGTCCAATCGACGACTGGGATGCGAACCGTGTAGAGATATTTCCCACCCGCACCGCCGAACCCCTGAATCAGGTTGTTCCAACGGCTGTTCGCCGAGTCGTAAACGTCGGTTTCATAGATCGGTCCATCAACGAAGTAGCGGTGCGTGTAATCCTTGTTCGAGAGTTGCCGTACCGAATCCAGAACGCTGCGTGGCATGAAGGCAAAGCTTTCAATTCCGTCGTCGTCGTTGAAAGCGTGCAGCATGCCGTCGTTGGCACCCACCACCAGTTGGCCCGTTCGCAGGCTCTTCGCGCGCACAAAACGCGCATAGGTTTCGGCACCGTGATCAGTGCCTGCATTTTTTGCCGGCAGATATTGGTACGAGTAGTTGACCAAGTTGGAGACCAACGCTGGCGTCGAATTCACGATATCGCCCAAACGCGATTTGCGCTCGCGGTATACGGTGCTTTCACCGGTCGGATCGCCGCGCAAATAGCTCACCAGTGATTCACCACCGCTGGCGGAACCCCAGAGCGCCGTTTTTGTTTCTGCGCTGAGTGAAGCCCACTGGAAGGGCACCGCTTTTGGCCCACCGGTCGCGGTCGGGTCATACGTGAACACGCTGCGGTTTGCATGTGCCGGGGTGGTTGATGTCCACGCGACGCCGGTGGGCGCACCGGTGGAATCGATGAGCTGCGCCTGGACCTCACCGCTCCAGTCTGGCGACGAGAAAGAGGGCGTGTAAATTTTGGTCGAACTGCCGACCGAAGGCAGCGTCACATTGGAAACGCCGAGACCCGCTTCGCTGCCCTCGACGCTGATGACGTCGGCGATGATCGATCTCAAGGCGTTGGCATATTCCGACGAGTCGCGCGCGCTGAGCAGCCGGCCGCGGCTGTTGATGGCCGCATGCCACAGGTCATCGACGGCGGCCGGTGTATTTCCGTTGCTACCGGGATTGGGCCAGGATTTGCTGCCATTTTTCAGCGCGGCCAAGTCTCCAGGGTTGTCGAGCGTGCCGTCAACGCCGAACGCGATGGCGTAGTTCACCAGGTGTTGCCAGAACGCAGGGTCTTCCTGTCCCATTTTGGTCACCGGTTTGATGGCGTTTTGCAGATCCGGGCGCAGATCGTTTTTCCAGTAATACATGGCAACGTCGGCCAGTGTCCCCGACGATTTGTCGCTGTATGGCGCAGCGGGTTGGTAGGTGTAGGTCAATCCTCCTGGTCCCGTGATGGTCGGCCCCGAGGAGCCGTCCACGTTGGTACGTGCGCCCGAGGTATTTGCCGAGTCGTTGTTCCACATTCCGTCCGTCATCAAGACATGGAAGGACCGCCGGCAGGCTGAATGCGAGCTCGTGTCATTCGTGCCTGGGTTTGCACCCCACGGACCACCGTTGTCTTTTCGCATGAAATACTGGCCGACGTTATCCAGTGCGCTCAGAAGTGGCGTGCCTCCGCTGGGTTGCGTCCTTCCCGCGAGCCAAGCGTAGAAGTCGCTTTTGTCTTTGCCCGAGAAGGCGCGCACGCCCCGCTCCAGCGTGGAAGTACCCACACCGTCCACCGTGCCTGACTTCTTGTTGATGCGCCCGTAACCGACGCGGAAGTCCGCAGGTACTGCGGCAAATGCCTCCGAGGTTCCTCCGATCGCGGTGAGTGCGCGTGTACGGTAATAGGTGTACCAGTTGGCGAAGTTCTGTATTTCTTCGCTGTAGGTGCAGGCAACCCCGGCGCAGTCGACGCGCGCTATCGCTTTTGGCCCGAAGTTGACACCGGGCTGAATCAGCACGAGCAGGAAGTTATTTACGGTCGTGCCGGCGCCGGTCATGTTGTAGTAACGGGCGATGACAGCGGTTTGCGTTGTGTTGCTTGCGCAATTGGACGTGTTGGTCTGCGTGCTTGTGGCCCAACACCATTTGTTCCCGGTAATCGTTTGCGCGCCAGTCAGATTCTGGGTCTGTGTCGCACCGGGAAGGACCGGCGCAGCCGCGGGATCCACGTTGGGCCAGCGCGTCCCGTCGCTTTTCAGCCAAGGCTGGTATTGAACCGCCGGGTTGTAATAGAGCGGGTTATAGGCGCTGGAACGCATCTGGCGAGACAGCAGTAGCGCCTTGCTTGGCCAATCCGTGACGGTTTTCTTATTTTTGTCGACGTGGGTGACATCCGCGTCGTCATAAACGACAGTGCCAAGGCGGTTGCCATTGCCGAGTGCCGAGTCATCGAGCCTCGGAATCGCTTCCAGTCCGTAAGATCCTGGCGCGCACAGATCGTCCGGCACACATTCCCACCACATTGAGCCTGAGTCGTCGAGGGTAAACATCAGGTTGGGTGGCGTGCCGCCACCGCCAGTTTGCAACGGCTGCTGAAGCATCTGGCTCGCAGGCTCGGCAATTGCCAGGCCTGCCCAGAGTGTCGAACCGAACAACAACGTGATCGTGGTTGCGAGTGACCCTAGCCATTCTTTAATTGGCAGTTTTCTCATGGCGCAGGACCTCCCTCGTTATGGAATCAAAATCGATTGCAGCCAGACCTCTCCCCCGGAGATCGGGCGGTTGTTGGCGTCAGCGACGTAATCACGGGTAAAACCGACAGCCGTGATCAAGTGAGGCTGAAGGATCGAAACCGATTGGGGGTCTTCCCCGGGAGCCGGCGGCAGTGAAAAACGCTCTACCATGCAACGCGGCTGCATTGGCAGTGGCCGCATGCCTTGCGCAGTGACTTGATCGGATGGAATCTGGACAGAGACCGTGCTGCCGTCGGTCCAGTTGACTCGGGTTTGCCATTGGCTCGGCAGTGCGCCCGGGGCCAGGTCGACCGGTGCCTCCAGAGTGTTGAGCGGCTGCGCGGTGCGCACGCGATCCTCGCAGTAGCGCAGCGCGGTCTCGGCGGATTGCGTCGCGGTTGCGTTCGCGCGAATGTTTTTTGATACCTGCTCGCCGACGATCACCCCGCGTGTGACATAGAGGCTGACCAACGACAGGATGATCAGAAAAATAAGCGACACGACCAGGACGACACCTTGCTGGCGTTGCTCAGCGGCGGCTGGAGGAGTCGTCCTGAGTTTCATAGCCGAACGCCTCAAGGTGTGAGGAAGCCGCTGCGATTGCGCAGGGCGTACACGGAATTGAAGGCACGGCGCGCGTAACCGTCGGCTGACGCTGCTGGGTTGCCATCGCAATCGATGTAGGTGCCCGTGTCTGCCTGGTTGCGGTTCTCACTGCGCATGACGATGCACGCCTTGATGTTGACCACCCGAGACCAGCGGCCGTCCACCACCTGAACCGGATTGGCGGTGGACGTGGGCAGCGCGTCTACTTGGCTGGCGCTCATGTACTGAATGACGTCGCGGCTCTCGCGGTCGGCGGCGACGCCGTAGCTGAACTGAACGTTGTCCACGAATTGCGTGAGCGGCTCGGCGTTGAAGATGGCGGTGCCGGTACCACCGCTGCCGGCACAAAGCAATTCAGGGGTATTGCTGGTGGTGCCGATCTGGCCGACGAAGCGGGAATCGATCAACGCGTAGGTGAGCGTCGCGTCAATTGCGGACGGTGTCGCCGTGGTCACGGCGTTGTTGACGCAGTCAGATGGGGTCGTGCCGATTGGCACGGTATTGAATCGATCACCCTCGAAGCGGAGCGCGATCGCCGCCGGGCCGGTCCCTGCGCTACAGGTCAGGTCGTAAAAGCCCTTCTTGACATCCGCGAACCCGTGGTCGCATCCGCGTACGGCCGCTCCAACGAAATGCCGATCCGCGGCGACCTGCTTTACGCCGTCGATGATCGCTCCGCCCGGCAAAACCAAGGCTCTTGGCTGGCTGAAGCCGGCCATTCGCAAGTTGATGCCCAGGAGGTTGAAGGCAATCGCGGCATCTTCGCTCATGCGCGATACGTCACCCGATTGACGGTTGGTTCGGGTCGTACTCAAGTACACGACACCCAACGCTGCGAGGATGACCAGTCCGATCGTGAGGGCGATCATCAACTCCAGCAGCGTCCGTCCGGATTGAAGCCTGCGCGCCGCAGCAAGCCGTACTCGTTTCATATGCTGAAGCGGTAGTAAATGCAGACGGGCACGTCGCCGGAGTACCCGCCGAGCGCGTCGGGCGGGCACTGGCTTCCACCGGTTCCTGCGACTGAAAGGTTGGACGTGTCGTCGTATTGCAGTCCAGGCTCTTGCCAGATCACCCAGATGTCTACGGCCAGTCCGCTGCGCGTGACGTATGCCCCGCCCCCCGGGAGGCGTTGGCGCAGGCTATTGACCCATTCGGCGCGATCGAGGTCGGCCAGTTCCGCGGCGGTGCAATGACTGGGGTCGCCACATTCTGGGGCCGCCTCGCTGGCTGTCGTGCCATCGTATGCAGAGGTGATCTCGTAGTTGTTTGCCGTGACGCCTTGAACGTTGCCACGCATGCGGTCGGCGTAGTCATTCGCGAGTTGCAAGGCGATGGTCTGGAACTGCGACAGTTTTGCGTTTTGCAATGACGCCGCAGTCAGTCCGGCGATGCCCAGCAATCCGAGCGACAGCACAAAGATCGTGATCAGCACCTCGAGAAGCGTCGTACCGCGCTGTTGCGGCGAGCTGGTCTTGAGACGGCGACAGCGCGTCATGGCGTATTCACCTCGCATCCGCTCTTGCCAGACGCGATGAGCCGCGCGCGACCGGTGGCCGATATCGTCACGCATTGCTGCCTGCTGGGCGTCTTCGAGGCCGATTGGAAGGTGAAGGTCGTGCTGCTGCTGCTCAACAGGCCCGTATTGCGGAAGCGTAGCGTGTTGGTGGCGTTTTTCTTGATGCCGCCGCTGTTACTGTCACCGAAAGCGCCTTGCACGCTTATCAGCACGTCGCCCTGAGTGGGGTCGAAAGCGCCGTTTCCATCGCGATCGAGGAAGGTCATCCATCCGATCTTCCAGTCGTTGCTGCCGCTGCCAGCGCAGCTTGGCGTATCGCTGGTTTCGGCGTTTTCACTGCGGCAAACCGTAACTGGACCGTTGCGTTTGATGGCTTCGGAACGGGCGAGCGCCACGGTGCCGAGCAGGGTATTCACCTGCCCGCTGACCGCGTTGCGTTCCAAGAATGACTTCATCGACGGCACACCGATTGCGAGAAGGATGGCGCTGATGGCGATCACCACCAGCATCTCGATCAGCGTGAATCCATTTTTCCCTGTTCTCTCCATGTGGATCAGCATACGTGACGCATGCCGCAAGCGGTCCGGGAAACGGACAGAAGGTAGAGAACAGCCGACGAGCGGTTATCCGGTCGTCTCGGGTGCGCGTTGCAGCGCTTGATCGGGTTGCTTGCGCCTGCCTGCTACCGATGCAACCCGCGCAAAAACAACCGCTCGATCGCTCGCGCCGTTTGCGCACGGGCGTCGGCATCGGCCGCATGCAACTCGGCCATCGCGCCGTGCAGCATTTTTTGCGTGAGGCCGCGCGACAGGGCCTGCAGCACGGCATCGACGTCTTCACCCTTGGCCAGGCGCTTGCGGGCACGGTCGATTTCGAGCGCGCGCCATTGGTCGGCCTGCGCGTTCAATTGCTGGATCAGCGTGACCACGCCGTCGGCCGGACTGCGCTGGTCCAGCCAGTGCATGAAGCTTTGTACGCCGGCGTCGATGATGACTTCAGCCTGGGCGACCGCAGCTTCACGGCGTTCATGACCGCTTTGCACCACTTGCGACAGGTCGTCCACCGTGTAGAGGTAGACGTCGTTGAGCGACTTGACTTCAGGTTCGATGTCGCGCGGCACGGCCAAGTCGACCATGAAGATGGGGCGATGACGGCGCTGTTTGAGCGTGCGCTTGACGGCACCCAAACCGATGATCGGCAGGGTGCTGGCGGTGCCGCTCACGACCACGTCGAATTCCTGCAGGCGCTCGGGCAGGTCGGCCAGGCGGAACGCTTCGCCGCCCAGGCGGCTCGCGAGCTTTTCGCTGCGCTCCAGCGTGCGGTTGGCAATCGCGATGGCCTTGGGGTCGCGCGCCGCAAAGTGGGTGGCCGCCAGTTCGATCATTTCGCCCGCGCCGACGAACAGGATCTTGACTTGGCTCAGGTCTTCGAACAGTTGCTCGGCCAGGCGCACCGCGGCAGCGGCCATGCTGATGGAATGGGTGCCGATGTCGGTGCTGGTGCGCACTTCCTTGGCGACGGCAAAGCTGCGCTGGAACAGTTGGTTGAGCGTGGTGCCGAGCGCACCAGCCTCCTGTGCCGCGTGCACCGCTTTTTTCATCTGGCCGAGGATTTGCGCCTCGCCCAGCACCATGCTGTCGAGGCCGCTCGCCACGCGGAAGGCATGGCGAGCGGCCTCGCCGCCTTCCATGACGTAGGTATGCGCACGCAGCGCGTCGGCGGGTACGTTACCCGCTTGCGCCAGCCAGCCCAGGGTGTGATCGACCTGCACGCTTTCTGAGGCGCAATACACCTCGGTGCGGTTGCAGGTGGAGAGGATGGCGGCTTCCGGATGGCGCGTGTGCGATTGGCGCAGTCCGGCCAACGCCGGCGCGATTTGGTCCAGTGCGAATGCGAAGCGTCCGCGTAAATCCAGCGGCGCTGTGTTGTGGTTCAGCCCTAAAGCCCAAACGGCCATGGGGGGTGATTATAAATTTCGCGGGTGCGCATTGCAGGGGTAGCGCGGGGTTCCATGCAATCCGTGCTTCTTGGGAGGACGTCGCCGAGGAATGGTCCGATTCGGGCGATGAACACGTGCGAGACACACGCCATCAGTTGCGGGTCGCGCAGCATGAGGCGGCGCTCTCGAATCAACGGGCGGCGGGACTGAACAGATCCACGCGGTTGGTCACGATGCCGTCGGTGCCGAGGTCGATCAGCCGCCCGGCTTCCGGTTTGTCGTCCACGGTGTAGCTCAGGGCGCGCCAGCCGGCGGCCTTGGTTTGGGCCACGGTGCGCGCGTTCCACAGGGTGTGGTTGCAGACGATGGCGACGCACTCCAATTGCCGGGCGATGTCGAACCAGCCGTCCCAGAGCGTATCCAGCAACAGGCCGCGGGGCAGTTCGGGCACGGCTTTCTTCGCACCCACCAGCGACTCTGGCCGGAATGACGTGAGCAAGGGCGGGTGCGGCGCACCTTGCCACGCGCGCTGGACCAGCTCGGCCACGGCGTGCCCGGTTTTTTCTTCCGCACCTGGCGTGGGTTTGATCTCGATGTCGATGAGCCAGTCGTTGGCACGGCAATAGCGCGCGACGTTTTCCAGCGTCGGAATGGTCTCGCCCGCGTAGCTGCGCGAATGCCAGGTGCCGGCATCGAGTCGTGCCAGTTCCGACCAGGGGTGCTCACCCCCCACGCCGTGGCCGTTGGTGGTGCGGTCGAGCTCGGTGTCGTGCATGAGGAATACGACGCCGTCAGCCGAGAGCTTGGCATCGCATTCGAACATGCGGTAACCGTAGCGTGCGCCGAGGCGGAAGGCGGCCAGCGTGTTTTCGGGCGCGAGGTGGCCGGCGCCGCGGTGCGCAATCCAGAATGGGTAGGGCCAATCGGAGATGATGGGGTGGGACATGGTTTTGTGTGTGCGTGTCGAAAGCGATGACACGGTCGCCGCAACGGTACGTGCCAGAACGGAAGAGAGAAGGGGCTATGCGGCGATGCGCAAGCCCGTGTTGGCATCAAAGCCGTGGATGCAATCGTTGAGCGGCTGGACGTAGAGCGTTTGGCCGGGCACTGGCGCGCCCTCGGTGGCGGCGATGCGCACGATCATGAACGGCCCCTGGGCGCCGTGCAGGTGGCCGTAAATCAGCCGCTCCGCACCCAGCATTTCTACGCTGTCGACCAGCACCGGCCAGGTACCGGAATCGACCACGCGCAAGTGCTCGGGCCGGATGCCCAAGATCACGCCCTCGCGCACGCCTTCCACGCCGGTGAGCAGATTCATGGGCGGCGCGCCGATGAAGCCGGCCACGAAGGTGCTGGCCGGATGGTGGTACACATCGTCGGGCGTGCCGAATTGCTCCATGCGCCCCGCGTTCATCACGATCATGCGCTCGGCCAGCGTCATGGCCTCGACTTGGTCGTGGGTGACGAACAGGCTGGTCACGCCGAGCTCGCGGTGCAGCTTTTCGATTTCGAGCCGGGTTTGCGCGCGCAGCTTGGCGTCCAGGTTTGAAAGCGGCTCGTCGAACAGGAACGCTTGCGGTTCGCGCACGATGGCGCGCCCCATGGCCACGCGCTGACGCTGGCCGCCGGAGAGCTCGCGCGGCTTGCGCTCGAGCAGCCCGCCAAGCTCCAGGATTTGCGCGGCCTTGTCGACGCGCGTGCGGATTTCGGCCGCCGGCACTTTCTTGATCTTCAGGCCATAAGCCATGTTGTCGAACACGCTCATGTGCGGGTAGAGCGCGTAGTTCTGAAACACCATGGCGATGTCGCGCTTGGCGGGCTCGAGTTCGTTGACCACCCGATCGCCGATCCTGATGGTCCCGCTCGACACTTCTTCCAGCCCTGCCACCATGCGCAGCAAGGTCGATTTGCCGCAGCCCGAGGGACCGACGATCACCACGAATTCGCCATCGACGATGGCGGCGCTGACGCCGTGGATGACCTCGACGGCCTTGGCGCCGCTGCCGTAGCGCTTCACGATCTGATCAAACTGGATGGATGCCATGCTGGGGAGATGACGAAATGACTTCGCCGCTACGCGGCTTCAATGACGAAATGATGCGCCGGTCCGTAGTGGGCCGGCGTTCCGGTGGTGCGTCCATGGCGCGCAGCGCCGTCATCGAAGCGAAGCGAGGTCATTTTGTCATTTCTCGGTATCGACCAAGCCCTTGACGAACCACTTCTGCATCAGGATCACGACGATCGCGGGCGGCACCATCGCCAGGATGGCCGTGGCCATGACCACGTTCCACGGCGTGACCGTGTCGCCGCCCGCGATCATGCGGTTGATGCCGACCACGATCGGGTACATGTTTTCGCTCGTGGCGGTGAGCAGTGGCCACAGGTACTGGTTCCAGCCGTAAATGAACTGGATCACGAAAAGGGCCGCCACGGTGGTTTTCGAGAGCGGCAGCAGCACGTCCTTGAAAAACCGCAGCGGGCCGGCGCCATCGATGCGCGCCGCCTCAGTGAGTTCTTCCGGGACCGTGAGGAAGAACTGGCGAAACAGGAACGTGGCGGTGGCGGATGCGATCAGGGGCACCGACAGCCCAGCGTAGGTATTGAGCATGTGCAGGTTGGCGACCACGGCATAGGTCGGCACGATGCGCACTTCTACCGGCAGCATGAGCGTGACGAAAATCGCCCAGAAAAAGAAATTGCGCAGCCGGAAGCGGAAATAGACGATGGCGAAGGCCGAGATCAGCGAAATCGCGATCTTGCCGAACGTGATGATGAGTGCCGTCACCAGGCTGACCCACAGCATGCGCGCCACCGGCGCGTTGCTGCCGGCGGTTTGGCCGGTGCCGCGCAGGGCTTCGCGAAACGACTGCAGAAAGTGCGTTCCGGGCAATATCGGCATCGGCGCCTGGACGATTTCCTGCACTGAATGCGTGGTGGCAATCAACGCCAGATAGAGCGGGAATGCGACGATCACCACGCCCAGGATCAACACCACGTGCGAGACAACATCGAGCCAGCGGTTGTGCTCAACCATGGGTGGGCTCCGTGGCGCGCGTCATTGGTATTGCACCTTGCGCTCGATAAAGCGGAACTGCACTACCGTGAGCGCAATCACGATCGCCATCAGGATCACCGACTGCGCCGCCGACCCGCCGATGTCGCTGTTCTTGAAGCCATCGTTGTAGACCTTGTAGACCAGGATCATCGTGTCCTGACCTGGACCGCCCTGCGTGGTGGCGTCGACGATCGCGAAGGTATCGAAGAACGCATACACCATGTTGATCACGAGCAGGAAAAACGTCGTGGGCGAGAGCAGCGGGAATTTAACGTTCCAGAAACGCCGCCACGCGCCTGCGCCGTCGATGGCTGCGGCTTCGATCAGCGAGCGCGGGATGGCTTGCAGGCCGGCCAGGAAAAACAGGAAGTTGTAGGACACCTGCTTCCACACGGAGGCGATCACGATCAGCGCCATGGCGTCGCCGCTGTCCAGCAGGTAATTGAAATGAATGCCGATCCTGGCGAGCGCGTAGGTGAGTATTCCGATCGACGGCGAAAACATGAACACCCACAGCACGCCGGCCACCACCGGCGCCACCGCGTACGGCACGATCAGGATGGTCTTGTAGACCGTTGCCCCGCGCACCACGCGGTCGGCATAGACGGCAAGCAGCAACGCGATCGCAAGCCCCGAGAAAGTGACCATACTCGCGAACACCGCCGTGATCCGGAAGGAGTGCAGGTAATGCGGGTCGGTCAGTAAGGTCTGAAAGTTCTGCAGCCCGACCCACTCGGTGTGCAACCCAAACGGATCTTGCAATTGAAACGACTGCACCATCGCTTCAACCGCGGGCCAGAAGAAGAAGACGACGATGACTGCGACCTGCGGCGCCAGCAGCAGCCACGGCAGCCAGCGCGAGCGAAACAGGACGCGTTTACCCATGAAACCTCGGGCCTGCAGGGGTCAGATGGGAACCTGCATCCTGGCTGGATCGGCTATTCGACCGATTTCTGAAATGTCACGAGTTGTTCGTTGCCGCGCTTGACCGCCGCATCCAGTGCTTCCTTGGGGGTTTTTTGCCCGGTCCAGATTTGCTCGGTTTCCTCGTTGATGATGGTGCGGATCTGGTTGGCGTTGCCCAGCCGGATGCCCAGCGTGGCCGGCGTGACCTTGCGAATCATTTGCTTGACCGCGACGTCCGAGCCGGGATGTTGCTCGTAGTAACCGGATTTCTTCGTCAGCTCGTAGGCCGCGATCGTGACTGGCAGGTAGCCGGTGCGCTGATGGCTCTTGGCCGCCACTTCGGGTTCGGACAGATAGTGGAAGAACTCTGCCACGCCCTTGTAGACCTTGTTCGATTTTCCATTCATGACCCACAGGCTGGCGCCGCCGATGATGGTGTTTTGCGGCGCGTGCGGCACGTCCGGGTAGTACGGCAAGGTCGACACGCCGAACTTGAACTTGGCCTGTTTGCTGAGCGCGCCGTAAATGCTGGACGAATTCATGTCCATGGCGCATTCGCCCGAGATGATCGCCGAATCCGCCGCATTGCCACGGCCGCGATAGACGAACTCACCCTCCTTGGCGAGTCGCGCCAAATTGGTGAAGTGCATCAGTTGCACCGGTCCGTTGAAATCCAGGCGCGCGGCCGGGCCGCCGAAGCCGTTGTTCAGCGTGGCGAATGGCACGTCGTGCCAAGTCGAGAAGTTTTCCAGCTGGATCCAACTCATCCAACTGGTCGTGAGCGGGCATTTGTTGCCGGCCGCCTTGAGTTTGGCCGCATCAGCGAAGACGTCCGGCCACGTGAGGGGCGGCTTTTCGGGATCCAGGCCCGCGGCCTTGAAGGCGTCCTTGTTGTAGAAGAAAACGGCGGTCGAGCTGTTGAACGGGAAGCTCAGCATCTTGCCGTCGGGCGTGCTGTAGTAGCTCGCCACCGCCGGGATGTAGTCCTTGGGATCGAATTTCTCCCCGCCGATTTTCATCACTTCGTCCACCGGCTTGATCGCACCCTTGGCGGCCATCATGGTGGCGGTGCCCACTTCAAAAATCTGCACGATGTCGGGCGCCTTGTGCGCGCGAAACGCGGCGATCGTGGCGTTCATGGAATCGCCGTAGCTGCCCTTGTAGGTCGGGATGACCTTGTATTCCTTCTGGCTGGCGTTGAAGCCGTCGGCCAGATCGTTGACCCACTGGCCCAGGTCACCGGTCATCGAGTGCCACCAGTGGATTTCGGTTTGCGCCTGTGCCGGCAGCGCCAGCGCCGCGGCGGCAAAAGCCACCACGCCGAGTTTCAGTTTGGCTATCAGTTTCATGTGTGATGCTCCTCGATGTTTTGCGTTGCAATGGTGCCGTTCCCGTGATCGGGTGCGACAGCCCGAGTGTCCGCTTCGGTTTGATGGTGCGCTTTGGGCGCTCATCCTAACGGCAGCGCCATGGGCCAACAAGCGGGTTTTTACCACTTGTCGCTGGCGCTCTCGTCGGTGTCCCGCGCGGTGCTGCGGTTGATCGACCGGCGCCGTGAAGTTATCCGCGGCGCTCACTCATTCAGGCCCCGATTGAACAGCGCCCAGCAGGCCATGAACATGGCGGCAATCGTCGGTCCGATGACGAAGCCGTTGATGCCGAACAGCGCCATGCCGCCCACGGTCGAGATCAGCACCAGGTAATCGGGCAGCTTGGTGTCCTTGCCGACCAGCATCGGGCGCAGGACGTTGTCGGAAAGGCCGATGGCGACCACGCCCCAGACGACCAGCGCCACGCCTTGCCAGACGGCATGCGTGGCCAGCAGATAAATCGCCACCGGAACCCACACCAGCGCCGCGCCGATCGCCGGCAGCAGCGAAAGCAGCGCCATCACCACGCCCCAGAACACCGCGCCGCCCAGCCCGAGGAACCAGAAGGCGATGGCGCCCAGCGCGCCCTGGACGATCGCGATCACGACGTTGCCCTTGACCGTGGCGCGCACCACCGTGGCGAACTTGCCCAGCAGGAACTGCGTATGGTCGCGCTTGAGCGGAATCGAGTCGCGCACCAGGGTCGACAGCCGGACGCCATCGCGCAGCAGGAAAAACAGCAGGTACAGCATGATGGCGAAATTCACCAGGAAATCGAACGTGTTCTGCCCGGCCTGCAGCGCGTGCGTGGCAATCAACTGGCCGCCTTGCAGCAGGCCGCTCGAGACCTTGTCCAGCAGCGCCTGCGGGTTGAACAGGTTGAAATGCACGAACCAGTCAGTCACGCGCGCGGGCAACGCGGCAACGATCTGGTGGTAGTACTGCGTGTAGTTGATCTGGCCGGAGCGCACCTTCTGCACAAAAGTGAGCACGTCGGCGGCAATCGAGGCGCCGATCATGATGATCGGCAAGATCACGATCACCAGGCAGACCGTCAGCGTGAGCAGTGCCGCTGGCGTGGGGCGACCGCCCAAGCGGCGCACCAGCCATTGATTGAGCGGGTGGAACAACAACGCCAGCGTGACCGCCCACATGATGGCGCCGAAGAACGGCGCCAGGATCCAGAAAAACGCCGCCGTTACGCCGATCAGCAGCGCAAGGAAAAAAGGTCGGTTCAGCGCGGTGGTTTTCATGCGTGGGTGGGCACTATAACCGTGCCGCCGAGCAGATTCGATGTCGGCGTGCACAATCTGCAGTTCCCCATTTCATTGATTTTCACGTTCAATTCCATGGCTCAAGCAGCATTGCAAGACCCGCCCAGTTCCGTGACCGTGCATGCCAAGTCGCGCGTGCTGGAACTGAAGTGGCCCGATGGCACCGTCCACCGCCTCCCGTTTGAATTGATGCGGATTTATTCGCCCTCAGCCGAGGTGCGCGGCCACGGCCCCGGGCCCGGCATCCTGCAGACCGGCAAGCGCGAAGTGGAGATCACGGCACTCGCGCCGATCGGCAACTACGCGGTGCAGCCGACGTTCTCGGACGGCCACGAGACCGGCATCTTCAGTTGGGAATATCTCTACTACCTGGGCAGCCACGAAGACAAGCTGTGGCAAGAGTACGAGCAGCGCCTGGCCGAGGCGGGGGTTGATCGCGACGCCCCCATGCGGCCGGTGCTCGGGCAGTCCCACGGGCACCACTGAGGGCACGATGGCCAGCACGCAATTCGGCTACGAAGCGGTTGACGAGCGCGACAAGGCGCGCCGCGTGCGCGGCGTGTTTGATTCGGTCGCGCCGCGCTACGACCTGATGAATGACTTGATGTCGGGTGGTTTGCACCGGCTCTGGAAGGCCTACACCGTGATGGTGGCGAACGTGCAGCCCGGCCAGCGCATCCTGGACATCGCCAGCGGCACGGGCGATCTGGCGCTGGCGTTTTCGAAAAAAGTGGGCCCGGCCGGTCAGGTCATCCAGACCGACATCAACGAAGCCATGCTGCGCACCGGCCGTGATCGTCTGCTGGATGCGGGCGCTATCCTGCCCGCGCTGGCCTGCGATGCCGAGGCGCTGCCGTTTCCGGACGGCCGCTTCGATCTGGTGACCGTGGCTTTCGGCTTGCGCAACATGACCCACAAGGACACCGCGCTGCGCGAAATGGCGCGCGTGCTCAAGGTGGGCGGCCGCCTGCTGGTGCTGGAGTTCTCGCGCGTGGCGCGGCCGTTGCGGCGCGCCTATGACCTGTATTCGTTTCAGGTGCTGCCGCGCCTCGGGCGTCTGGTAGCCGGCGATTCCGAAAGCTACCGCTATCTGGCCGAGTCGATTCGCGTGCATCCCGCGCAAGCGGAATTGAAGGCCCTGATGCAGGCCAATGGCTTTTCGCACGTGGACTATCACAACCTGACGCTGGGTGTGACGGCGCTGCACGTGGGCGTGAAGTGCGCCTGATGCGACGCGGACGCGGCCTTGGCGGGCGAGGGGTGATCGGCGGCGCCTCGTTCACGCCCGGCTTGCGCTGCGTGCCTCGGACCTAGTGATGCCTTTGTAGCGATCTGCCGTGAACTTGCAGCGGCACACGGGTGGGCCGGCCGCCGCCGGCGCGAGCGTCGTGAATAATTGCACGTTATGGACAAGAACTCTCGTTTTTCACCCCTGTCCGATGCTTTCAATCGCCTTGCGGCCGGGTTGAAGCCGCCCGACTGGCTGGTCGATGAATTGCAGCATCGGCTGGTGCTGTTTTTGAATCACGTGTTGATGCAGGAGCCGGAAGCGCAGTCGCGCCTGGCGTCTCAGCAAGGCCGCGTGGTGCGCGTCGAATGGGGCGCGTTCTGGTTGCAACTGGTGGCCACGCCCGCGGGGCTGTGCGACCTGGCGCCGGTCGCCGAGCATGACCTGTTGCTGACCATCAGCACGACGTCGCCGTTTGGACTGGTGCGCGGTCTGGCGCGTGGCGAACGGCCGGCGGTCCGCATCGAAGGCGATGCCGATTTCGCCAGCACCGTCAACTGGCTCATCGACAATGTGCGCTGGGATGCCGAAGAAGATTTGGCCCGCGTGATCGGTGACGCGCCGGCCCACGCCTTGGCACAAGTGGGTCGCAGCACGGCAGATGCATTGCACCGCTTCCTGGGTCCGAGGGCACCGCACGACAAGGCCCAGCCGTGATCCAGTTTGCGCGTGCCACCACCATCGTTTGGGTGGCTTTGCGCTACGGCCTGGACGAACTGGTGCTCACCAGTTTTCAGCGCCCGACGCTGCGCTTGCTGGCGCGCATGGTTCGTATGGGGCGCGATCTGTCGGCGCCGCGCGGGCAGCGTTTGCGCGAGGCGCTGCAGCGCCTCGGTCCGATCTTCGTCAAGTTCGGTCAAGTGCTGTCGACCCGGCGCGACATCCTGCCGCGCGACATCGCCGATGAACTCGCGCTGCTGCAGGACCGCGTGGCGCCATTTCCGGGCGCGCAGGCGGTGGCCATCATCGAGAAGGCGTTTCGCAAGCCGATCGCCGAGTTGTTCAGCAGCTTCGAACACGAGCCGGTGGCCAGCGCATCGATCGCGCAAGTGCACTTTGCGACCTTGACGGACGCCGCCGGGCACGAGCGTGAGGTGGCCGTGAAGGTGCTGCGGCCGGGCATGCTCAAGGTGATTGAACAAGACCTGAGCCTGATCCGCATGATGGCCGGTTGGATCGAGCGCCTGTCGGCCGACGGCAAGCGCCTGAAGCCGCGCGAGGTTGCGGCCGAATTCGACAAGTACTTGCACGATGAGCTCGACTTGGTGCGCGAAGCAGCCAATGCGGCGCAACTGCGGCGCAACATGGCCGGGCTCAATCTGGTGCTGATCCCGGAGATGCTCTGGGATCTGTGCCGCTCCGACGTGATCGTGATGGAGCGCATGCACGGCATTCCCATCGGTCAGGTGGACAAGCTGCATGAGGCGGGCGTGGACTTCAAGCGGCTGGCGCGCGATGGCGTCACGATTTTCTTCACGCAGGTGTTCCGCGACGGCTTTTTCCACGCCGACATGCACCCCGGCAACATCATGGTGAGCGTCGAGCCGGCGACGTTCGGGCGCTACATCTCGCTCGATTTCGGCATCATCGGCACGCTCACCGAGTACGACAAGGAATATCTGGCGCAGAACTTCACCGCGTTCTTCCGCCGCGATTACCGCCGCGTGGCGGAATTGCACATCGAAAGCGGCTGGGTGCCCGCGGATACGCGCGTGGACGAACTGGAATCAGCCATCCGCAGCGTGTGCGAACCCTATTTCGACCGGCCGTTGAAGGAAATTTCGCTCGGCCTGGTGCTCATGCGGCTGTTTCAGACCTCGCGCCGCTTCAATGTCCAGATCCAGCCGCAGTTGGTGCTGCTGCAGAAAACGCTCCTCAACATCGAGGGACTCGGGCGCGAACTGGATCCGGATCTGGACCTGTGGAGTACCGCCAAGCCGTTCCTGGAGCGCTGGATGCTCGATCAGGTGGGCCCGAAGCGCTTCTGGCGCGAATTGAAGCGTCAAGCGCCGTATTACGCCCGTACCTTGCCCGATTTGCCGCGCTTGCTGCACGGTTATCTGCAGGGCGGGGAAAAAGGCGATACGCAGCGCGATCTGATGCGGTTGCTGGTCGAGCAGCGCCGCACTACGCGCCTGTTGCAGGCCGTGGTTTACATGGGCGTGGGTTTCGTGCTGGGCGTGGTGGCGCTGTTGCTGATTTATCGGCTGGCCTGGCTGTTTTGAAACGGCGGCCCAGGCCCCGTGCGCCTTTAAATTCACCAGTGTGAGCTCATGTGAGCAGTGTGATCGGCGCGTGCGTGTCCTGCCATGAACGCCCGCGATTCCTATAATTTCAAGCTTTTCGTCGATTTGCGTCTGGCCATGCCTATTTACGTTTACAAATGCGGTTCCTGCGGTTTCGTGGAGGAAAAGTTGCAGAAATTGTCGGATCCGGCGCCCACCGTGTGTCCGTCGTGCGGCGCCTCGGCGCTGGCCAAGCAGGTGACCGCTGCGGGCTTTGAACTGAAAGGCTCGGGCTGGTATGTCACGGATTTCCGCAACGAGGGCAGTGGTTCGCATGGCACGGGCGATTCGGCTGCCAACGTCCCGAGTCATTCGGTGAGCGACGCCGCATCGGCGAACGGCGGCGCCCCGAAGCCTGCGGCGGCAGCGGCCGCGAAACCGGCCGGAAAGAAGGCGGCCACGGCGCCGTCCCACGCGTCCGGCTCGGTCACCTCACCGGCCTGATCCATCAAACTCCAACTCTTCATGGCGTCGCGCCTGCGCCAATACTTTGTTACCGGCCTGCTGGTTTGGGTGCCGGTGGGGGTGACCGCTTGGGTGTTGCTGTGGCTGATCGGCGCGCTCGACGGCATTTTCGGCGGCCTCTTGATCGGCGCCGAGCTGATGGCGCCGCCGTTTGCGCCGCTCCTGGAGCGCCTGCGCGTCATTCCGGGGCTGGGCGTGGTGCTGGGCGGCGTGCTGATCGTTGTCACTGGTCTTCTGGTCACCAATTTCGTCGGCCAGTGGCTGTTGCGCCAGTGGAACCGGCTGGTCACGCGCATACCGGTGGTGCGCACCATTTATTCCAGTGTCAAGCAGGTGTCGGACACGCTCTTCACCGGCTCGGGCCAGGCTTTCTCCAAGGCGCTCTTGGTGCAGTATCCGCACCCCGGCAGTTGGACCGTGGGATTCCTGACGGGGCAGGTGGGCGGCGCAGTGGCCGGCGCGCTGGATGCGGATCACGTGAGCGTCTTTGTTCCGACCACGCCCAACCCGACGTCCGGTTTCCTGCTGCTGGTCCGGCGCGCCGACGTGCGGGAGCTGGACATGAGCGTGGACGAGGCCTTCAAGTACCTCATTTCCCTGGGTGTCGTTGCGGCGCCCGAAGCCAGCCTGAAGCGTATTGCCGCGGCCCGTACCCGCCACGCCGGCGCGGCGCCCTTGCCGGCACCGGCCGCGGAGCCGGCGGACGCGACGCTGGCCGCGGCGAAACACCCCCAATCGATTTGAAGCGAGAGAGTAGTCATGACGATAGCCCTGCGTACCCATTACTGCGGCCTGGTGACCGAGGCCCTGACGGGACAGACCGTGCAGTTGTGCGGTTGGGTGAATCGCCGGCGCGATCACGGCGGCGTGATTTTCATCGACTTGCGCGATCGCGAAGGCACGGTACAGGTGGTGTGCGATCCCGATCGCCCCGAGATGTTCAAGCTGGCCGAGCAGTTGCGCAACGAGTTTTGCGTGCGCGTGACCGGCCTGGTGCGGCCGCGGCCCGAGGGCACGACCAACGAGAACCTGAAGAGCGGCAAGATCGAAGTGCTGTGCCACGAGCTGGAGGTGCTGAACCCGTCGCTCACGCCGCCGTTCCAGTTGGACGATGACGAGATTTCCGAAACCACGCGCCTGACCTATCGCGTGCTCGATTTGCGCCGACCTTACATGCAGCACAACCTGATGCTGCGTTATCGCGTGGCCATGGAAGTGCGCAAGTTTCTCGATGCGCATGGCTTCATCGACGTGGAAACGCCGATGCTCACCAAGAGCACGCCCGAAGGCGCACGCGACTATCTGGTGCCTAGCCGCGTGAACGCCGGCATGTTTTTTGCCTTGCCGCAGTCGCCCCAGCTCTTCAAGCAGCTGTTGATGGTGGCGGGTTTCGACCGCTATTACCAGATCACCAAATGCTTCCGCGACGAGGATTTGCGCGCCGATCGGCAGCCCGAATTCACGCAGATCGACTGCGAAGTCTCGTTCATGAACGAGCGCGAAATCCGTGCGCTGTTCGAAGCCCTGGTGACCACTGTTTTCAAGAACGCGCTGGGCGTGGACCTGGGCGCGTTCCCCGAAATGACGTATGGCGAAGCGATGCGCCGCTTTGGCTCGGACAAGCCCGACTTGCGCGTGAAGCTGGAGCTTACCGATCTCACCGACGTCATGGCCGACGTCGATTTCAAGGTGTTCAAGGGTCCTGCCACCACGCCCGGCGGGCGCGTGGTCGCGTTGCGTATCCCCGGCGGCAGTGCGCTAAGCCGCAGCGAGATCGACGGCTACACCGAATTCGTCAAGATCTACGGCGCCAAGGGGCTGGCGTGGATCAAGGTGAACGACGTGAGCGCCGGGCGCGAGGGCCTGCAGTCGCCCATCGTCAAGAACCTGCACGACGCGGCGCTCAAGTCCATCGTCGAGCGCACCGGCGCGCAAAACGGCGACGTGCTGTTTTTCGGCGCCGACACCGCCAAGATCGTGAACGACGCGATCGGTGCCTTGCGCATCAAGATCGGCCGCAGCGATTTCGGCAAGAAAGCCGGTCTGTTCGAAGACCGCTGGGCACCGCTCTGGGTGGTCGATTTCCCGATGTTCGAATACAACGAGGACGAGCAGCGCTGGGATGCCGTGCACCACCCGTTCACGGCGCCCAAGGATGGGCACGAGGACTGGCTCGCTACCGAACCTGGCCGCTGCCTGTCCAAGGCCTACGACGTGGTGTTGAACGGCTGGGAAATGGGCGGTGGCTCGATCCGGATTCACCGCGCCGACGTGCAGCGCAAGGTGTTCTCGGCGCTGAAGATCGGCGAGCAGGAAGCGCAGGCCAAGTTCGGCTTCCTGCTGGACGCCCTGCAATACGGCGCGCCGCCGCATGGCGGCATCGCCTTCGGGCTGGACCGCATGATCACGCTCATGACCGGTGCCGAGTCGATTCGCGATGTGATCGCTTTCCCCAAGACGCAGCGCGCGCAGGATTTGCTCACCCAGGCGCCGGGTCCGGTGGATGAAAAGCAGTTGCGCGAGCTGCACATCCGCTTGCGCAATCCGCAACCCGCCTGAGAGGGCATGGCCGGTTGCCCGGTGCGCTCGGCACGCACCGGGCAACCGGCGCCAACGTGGGCGCGGGCAGGCAACTTTGCCGATGCCCGCCGCTCGAAAAGATGCGCCTGAATGGCGCGCGGACGTGCAATGCACGCGGTTGCGGCCCGATGGCAACGTTTCTTGTGGCTGGCACACGGCGGGAATTCCGTGATGGGATTCGCGCCGTGCCGCCCAGAATTCGCTTTGCTACCATGCCACTTTGAACAGGAGAAAAACGATGGCAAAACTATCTGACGTGGTGGACGCAGGCGTGCAGGCCCGCGAAGACCTGGCGGCGAATTTGCGTCGTGTGATCTCGGACGCCGAAGATTTGTTGAGCGCCACGGCTGGCGAGACCAGCGGTAAATTGAGCGAGCTGCGCGAGCGTACCAGCGAAAATCTGGCGCGAGCGCGCGAGCGGCTGGCCGACGTTGATTCCGCCGTGCGCGATGGCGCGCGCCGTGCCGCCAATGCGACTGACGATTACGTGCACGACAACCCGTGGTCTTCCATCGGTGCTGCTGCGGCGATCGGGATGCTGATCGGCGTACTGCTCGGGCGCCGTTGAGCACGGGCAACGGCGCTGCCACGCTTGACCATCATGGACTCCGGTGCGGAAGGGACCGCAGCGCGCGTGCGCCAGTTGGGCGCCGACCTGCTCGAACTGGTGCGGGTGCGGCTGGAGCTGCTGTCGGTCGAGGCGCGCGAAGACATTGCGCAACTGTCGGCGCTGGCGGTGCAGGGCGCGTTTGCGATCGTGCTGATCAGCTTCGGTCTGATTTTTCTGGCGCTCTTCATCACCGTCTGGCTGTGGGACACGCAGCGGCTGCTGGCGCTCGGCGCATTCACGCTGGTCTTTCTGGGCGGTGGGCTGGTTCTGGGGCTCCTGGCCATGCGTCGGGTGCGGCGCGGCCTGCGGCTGTTTCGCACCAGCATCGATGAGTTGCGGCGCGATAGCGAACGGTTGCGGCCATGACCACCCCATCCGGCACCCTGCTCGATCGGCGCGCGCTGGCCGCACGCCGCGAGGCGTTGGTGCTGCGTTCCGCGGAACTGCGGGCGCGGCTCGGGGCCGACAGCGGTGTATTCCAGCCGGTGCTGCGTCTGGCCGATCGGGCCCGTGCGGGCGCGGAAGTGCTCAGTGCGCACCGACCGGCGATCCTGCTGGCGGTCGCGGCCCTGCTGGGCGCTGCCGTGCTGCGGCCGCGACAGGCTGTGGGACTGGGTGTTCGCACCGTCGCCATCTGGCAGTTTGCGCAGCACGTGCGGCCGGTGGTGCGTACCGTCTGGCGCCTGCTGGTCGCACGCAAACCCAGGCAACCGTAAGACCGTGGCCTACAAAATTCCGGAATCGGTACTGGTCGTGATCCACACGGCCGATCTCCGGGTGCTGCTGATGCGCCGCGCCGATACTGTGGCCGATTGCTGGCAATCGGTCACGGGCAGCCGCCAGTCGCTGGATGAGCCGCTGATGCAGACGGCGCTGCGCGAGGTGCGCGAGGAGACCGGCATCGACGGGCGCGCCGCGGGCTGCCGGTTGGCTGACTGGCACCGCCAGAACGTGTATCCGCTCGATCCGCGCTGGAAGTGGCGCTACGCGCCGGCGGTCACGCACAACACTGAGCATGTTTTTGGATTGCGTGTTCCGGACCGCACGCCCATCCATTTAAATCCGCCGGAACATACACAATTGATATGGTTGCCATGGCGTGCTGCAGCGGATCGCTGTTTCTCGACGACCAACGCCAAGGCGTGTTTGCTGCTGCCAGAGCAGGGAGCCACTGAATCGTGAACATGAGTTTTTTGGCGGATGCACAGCCGGCGCAGGCGTTGCGCGTGACCACCTACAACATCCACAAGGGCGTGCAAGGCCTGGGCCGCGGGCGTCGCCTGGAAATCTTCAACCTGGCCGAAGCCATCGACGAGTTGGACGCGGACTTCATTTGCCTGCAGGAAGTGCGCGCCGCGAATCGGCGCGAGGCTGCGTACTTTGCCGAGTGGCCCGAAGAGTCGCAGGCCCGGGTGCTGGCGCCCGAGGGCTACCAGGTGGTCTATTGGACCAATGCCGTCACGCGCTACGGCGAGCACGGCAATGCGCTGCTTACGCGCTGGCCGGTGGTCGATTACTGGCACGAAGACATGTCGGACCACCGCTTCGAGCAGCGCGGGCTGTTGCACGTCGAGGCGCTGGTTCAAGGTACGCCGGTGCACGTGATCGTGGTGCACTTTGGCTTGATTCCGGCGAGCCGCGTGCGCCAGGCCATTCATTTGCGCCACTACATCGAGCGCCGTGTTCCTGCCGGCGCGCCGCTCTTGGTGGCGGGCGATTTCAACGATTGGGGTACCCGCATTCAGCGCCTGCTGCGTGGCGGTTCCCTGCGTTCGCTGGAGGGGCCACGCGTGCGCACCTACCCGGCGCGCTTTCCCGTGGCGCAACTCGACCACATTTACGCGCGCGGGCTCGAACCGCTCGGCCGGATGGCACCGCAGGGGCGCGCCTGGAAACGGATGTCGGACCACTTGCCGCTGGTGGCTGATTTCGGGCTGCCGACCTATGCCGCACCCGCGCGCGCAGCGCGGGCGACCAGCGCGCGCCTGATGTAATGGATACGATCAAAGGGCTATGACGAACATGAAATCTGATCTGGCACCGCCTATCGTGGCGAATACGGCAGCGTTGCCGGTTTCCGTGAAAATCCGCGAACGCATCCAGGCCGTGGGCAAGCGTTTCAACGCCAACGACAATATCTCAGAGTTCATCGAGCCGGGCGAACTGGATTTGCTCGTGGACGAAGTCACCCAGAAAATGCAGGGCGTGCTGGATAGCCTGGTGATCGACACCAAACACGACCACAATACCGAGAAAACGGCACACCGCATTGCCAAGATGTACCTCCGGGAAGTGTTTGCTGGGCGTTACGTCGAGCAGCCCGAGATCACACGCTTCCCCAATGCGGAACACTTGAACGAACTGATGATCGTGGGGCCGATCACGGTGCGGTCGGCTTGCAGCCACCATTTCTGCCCAATCGTCGGCCAGTTGTGGGTCGGCGTGATGCCGAACGAACACACCAACGTCATCGGCCTGTCCAAATACGAACGGCTGGCACGCTGGATCCTCGGGCGGCCGCAAATCCAGGAAGAGGCCATTGTCCAATTGGCGGATCTGATTCAACGGAAAACGCAGCCGGATGGTTTGGCGCTGATTATCAAATCGACGCATTTCTGCATGTCGTGGCGCGGCGTCAAGGACAAGGACAGCAAAATGATCAATTCGGTCATGCGCGGCGTTTTCCTGAAAGACGTCAATCTGCGGCGCGAGTTTTTATCCCTGATCCCTCGGGAGAGTTGATATGTTGGTACGCCTCCTTTACGCCAGCCGAGCGGTCGATACCTCGCCGTCGGCGCTCGAAGGTATTCTCAAGGTTGCACGCGAGCACAACCTGGACCACGGCATCACGGGCGTGCTGATCTACCAGGGCGGCGTTTTCCTGCAAGCGCTGGAAGGCGGGCGGCGCGCGGTCAACGATCTGTTCGGCGCGATCCAGCGCGACCGGCGCCACAAGGACGTCGAACTGCTGCTGTTCGAGGAAATCGTGCAACGAAGCCTGTGCGGCTGGGCCATGGGGCTGGTCGACGTCGAGCGCGTCAATCCCGGTACGCTGTTGCGTTATTCCGATGGGCAGGGACTGAACCCATACGCCGTGTCCGGGCGCACGTCGCTCGCGTTCATCGAAGACTTGACCGCCACGGCGGCGATTTGTGGGCACACTTGACTCCTTCCGCGACCGGCGGCGGCTGGGGTTTACGGCCCGGCTGGCAGTGTTGTTGATGGGTGCGGTATTGGCGGCAGCGCCAGCATGGAGCGCACCATCGGCCGCGCCCGCATCGCCCGCGACCACCGCGGCAGGCGAGACCCTGCACATTCCGGGCTCGATGACGCTCGACTACGAGGTCAAGGCGCGCGCCTTCGGCCTGCCGATCACGACCACGGCGCAATTCATTTGGCAGCGGCAGGACGGCCGCTATCACGGCCAATGGAACGTGAAAGTCCCGATCCTGGGGGAACGGCGCCAGCGCAGCGAAGGCCGGGTGACGCCGGAGGGCCTGGCGCCCGAGGTGTACACCGAGCAAGTCAAAAGCGAGAAAACGGCGCATTTCGACTATGCCGCGCACAAGATCCGGTTTTCCGATGGCACGCCCGACGGCGCGCTGGAGCCGGGCACGCAAGACCGCTTGACCGTATCGCTGCAGCTCGGCGCCCTGTTACAGGCCGCGCCCAACCGCTATCCCACGGGCAGCGTGATCATCGTTCAGACGGCTGGCGTGCGTCACGTGGACCCCTGGCACTGGCGCGTGGTCGGGGACGAGGCGTTGACAGTTGCCGGCCAGCAAATCCCGTGCGTGCAATTGCAGCGCATGCCGCAGGAAGCCGATGACTCGCACATTGATCTCTGGCTGGGACGGCAACTTGATTACTTGCCGGTGCGCTTGCGCGTGGCGCAGCCCGATGGCGACGTCGTCGATCAGCAGCTCAGCGCGTTGCCTCAAAAGCCCTGAGCGCAGCGCGTGGTGCTGTCGCGCCGTGTAGCGCGCTGGTGGCGTAGCCGGAGTTCGAGTTGAAAAGTGTGCACTGTGCGCGAGTTCAGGCAGGCTTACCACCGTTCGCCGGGAAAGCGCGATCGAGCCACGCCGGCACCGGGATTTGCTTGCTGCGCAGGAACTCCGGGTTGTAGAGCTTGGCCTGGTAGCGCATGCCCGCGTCGCACAGCAGCGTGACGATGGTGTGCCCCGGCCCCAGTGCCCGTGCCAGGCGGATGGCGCCGGCGATGTTGACACCAGTGGAACCGCCCAGGCACAGGCCCTCGTGAATCAGCAGGTCGTGCAGCAAGGGAACCGATTCGGTGTCGGCAATGGACCACGCCAAGTCGATTGGCGCATCCTTGAAGTTTTCGGTGATGCGGCTGGTGCCGATGCCTTCGGTGATCGAATTGCCTTCGGCCTTGAGCTCGCCGGTGTTGATGAAGTGGGCCAGCGCCGAGCCTGCCGGATCGGCCAGCGCCACGCGAATGGAAGGTTTGCGCGCCTTGAGCGCGCGCGCGATGCCGGCCAGGCTGCCGCCCGTGCCGGCGGCGCAGACGAAGCCGTCGAGCGCGCCATCCAGTTGGTCGAAGATTTCCGGCCCCGTGGTCTGCTCGTGGATCGCCCGGTTCGCCAGGTTTTCGAACTGGTTGGCAAACCAGGCGCTGCCTGGCGCAGTCGCATTCATCTCGTCGCACAGCCGCGCGGCTTGGTGCACGTAATTGGCCGGGTCGGCGTATTTGGCCGCGGGCACCAAACGCACGCCGGCGCCGGTCAGGCGCAGCGCATCGATTTTTTCGGCGCTTTGCGTCTCCGGCATGACGATGATGGTGCGATAGCCGCGGCTGGTGCCGACCAGCGCCAGGCCGATCCCGGTGTTGCCGGCAGTGCCTTCGACCAGCGTGGTGCCGGCATGCACCAAGCCGCGCTTTTCGGCATCGTCCAGCAGGCCGAGGGCCGTGCGGTCCTTGATGGAGCCGCCCGGGTTCAGGAATTCCGCCTTTCCGAGGATCTCGCAACCGGTGGCGTCGCTGGCGGTGCGCAGGCGAATGAGGGGGGTGTGGCCAATCGCGGCCGAGAAATCAGGATAGGGGTTCATGGCGCCATTGTGGCGTCAATCGGATACGCCCGCGGGCCACGACAGGTTTCGCATCGTGCGGCAAAATGAACAGTCGGGGTCGGCAACATTCCTGCGGCGACTGCGCGGCCTGGTACGGATGGCCCAGTCGCGGTGGCACGCGATCCCGGCAACCGGAGCCGATGATGGGCACGGAGGTGCGTATGTTTCGACTGATTCTGGGGGCAGCCGCCCTCTTGCTGCCGTTGTGGGTGAGCGCACAGGCGTTCCGCTGCACCGATGCCGCCAGCGGCCGAACGCTCTACACCGATCAGCCCTGCGCCGGGGGACACGCGGTGGTGCCAGCGCTCACGCCGGAAGAAATACGTGCCGACGCCGAGCGCGCGGATGCCAGGCGCGCGCGTGAGCTGCAGCGCGAGGAGCTGGCGCTGGAGCGTGACCGCATTCGGCTGGAACAAGATCGGGAGCGTGCCCAGGCCCGACCTGTACCTGTGCCATCCGAGTCGCGGGAATGCAGCGAGGCACGCAAGGAAGCGGCTTTCCGCGCCGGCACGGCCGGCGCTAGCGACGAGCAGATTCGCACGGCACGTGCCAATGCCGCGCTGGCCTGCGGGCAGCCTGCGCCCGAAGAGATCGTGGTGGTGCAGCCACCGCCTTATGCCCGTCCGTACCCGCGCCGCGATTGGCACCGCGACCGGACGCGGCCGTCCACAGGTTTCGTTCCCGACAATTCGCTCGGGGTTGCACCCTATCCGTTGAACGTCGCACCGTACCCGTTGCGCTGATGCATGAACATCGCCGCAAGCGTGCGGCAGTCGGGTGGTGGGACCGCCCGTGGTGGCACGCCCGTTCAATCGCGCCGGCCGAGCAGCAGTGCGAACAGGGCGCCCGTCGCTGCAGCAATCGCCACTGATTGCAGCGGTTTCTCCCGGACGTAAGCGCTGCATTCGTCGGCCAACACCGCCAACGCGTCCTGCGTGGTGCTGCTTTTTTTGATGCTCAGGCGCCTGGCTTCGCGCGCCAGTTCGGCCACCTGTTCGCTGAGTGCCTGCACCATGTGGCCGACGTCATCCTGCAAACGGGCGGTTTTGTCGGAGAGAGCTTCAGTCGGTTGATCCGCGGCGGCGGAGGCGGCGTCCGCAAGCGGTTGCTCGCTTTTGCTTTGAGAATGGGGCGTGGTCTTCATGGCGAACCTCGGCTGCGCAAAGCCCCAGTTTATCGGTCTGATGCGGCGTAGTCGCGGCGGACGGTCAGGCACCGTTGTCGGGCACACCGAGTTCCCTCTGGCACACCGGGCAATGGCTTTGGCGCTCGATTCGCACCGTGGTGAATTCGCTTTCGAGCAGGTTCACCATGAGCATGCGGCCCGCGAGCGTTTTCCCGGTTCCGGTGAGGAGCTTGATCGCTTCCGCAGCCTGAATCGACCCGATGATGCCCACCAGCGGCGCAAACACACCCATGAGCGCACACGCGGCGTCGACGACTTCCTGCGTCGGCGGGAAAACGCACGCGTAGCACGGCGAATCCGGCTGGCGCAAATCAAACACCGCTATCTGACCATCGAAGCGGATGGCGGCGCCCGACACCAACGGACGGCGGTGCCGGACGCAGGCCGCGTTCAGCGCCTGGCGCGTGGCGAAGTTGTCGCCGCAATCGAGCACCACGTCGGCCTCGGCCACCAGTCTTTCAAGCAGCGCGGCGTCCGCGCGCTGCTGCACGGTCTCCACGCGGATTTCGTGGTTCAGGGCGGCGATCGCGCGCCGCGCCGAGTCGGTTTTGGCCGCGCCCACGCTGGCCTCGGTGTGCATGATCTGGCGCTGCAGATTGGTCAGATCGACGTGGTCGTCGTCGACCAATGTCAAGTGACCGACGCCGGCACTGGCGAGGTAAAGCGCGGCCGGCGATCCGAGGCCGCCCGCGCCCAGGATGAGGGCGTGCGCGCGCAGCAGTTTTTCCTGTCCCTCGATGCCCAGCTCATCCAGCAGGATGTGGCGCGAATAGCGCAGCAGTTGCTGATCGTTCATGGATTGCGGGTGGTGCGTGCGCACCGTCCGATGACCGGAGCGCACGCCGTGATACGGAAGTGCGGCGTGGCCGCAAGGTCTGGCCCGGCGGCGGGCGCTTTTCGCCTCAGCGCCGAGGGGCAGTGCACGGATCAGTCGCTCTTCTTGTCGTCGGCCTTGGTTTCTGCGCGCTCGGTGAGCGTCTTGCTCACTTTCACGGGCTTGCCTTCAAGCTGGTTGAGGGCTTGTTCGAGCGGGAAGTCCTTGGCGCTGCCGTATTCCGGCGGGCGGTTTTCTGCCTGCGTCGTCTTGGACTGTTCTTCCAGCTTCTTGATGGCCTGCTCGCGCTCCTGCTCGAGATTCTGGTCTTCCTTGTTCGGGCTCGGGCCGCTCAAATGGTGCTCCAGGTCAGCTTCGCGCAGGCGCAGCACGGCGAACGGGCTGCCGTTGGCGGTGTCGTCGACCATGATGTTCGGCACGATGCCGATGGTCTGGATCGATTTGCCATTGGGCGTGTAGTAGCGCGCCGTCGTCAACTTGAGCGCCGTATCGGGACCCAGCGGACGCACGGTTTGCACCGACCCCTTGCCGAAGGTCTGGCTGCCCATGATGATCGCGCGATGGTTGTCCTGCAGCGCGCCGGAGACGATTTCGCTGGCCGACGCCGAGCCGCCATTGACCAGCACCACCATCGGCACGGTCTTGAGCGCCGCGGGCAGGCCCTTGAGCGGATCGGCGGCGCCACGGCGCGTGTAATCTTCCGGGATGGCCTTGTAAACCTCGTTGCTTTCGGAGATCTGGCCCTTGGTGGTCACGACCACGGCGCCTTCCGGCAAGAATGCGGACGACACGGCGACCGCGGCATCCAGCAGACCGCCCGGGTCATTGCGCAAGTCGAGCACCAGACCCTTCAGGTTCGGGTCTTGCTTGTAAAGCTCTTTCAGCTTGGCCACGAAATCGCGCACGGTGCTGTCCTGGAATTGCGAAATGCGCAACCAACCGTAGCCGGGCTCGACGATCTTGCCCTTGACCGAATGGGTGCGGATTTCCTCGCGCGTGAGCGTCACCGGGAAGGTGCGGTTTTCATCGCGGCGGAAAATCGTGAGCGTGACCTTGGTGCCCGGTTTGCCGCGAATGCGCTTGACGGACTCGCTCAATGTCAGGCCCTTGACCGCCATGTCGCCCACCTTGGTGATCAGGTCGCCCGGCTTCAGTCCGGCGCGATCGGCGGGCGAGCCCTCGATGGGTGAGATCACGCGCAGCAGGCCGTCTTCCTGCGTGATTTCGATGCCGACCCCGACGAAGCGGCCGGTGGTGCTTTCGCGGAATTCCTTGTAGTCCTTGGCGTTGAAGTATTGGGAATGCGGATCAAGGCCGGAGACCATGCCGGAAATGGCGTCGTCGATGAGCTTCTTTTCGTCCACCGGCTCGACGTAATCGCTCTTGATCATCGCGAACACAGCGGCGAACTGCTGCAGTTGCTCCAGCGGCAGCGGCGACAGATCGGTGCGCGCGGCGGTCTGGATGGAGAACGTGGCGAGCGCTCCAGCCAGTGCGCCGACAGCGATCCAACCCGCAATCTTGGTTTTGTGACCCATGGCGCAGATTACCTTTGAAAATAGTCCATGTAAGGAGAGAACGATGTCATTGATCAGGCAGTGGGCTGAAAATTCAGCGCGTTGCGCCGCTTGCCTGGCCTGGCGTTGCCGCTCATGCCGTGGCCGCGATTGCGGCGTCGGCTCTGACGTCGCCGCCGCCGAGATAGTAATGCCGGATCGGTTTCAGGCCCGTGTCGAGCTCGTACACCAGGGGGATGCCGTTGGGGATGTTGACGCTCGTGATGTCCGCGTCCGAGATTTGATCCAAATACTTTACCAGCGCGCGGATGGAGTTCCCGTGCGCCGCGATCAGCACGCGCTTGCCGCTGGCAATGGCGGGCGCGATCGACTGGTTCCAGAAGGGCAGCACGCGCGCCACCGTGTCTTGCAGGCATTCGGTGAGCGGCACCTGGTTCACGCCGGCATAGCGCGGATCGGTGCGCTCGCTGCGCGGATCGGTGGGCTCCAGCGCAGGCGGACGGGTCGAATAGCTGCGCCGCCAGGCGAAGACTTGCGGGTCGCCATAGCGCGCCGCCGTTTCGGCCTTGTTGAGCCCTTGCAGGGCACCGTAATGACGCTCGTTCAAGCGCCAGTCCTTGGTCACCGGCAGCCAGAGGCGATCCATTTCGTCCAGCGCCAGCGCCAGCGTTCGAATGGCGCGCTTGAGAACGCTGGTGTAGGCCAAGTCGAAATCGTAGCGCGCGGCCTTGAGCGCGCGGCCGGCCGCGCGCGCTTGCGCGCTGCCGGTGGGCGTGAGGTCGATATCCGTCCAGCCGGTAAAGCGGTTCTCCAAGTTCCAGGTGGATTCGCCGTGGCGGAGCAAAACGAGTGTGTGCATGGACAGGTGGGAAGCGCTTCTCGAAAGCCGGTTGCACAAGCCGCCTTGCAGCGCGCGCAACGCAAAGCGCTTATTTTAAAATAATGGGTTCTGTCTGTGCATCGCGTGCGGTACTTCCGTTGGCGTGGCGCAGAGCATTCCCGTACGGTTGTCTTGAAGAAAGTCGGTCCCATGGAATTCTTGCTCGCCAATTGGGTGTTCATCTTGGTGGCACTGATTTCTGGCGCGATGCTGGCGTGGCCCCTGTTGCGCGGCGGATCCGCCAGCGTGACGCCGCTGGCGGCGGTGCAGCTCATCAATCGCGAACGCGCCATCGTGGTCGACGTGTCCGAGCCGGCCGAATACAGCGCGGGCCACGTCGTTGGCGCCAAGAGCGTGCCGTTTGCCCAGCTTCAGGAGCGCCTGACAACAGTCGTGAAGAACAAGACCGTTCCGCTCATCCTGGTGTGCCAGACCGGCGGACGATCGGGGCGAGCCGTCGCGATTGCGCGAAAGCTGGGCTACGACCAGGCGCAATCGCTGAATGGCGGGCTGAAATCCTGGCGCGATGCCGATTTGCCCGTCGAGTCGGCCTGAATTGCCAGGCCGGAACCGTGAATTGAAGGAGTCATGTGAGATGTCGGTGGTCAAGATGTATACGACCGGAACCTGCCCCTATTGCCTGCGTGCCAAGCAGTTGCTGGCCAAGAAGGGCGTACGGGACGTCGAGGAGATTCGGGTGGATCTCGAGCCTGGCCAACGCGAGCGCATGATGGAGATCACCGGCCGGCACACGGTGCCGCAGATTTTCATTGGCGGTCAGCACGTGGGCGGCTGCGACGATCTGATGGCGTTGGACCGGCGCGGCGCTCTCGACGCGCTGCTCGCTGGTTGAGCGGTTGCTTTTCGTGAGGTCACGCGCCGCGCAGGAATGGTCCGGAGCAGGGCGCTTTTTATGGATTGATGGAAACCATGGCAGAAGAAACCCCAGTCTTTGCGATTCAGCGCGTTTACCTGAAAGATGCCTCCCTGGAGCAGCCCAACTCCCCGGCGATATTCCTGAACCAGGAAAAGCCGACGGTCGAAATCAACATCGGCGTAGGCGCCGAGCATCTGGCCGACGGGGTGGTCGAGGTCACGGTCAGCGTCACCGTGCAAACCAAGATTGCCGACAAGACCGTGTTTCTGTGCGAGTGCAAGCAAGCCGGCATTTTTGAAATCCGCCACGTTCCCGACGACCAGATGGGGCTGCTGCTGGGCGTGGCGTGCCCGCAGATCGTTTATCCGTATCTGCGCGGCAACGTGGCCGATCTGATTCAACGTGGCGGCTTTCCGCCGGTGCATCTGGCCGAAATCAACTTTCAGTCGATGTACGACCAGCAGCAGGCGGCGCCGAACAGCGCAGCGCCCGCGCCTCAGACCACGCAGTAAACCGTTGCGCCGCGCGGCGGCGGCGCGGTTCCTGCGCGTGCATTGCGGAGAGGGGGGATCGCATGAGGATCATCGTCATTGGTGCCGGCGCTTGGGGCACCGCGCTGGCGGTCAACGCGGCGCGCAGCCCGGCCGCGCATGACGTGGTGTTGTGGGCGCGTGACCGCGCACAGGCCGAAGCCATGGACGCCACGCGTGAGAACGCGCGCTACCTGCCCGGCATTCCGCTGCCACACACGTTGAAGTTGCGCAGCGGCGCGCCCGCGGAACTGCTGGCGGCGGTGCCGCAGGCCGACCTGCTGGTGATTGCCACGCCCGTGGCCGGACTGCGCGCCACCTTGACGCTGGTGCGCGACGCGCAAATGCCCGTGGCCTGGCTGTGCAAGGGCTTCGAAGCCGTGGCGGAAGGTGGCCGGGCAGCGGCCGCAGGGTTGCTTCCGCACGAAGTACAGCAGGCGGTGGCGCCGCACCTGCACGCCGGCGCGCTGAGCGGTCCCAGTTTCGCGCAGGAAGTCGCACGCGGTCAGCCCACGGCCATCGTCGCGGCCAGTCGCGACGCGGCCGTGCACCATGCCCTGGTGGCTGCGTTTCACGGGCCGACGCTGCGCGTTTACGTGAACGACGATTTGATCGGCGTGGAGGTGGGTGGCGCCGTCAAGAATGTGTTGGCCATTGCCGCCGGACTGGCCGATGGGATGAAGCTCGGGCTGAATGCGCGCGCGGCGTTGATCACGCGCGGCCTGGCCGAAATGGCGCGCTTTGGCGTGGCCCTGGGGGCGCAAGAACGGACCTTCATGGGGCTCTCGGGTATGGGCGATCTGGTGCTCACTGCCACCGGCGACCTGAGTCGCAACCGGCGCGTGGGTTTTTTGCTGGCGGGTGGTGAATCGCTCGGTCAGGTGCTGGCTTCGCTCGGCCACGTGGCCGAGGGCGCGTACAGCGCGCATACCGTGGTGCAGCGCGCGCGCCTCGCCGGCGTGGAAATGCCAATCTCCGAATGCGTTCTGGCGCTGCTGGAAGGCCATCTCAGGCCGGTCGAAGCGCTGGTGGCGCTCATGGGGCGCGATCCCAAGGGCGAGATGTTGTAGCGCTGGCCGCCAGCAGCCCGGGGCGCCGCGGCTGCCGGATTTTCGTACCGCGTTCGGCGCGGTTTGTGGCTGACCCGGTGCGTTCGCGTTACGCCCGCCGTGGCGTGAATTTGGCACCTGGTCGACGACCGATGCCGCTGATCGCGACCAAACCCAAGACGATCAGCACCACGCCCAGGAGCTCGAACCGGTCCGGCCGTTCCCCGAGAATGATCCAGGCCAGCAGAATGGCGCTGATCGGCACGCCCAAGCTCGACAAACTGGCAATCGTCGCCGGCAAGCAATCGATCACGAACGACCAGAGCGCCCAGGCGAATGCCGAGGCGGGAACGGCGGCGTACAGCAGGCCCCAGACCAACCCGGACGTCCATTGGATCGGCTTGGACGGCGTGAGCAGTGCCGTGGCTGCCAGGAAGATCGACCCGAACAGCAATTGCCAAAACGTGAACGCCAGGAGCGGCGGGTGATAGCGCTCGAACATGCGCTTGGCGAGGATGATCCCCAGTGCCCAACTGGCACCGGCCGCGATCGCCAATGCGGAGCTTTGCCAGCCGCCGAGCCCGTGCCAGGGCTCGAGAATGCAAATCAGCCCGCCCACGGCGAGCACGATGCCGAACCACTGGTGCGGGTTCGGGCGCTCGCGCAACAGCCACCACGCAAACAGCACCGACCAAAACGGCATGGTGTACGCCAAGATGGAAACGTGCCCGGCGCCGCCGCTCACCAGCGCCCATTGCGACAGCGCCTGCATGGCGGCGGTTTGCGTGGCGCCCACTGCAATGGTGTAGGCCAGCGGCGTTGGCTTGAGCGATTCGCGCCGAACCAGCAGCACGGCCAGCAGCACGACCGTCGCAAGTCCAAAGCGCAGCGCAACGAAATCAAACGGCCCAATGTACGGCGTGACTTGCTTGATCACAATCCAGCTGTAGCCCCAGACGACCACCAGGATCGCGAGGGCGAGCAAGGCGTTCCGATTCGGGCTGACGCGCTTCATGGACGGGTATCGGTGCCGTAGTGCGCGCGCTTTTTTCTGGGTGGCTGCAAGCGGTGAGTCACGGGCACAGCACGCGAGCGGGAACGGTCAGTCACTGGCCGTCGCCGTCATGCCGAGGTGCACGTAAATGGGCGCATACGCTTCCGCCTGAACCACTTGCACCAGTTTTTCCCGCGAGAGCTCCAGCAGTGCCATCAACGTCACCACCATGCCCTGCACGCCGTGCGCCACGTCGAACAGGTCCTCGAAAATCGAGACAGGGCGCGTGCGCAACGTCTTCAGGATCATGCCCATGTGTTCGCGTACGCTCAGGGTGGCGCGCGTGATCGTGTGGCGCTGCAGGATTTGCGCGCGGCGCATGAGTCCGGCCCAGGCATCTTGCAAATCAAGGGGTGTCACCTCCGGCAGGCGCGGCGCCATCGCCTGTTCGACGTAAATCCGCGCCGCGAGAAAGTCGCGCCCGAGTTGCGGCACGGCATCCAACCGTGCCGCGGCGAGCTTGATCTGTTCGTATTCCAGCAGGCGCCGCGCCAGCTCGGCGCGTGGATCCTCGGGCTCCTGATCGACGGCTGTTTTCTTCGGCGGCAGCAGGATGCGCGACTTGATTTCAATCAGCATCGCCGCCATCACCAGGTATTCGGCCGCCAGCTCCAGGTTGTGGCTGCGAATCTGCTCGATATACGCCAAGTACTGGCGCGTGACCGCTGCCATCGGGATGTCGAGAATATTGAAATTCTGCTTGCGGATCACGTACAGCAGCAAGTCGAGCGGGCCCTCGAACGCGTCGAGGAACACCTCAAGCGCGTCCGGCGGGATGTACAGATCTTGCGGTAGCGCGAACAGCGGCTCGCCGTACAGGCGAGCGACGGCTACTTGAGGATGAACCAGTTCCGTGACCTGGCCCTGTCGTTGAGCTGCCCGTATTCGTAATAAACATAGGCGGTTTGTGGCACGCGCGCCGATTGAAACTGGTCTTCCAGGTGGAGATCGAGCTTCTTGTCCCAGAGGCGCCCGCGACCGGCGCGCTGCCGCTGTTCCAGATCGGCGTCCTGATGTTTCAACTGCGCGATGAAGTCGGTGGTGTCCGACGTATAGTGACGCTGATGGGTGAAATTGGCACGTAACATGGCATTCGGTCCCGCCAGGCGCTGGGGTGCTCCAATCGGCACCCGCGCCTCGACGGCCCCATTCTACCGAGGCCGATGCGAATTTCATGAAACGTGGGAGCATGCACATGCGCATACCGGGTTTGGCGTTGCTGACAAGTCTGGCGTTGAGTCTGGGCGCTTGCGACCAGGCGGCGCTCGACAACTTGAAGGTAGGGGTTTCGACCGAGGCCGACGTCATCAAGTACCTGGGCCAGCCCGAGCGCATCTGGCCCGAGTCGGGCGGAGCGCGTACTTTCGAATACGACCGCCAGCCCCAGGGTGTGCGCAACTACATGGTCACCATCGGTGCCGATGGGCGCATGACCGCGTTGGAGCAGGTGCTTACGCCCGCCAACTTCGCGCGCGTGCAGCCTGGCATGGACGCCGAGGCCGTGCAGCGGCTTTTGGGCAAACCGGCGCGCAAGGTGCCGTACAAACTGAAAAACCAGATCGTGTGGACCTGGAAGTTTCTGGAACCTCCCAATGAAACCAAGGGCTTCGACGTGGTTTTTGGCCCTAATGAGCGTGTGATCAGCTCGGCGGTCGGACCGAATCCGGATGGCCCGGACAGCGTGGGCGGTGGCTGATGGAGGTTGCATGGGTCGCGGCCACCAATGGGCGCGACGCACGGGGGGTTTTGGCGCCAGGTGGCGCGCTTGATTTAAAGTATTTCAAATCCCGCTTTGCGGCGCATGCCGCAGAAGACGCGGTTCATTCAAGCATTTTTTCGATTCCATGGCCCCACCCGAAACTCCCATTCAACCGGCCCAGTCTACTGCGGCCAAACCGGTGGCTGTCGCACTTAAGGCGCCGGTCGTGACCGGGCCGCAAGGCTGGCGCGTTGCACGCCTGGTGGTGGCGCCCCATCGGCTCGGCTTCTTTTGCGCCGTCACGATTCTGGTGCTCGCGAGCCTCTGGTGGCTCGTGGTGCAGTGGGATCGCAGCACGGGCACGTTAGGACTGCATTACGCGCTGTCGTCGACCATCACGCACGGCACGGTCATGGTGTTCGGCTTCATGCCGCTGTTTTTTTCGGGCTTTCTGTTTACCGCCGGGCCGAAGTGGCTGAACGTGCCACCGTATTTGGCGCGTCAACTGCTGGCGCCGCTGCTGTTGCAGTTGGCCGGGTGGATCCTCTGGCTCATCGGCGCGTTTGCTGGCCGCGGCCTGGCGGTCACGGCGTTGTTCGTGGCGTGGCTGGGGTTGGCCGGCATGTTTGGCATGTTCTGGCGCTTGGTCCTCCTCAGCAAGGCACCGGACCGCATGCATGGGTTATCGGTGGGCTGCGGTGGCCTCGTGGGCGTCATCGGACTGGGTGGCGCGGCGGTGTCGCTGTTGCTGGGCCAGGATGGGCTGGAGCTGGTGTTCGTACAGAGCGCGCTCTGGGGTTTCATCGTGGTGGTGTTCTCCACCGTGGCGCACCGCATGATTCCGTACTTCACGCACAACGTCGTGCCGTCGGTCGCGGCTTGGCGGCCGCGCTGGATTCTCGGGATGATGCTGGGGGTGGCGGCGTTCGAGGTGGTGGCTGAGTGGGTCGCGTATTTCGCGCCTTCACCCAATGCCTGGCCGGCATGGACTTGGCTGTGCGTGCTGGCCGAAGTGGTGATCGGCGTCACCTTGCTCTGGGTGGCGCTGGTCTGGGGCGTGATGCGGAGCATGCGCGATCACTTGCTGGCCATGCTGCACATCGGCTTTTCCTGGTTCGGCATCGCACTGGTCTACAGTGCGCTCGGCCGCGTGCTGTGGATCACGACCGGCAGTGCCGTATTGGGCGTCGGCGCGCTGCACGCGCTGGCCATGGGCTTCCTGGGCTCGCTGATGCTGGCCATGGTGACGCGCGTTACCTGCGGTCACAGCGGCCGCCCGCTGGTGGCCGACGCGCTGTCCTGGGGCCTGTTCATGCTGCTGCAGATCACGGTGCTGGTGCGCTTGCTGGCGGCGATTCAAAGCGTGCCGATAAGCTGGACCGTGGCCGCGGCATTTCTCTGGGCGCTGGTGGTCACGGTGTGGGGGCTGCGCTTTGCCGGCTGGTATGGCAAGCCGCGGGCCGATGGCAAGCCGGGTTGAGCGCGTCCGCATGCCGCGCATTCGCATCGTCGAACCCTCGTCGTATCATCGGCCGCAAATCAGGGAGTTGATGGTGCACGGCAAGAAAATCATTTCATTTGGTGCGGCGAGCGTGTTGTTTGCCGCGTTGGGCTTGAGCGCGCCCGCGTCGGCGGCGCCGCTCGATTTGACGTTGGTCGCGGCGCATGCCTCGCGTCACGACATCAAGAAGCTCGGGATGATCGCGGGTTGGACTCAGCCCACGCCGCTGTGGCAGGGGCAGGATTGGCGCCTGGCGCTGCGCCATGAGGTCGAACTGGCGCACTGGCACGTGCCCGATGCGCGCAACATCATCGAATTCGGCTATTCGCCGGTTTTCCGGCTGGAGCACGCGGGCGCGGGCAGCGCGCCGGGCTTTTTCGTCGAAGCGTCCATTGGCGTGCGGCTGCTTTCGCACACGTACCTGGCGCCTGACACCACCATGAGCACGGCGTTCCAGTTCGCCGACATGCTGGGCGCGGGATGGCAATGGGGCGCGTCGACAGTGGGCGTGCGCTTCCAGCACGAATCCAACGCCAGCATCAAGTCGCCCAACCCGGGCATCAACTTCACCGAAATCTACTACCGCTATCGCTTCTGATCGGCAGCGGTCCGGCCGGGCCACGTCGCTGGCGGTACGCGTGTGGCGACTGCCGCGGCAGCTTGTTGCTGTATCAGACGGTGGCGGTGGTGCCCGTTGCAGTGGCAGTCGGCTCGGGCGCTGTCGCCACGCGCTCCTTGATTAGCGCCAGCGCCTCATCCACCTGATCGACCAGGATCAGGCACAGGTCACCCGGCTGCAGTTGGTCCATGGCGTGATTGATGGCGATGAATTCACCGTGGATTTCCTCCACCTTGCGCGTGCGCCGGGCGTTTTTCAGGCCCTGGTGCAGCAGCGTCAACACTTCGCCGTCGGCGCGGCCGCGCTGGCACGCATCCTGATAGAGAAAGACGTCGTCGAACGCGTTGCCGAGGATTTCAGTCTGCGCGCGCAGGTCTTGGTCGCGCCGGTCGCCGGCGCCGCTGATGACCACCGAACGGCGGTTGCCCGGCATTTCGTGCGTGGCGCGCACCAGCGCGGCGATGGCGTCCGGGTTGTGGCCGTAATCGGCAATGATGGTGGCGCCGCGGTAATCGAACACGTTGAAGCGGCCCGGCGCGCTGGCTGAATCGCTCACGAACGTGGCCAGTCCGCGCTCGATGGCATCCCACGGTGTGTCCAGCGCCCACGCGGCGCCGATGCTGGCCATGGCGTTGTCGACCTGAAAGCCGATCAACCCGTTGTGCGTGAGCGGGATTTGCGCGAGCGGCAGGCGATGGCTGAACGCGCCTTGCGCGCACACGATCGCGTCATCATCCCGGAACACCACGCGCTTGCCTTGTGCCCGGTGCGTGGCCATCACCGGATGGTGAATGTCGCGGCCGAAGAAAATGACTTTCCCGGGGCAGTGCGACGCCATTTTTGAAACGTATGGATCCATGCCGTTCAACACGGCGGTACCGGTGGGCGCGACGTTCAGCACCACCACCTGTTTCAATACCGACAAGTCTTCCACCGTGGTGATGTAGTTCAACCCCAAGTGATCACCGGTGCCGATGTTGGTGACCACACCCACCTGGCAGCGGTCGAACGCCAGCCCTTCGCGCAGGATGCCGCCGCGCGCCGTTTCCAGCACGGCCACGTCGACGTCAGGGTGCGCCAGCACGCGGCGCGCGCTCTGCGGGCCGGAGCAGTCGCCGGTGTCGATTTCGTGGTCACCGATGTAAATGCCGTCGGTATTCGTCATGCCGACGCACAGGCCTTGCGCGGCAAACAGGTGCGCCGCCAGGCGCACCGTGGTGGTCTTGCCATTGGTGCCAGTGATGGCAACCACCGGAATGCGGCCGTTTTCGCCTTCCGGGAACAAGGTTTCGACCACCGCCCGGCCGACGTTGCGCCCGCGCCCGAACGAGGGACTGATGTGCATGCGCAAGCCTGGCGCGGCGTTCACTTCGACGATGCCGCCGTGCTGCTCTTCCAGCGGCTTGTTGACGGTTTCGCACACCACGTCGACGCCGCAGATGTCCAGCCCGACCATTTGCGCGGCCTCGATGGCGCGCGCCGCCACTTCCGGATGGACGTTGTCGGTCACGTCGGTGGCGGTGCCGCCAGTCGAAAGGTTGGCGTTGTTGCGCAGGATCACGCACTGCCCCGGTGTGGGGATCGAATCCGGCGTCAAGCCCTGCGAAGCCAGGCGTGCTTCGGCGATTGAATTCAGGCGGATCTGCGTGAGTGAGCTTTCGTGGCCGGTGCCGCGGCGCGGGTCCTTGTTGACCTCGTCGATCAGTGCACGCACCGTGTGCACGCCATCGCCGATCACCAGCGGCGGGTCACGGCGCGCCGCTGCCGCCAGCCGGTTGCCCACCACCAGCAGGCGGAAATCGTGCCCCGGCAGGTATTTTTCGACCATCACGTGGCCGTGCAGCGCAGCCGCCGGAAAAGCGGCTTGCATCTGCTCGCGCGTGCTGACGCCAACCGTCACGCCCTTGCCCTGGTTGCTGTCCTGGGGCTTCACCACCACCGGAAAACCAAGCGCCTGCGCGGCCGCCCAAGCTTCTTCCACGTTGCCGACCGGTCGGCCCATGGGCACTGGTACGCCGGCGGCATAGAGCAGCTTTTTGGTCAGATCCTTGTCTTGTGCGATCGATTCTGCAATGGCGCTGGTGCGATCGATTTCGGCCGCCTGGATATAGCGCTGCTTGCGGCCCCACCCAAAGCGCACCAGGCTGCCGCTGGTGAGACGTCGATACGGAACGCCGCGTGCCACCGCCGCATCGACGATGGAACGGGTGGAGGGCCCCAGGCGTTTGTTGCCGTCCAGCTCGTGCAGTTCGGCCAGCACCGCGGTGGTGTCGAACGGCGTGCCTTCCGCGGCTGCGCGGCACAACTGCTGCGCTTTCTCGAACGCGAGGCGCCCCACGTCCTCGACCGTGTATTGCACGGCGACTTGGAACGTACCCGACGTGGTGGTGGCCGTGGTGCGGCTGAAAGTCACCGGGCAACCGGCCTTGGCCTGCAGCGCCAGTGCCGTCAGCGCCAGTGCGTGTGCCATCGAAACCGGACTGCCCCGATGCGGCGCGTAGAGCGCGCCCACCGATGGAAACAGCTCGCGCAGCCGGCGCTCGAAATCGGGCGTTGCGTGCAGGTCCAGTTCCGACGGAGCGCAATTCACGATGCCTTCAATGGCGGTGTGGCGAGTCCACAGATTGGGGCCGCGCAGCGCGCGGATACGTGTCACTTCCATGGGGAATAAGACCGAGGGTCGGTGATTGGAAAACGGGATGGACCGGAACGCGTGGAGGCTCAGCAGTCGGCGCTGCCTTCGTTGAAGTGCAGCAGCCCCGCGTGGATCAGGCGCGGCGCCACGCCGAGCGACCACGCAGCCGCAGTCGCGGCCAGCACTTGCGGTCGCAGATCTTGCGGCCCGGCGGGCGTGGCCTGCAACAGCGCGGCGTTGGAGAGTTCCACCAGGACTTCTTCCTGTGCGCCGCTGGCCAGAATGATGTGGCCGTGGCGCGCCAGCACGGCGCGGCCGCCGGCGGCGCGGTGCGCCACCAGTGCGTCCCGTTCGGGCTGTGTACCGAACAAAATCACTTCACCGTCGCAATATTCCGCCAGTGCCAGCACGCCGGCGTCGTCCGCATTCAGGATCGCCGCGCCACCGGGCAGCACCACGTCGACCTGGGTGCGGATCACGCCGGGCATTTGTTCCGCGCGTGTGATGAACAAGTCCTCCAGGCCTTGCGCGGCGGGCATGGCCACCACGATGCCGATCTGGCAGCGGTCGTAGGGCAGGCCTTCGGCGAGGATGCGGCGCGCCGAAGTTGCGATCACCGCCGCCTGCACGGTGCGGTTGATCAAAACAGCCTGAGCGGTATCGAAGCCAGTGGCGTCGACGGCATTCAGTTGGCGCGCGCCGAGCGATGTGCCCGTCCGGCAGGCCAAACCGGTGCGCCAGCCGTGCAGCAACAGCAAGTCGTTCAACAGCCGGGCCGTGAGCGCATCCTGCGCGCCGTCGACGATGCCTACCACCGGGATTCGGCCGCTGTCGCCTGCCGGAAACAGGTGCGCTGCGATGGCTTCACCCACGGGTTCGGGCTTGCCGTGCGCCGGCTTGAGGTGCATCAGCAGCCCCGGGCCGGCATTGACTTCGACCACCGCGCCGCCCTGTGTTTCCAGTGGCTGGCCGATGTCTTGCGCCACCAGGTCGATGCCCGCGATGTCGAGGCCGACGGTGCGCGCCGCGAGCGTGGCCCGAGCTGCCACCAGCGGGTGAACCTCGCCGGTCACGTCGATATCCATGTTGCCGGTGCGCTGGACCGTCGCCATCTGATCCGCCGCCAGGACGCTGGCGCTGGTCAGGTGTTGGCTCTGCAGGATCAGCGTGAGCACCGGGTCGTCGGCGCGCAGCGGCTCCAGCGGAAAGGTTTCGGCGTTGCCGCGCCGCGGATCGGTGTTGATCTGGATGGCGATCAAGTCCGCAATCGTCGACTTGCCGTCGCCCCGGACACTGACCACTTCGCCGCGCGTGGCGGCCACGACCTTGTCGCCGACCACCAGCAGGCGGTGTTCGTCGCCTTCGATGTAGCGCTCGACGATCACGCCTGAGCCCTCACGCTCGGCGGCGGCAAAGGCGTTGGCGACTTGCTCGCGCGTTTTCAGGTTGAGCGAAACACCGCGTGCATGGTTGCCGTCGGACGGCTTGACGACCACGGGCAAGCCGATGTCTTCGGCCGCTTCCCAGGCCGCGTCGGCCGTTTCCACTGTCTCGCCTTCGGGCACGGGCACGCCGGCTTCTGCCAGCAGGCGCTTGGTCAAGTCCTTGTCGCGCGAGATTTCGTCGGCAATGGCGCTGGTCTGGTCAGTTTCGGCCGTCCAGATACGGCGCTGCGACCGGCCGTAGCCCAGTTGCACCAGGTTGCCGTCGTTCAGCCGCGTGGCCGGAATACCGCGCTTGCGCGCTGCTTCTACGATGCACAGGGTGCTGGGTCCCATCGCATAACGATCGACCAGAACGGCGAGTTCCTTGACGGCCGCGTTCACATCAAACGAATGGCCGTTGATGGCGGCCATGAGGAGATCGCGTCCGCGCTCCAGCGCCGGTCGGCCGACGGCGGGGTGGTCGGTGCGAAACACCAGCTTGTAGACGCCGCGCTGGTGCGTTTCGCGCGTGCGGCCAAAGCCGGACTTCATGCCGGCCAGGGTTTGCAGTTCCAGCGTCACATGTTCCAGGATGTGGCCGGCCCAAGTGCCCTCGCGCAAGCGCTCGATGAAGCCGCCGCGCTCGCCCACGCTGCAGCGGTGTTCCACCAGCGAGGGCAGCCACGCCAGCAGTCGGTCGACGAAACCCGGCAGCTTGTTGGACGGGTAGTCTTCCAGCGCACCCAGATCGATGATGGCTTCGATCACCGGGCGGTAAGTCCACATGTTGGGGCCGCCCAGGAAAGTCATGCGCCGGATGGCGATGTCGCTGAATGACGGATGCCCTGCTTGCTCGCCCTTCGACTCGGCGACGGCGGCATCGACCGCTGGATACAATTTGCGCCCGCCACTCTCGCGGCTTGCGCCAGATTCAATGGAATTCATCGCGAAGCGTGATTGTTTTTCTGAAATGGTGTGCTGAGCCAGCAATCCGGGAGCACCCGGACACGCGCCCGCTTCCTCGCATTTATGCCGCAGCCCGTATCTCTTGCCCTTGACCCCGCAGCAGCCGGGGCCCCTCAGCGTGCGCCGCGCGATCTGCCGCTGGACGCGTCAGAAAGCGTGAAAGGCGCGTTGAACGCTGACCTGAACGCTGATCGGTATTTTGCAAACGGCTGGGTCGTGGTGACGAATCGGCGAATTATCGCGCGCTCCGGAAACGAAGGTGCGTGGGAGACTTGGGATTTGTCTCCGAGTTCCAATCTGTTGCTTTCCGATCACGCGGGCGTCGGCACGCTGGAGCTGTGCGATACCGCCGGACGGATGGCGAGCTGGCATTACACGCTGGGATTGAACCGCGCCGCGCAGCAACTGGTGCGGGCGTTCCAGGCGGCGCAGGCCGATCTTGCCACCGGCTTCAGCCCGCGCGCGGCGCCGGCGTCCGAAGCCGCAGACGTCGCTTCGATCGAAGCAGGGGGCGCCATCCCGTCCGATGCCGCGGCCGAAGAAAAGCCGCCATCTGCCTGGACCTTGCTGCGCTTGTGGCGCTTTGCCCGCCCGTACCGCTGGCGCCTGCTGGCGGGCTTCGTGCTCACGCTGTGCAGCACCGCGGCCACGCTGGTGCCGCCGTATCTCACCATGCCGCTGATGGACGACGTGCTGATTCCGTTCCAGGACGGCAAGCCCATCAATGTGCACTACGTGGCCTGGCTGCTCGCGGGGCTGCTGGGCTCGGCGGTGCTGGCGTGGGGGCTCGGGTGGATCAAGACCTACATCCTGGCGCTGGTGTCCGAGCGCATCGGGCTCGATTTGCGCACCGCCACCTACGAGCACCTGCTCGGCCTTTCGCTCGAGTATTTCGGCCGCCGCCGCACCGGCGAACTGATGGCGCGCATCGGCTCGGAAACCGATCGCATCAACGTGTTCCTGTCGCTGCACCTGCTCGACTTCGCCACCGACGTGCTGATGATCGCCATGACGTCGATCATCCTGTTTTCCATCAACCCGTCGCTCGCCCTGGTGACGCTCGCGCCGCTGCCGGTCATCGCCTGGATGATCCACCAGGTGCGCGACCGGCTGCGCACCGGCTTCGAGAAAATCGACCGCGTCTGGTCCGAAGTGACCAACGTGCTGGCCGACACCATCCCCGGCATCCGCGTGGTCAAGGCGTTCGCGCAGGAAGCGCGCGAAACGCAGCGCTTTCACGTCGCCAACCGGCGCAACCTGGCGGCCAACGACCGCCTGAACCGCTTGTGGTCGCTGTTTGCACCCACCGTCACGCTGCTGACTGAGATCGGCCTGCTGATCGTCTGGGCGTTCGGCATCTGGCTGGTGAGTCGCCACCAGATCACTGTCGGGGTGCTGACCGCGTTTCTGGCGTATATCGGCCGCTTCTACACGCGGCTTGATTCGATGAGCCGCATCGTCTCGGTCACGCAGAAAGCGGCGTCGGGCACCAAGCGCATTTTCGAAATCCTGGACCACGTCTCGAATGTGCCCGAGCCGGCCCACCCGGTGGCGCTGCCGCAGGTGGAAGGGCGCATCACGCTGCGCGACGTGAGCTTTCGCTACGGCAACCGCAGCACCATCGAGCATCTGGATCTGGACATCGCGCCGGGCGAAATGATTGGTCTGGTGGGCCACAGCGGCGCGGGCAAGAGCACGCTGGTCAATTTGATTTGCCGCTTCTACGACGTGGCCGAAGGCGCCATCCTGATCGACGGCGTGGACGTGCGCCAGGTGGCCGTGACCGATTTCCGGCGCCATATTGGCCTGGTGCTGCAGGAGCCGTTCCTGTTCTTCGGCACCGTGGCGGAAAACATCGCCTATGGCAAGCCCGACGCGACACGCGCGGAAATCGTGGCGGCCGCGCGCGCGGCGCACGCGCACGAATTCATCCTGCGGCTGCCGCAAGGCTATGACTCGCTCGTGGGCGAGCGCGGCCAGGGCCTGTCGGGCGGCGAGCGCCAGCGCGTGAGCATCGCGCGCGCCTTGCTGGTCAACCCGCGCATCCTGATCCTGGACGAAGCCACCGCGTCGGTCGACGCCGAGACCGAGCGCGAAATCCAGAAGGCGCTCGACAACCTGGTGCGCGGCCGCACCACCATCGCCATTGCGCACCGCTTGTCCACGCTGCGCAAGGCCGATCGCCTGATCGTGCTGGACGAAGGCCACAAGGTGGAAGAGGGCACGCACGACGAACTGCTGGCTCAGCGCGGCACCTATTGGCGCTTGTACGAAGCGCAGAACCGGCAGCAGCAGGCGCAGTGGGAATTCACGCGCGGCGCCGCCGAGAGCACGCGCCCTGCGCGGGCCGAGGTGCAGTCATGAACGCATCGATCCGCGCCCTGAAGCGCGATGCTTTCGGGCGCCTGGTCCTGATGGACGCGGAGGGCCGCGAGCACGTCGACGTGGTGCCGGTGCGCGCGTTCCCGCTGGCCGCGCCGGACGAGGGGTTGAGCGTGCTGGATGCGGAGGGTCATGAGCTCGCATGGCTCGCGCGCTTGAGCGACTTGCCCGAAGCGCAGCGCGCGCTGGTCGCCGAAGCGCTGGCGCAGCGCGAATTCATGCCGGTCATCGAGCGCCTGAAATCGGTGTCGAGCTACGCCACGCCAAGCAACTGGGACGTGGAGACCGATCGCGGCCCCACGCGCTTCATGCTGATGGGCGAAGAGCACATCCACCGCATGGCGCCCGGCATGCTGCTCATCAACGACGCCCACGGCGTGCAGTATCTGATTCGCGACCTCGATCGGATGGACCGGGCCAGCCGCAAACTGCTGGATCACTTCCTCTGACTTGAGGGTCCGCGCGATCGTGATGGTCACCGGCTGTGCACGCCGCGCCGGGGCTCGGTCGCGCGAATCGCGGCGATGTCGTCGACTCGGCACGGGGCACGTGAGTTGAGAGGAACCATGGCGGTGTGCGTTTCTTTTGCCCGATCCCGCAAGTCCGTGCGGGTACGGGGCATTGGCGTAGTCGTTCCCTGGACCAGCGGCAGCTCCTTGTAAACTCCCTCGTCAATAGCCGGCGACAACGGCCGGTGATGTTGGCGATACAAGAGGGGGCGCGATGGAGATTTTCATTCAGCAATTGCTGAACGGACTGGTGCTTGGCGGGATATACGGCCTGGTTGCACTGGGGCTGACGCTGGTTTTCGGCATTCTCGAAGTTCCCAACTTCGCGCACGGCGCGTTTTACATGATCGGGGCATTTGTCTCGTACCTGCTCATGACGTCGCTGGGCATCAATTACTGGGTTGCGATGTTGGGTTCGGCCATTGCGGTCGCGTTGTTGTCCGTGTTGGCGGAGCGCCTGGTTTTCAACCCGCTGCGCGGCGCCACGCTGCTGCACCCGATGGTCGCTGCCATCGGCCTGCTGCTGTTTCTGCAAGCCGGCGCACAGGTTCTGTGGGGTGCCGATTTCCGTCGCATGCCCACGCCCTACGGCGGCATCGTCCACGTCTTCGGCGCCGTTGCGCCCGTTCAGCGCCTGTTGATCGTCGCCGCCGCGTTCATCCTGATGCTGGTGCTCCATCTCTTCCTGACGCGCACGACCACGGGCTCCAGCATCGTGGCCATGGCCCAGAACCGCGAGGGCGCTTCGCTCATGGGCATTGATGCGACGCGGGTTTCCATGCTGACTTTTGCGATCTCGGGCGTGCTGGTGGCCGTGGCAGCGACGTTGTTCGCTCCGATCGCGCTGGTCTTCCCGGCCATGGGCGATCTGGTGGTCCTGAAAGCGTTCGTCATCATCATTCTCGGTGGCATGGGCAGTGTCCCAGGTGCCATCGTGGGCGGCCTGATCATCGGGATGGCGGAAGCGTTTGCCGCGTTCTATCTGTCTACCGACTACAAGGACATCGTGGCTTTCGTTCTGCTGGTGGCCATTCTGTCGGTGCGGCCACAGGGCCTCTTTGGACGCGGAGGACATTGATCATGCGTATGCCTGGAGGGCGATCGGGGTGGTTCGTTTTGTTCGTCGCGGGGCTCGTCTTTCCGCTGATAACCCATAACGACTATTACCTGACGGTCATGGCGACCGCCTACGTTTTTGCGATTTCAACGCTGGGGCTCAACCTGATCACGGGCTACACCGGCCAGTACAACCTGGCACATGCCGCGTTTATGGCGATTGGAGCCTACACCGTCGGCATCCTGACGGTCGACTATGGCTGGCCGTTCTGGCTGGCGTTTCTCGCTGGCTGCCCGGTCATTCTCGTGGTCGGGATACCGCTGGGGTGGCTGTCGCTGCGGTTGAAGGGGCACTATTTCGCGATCTTCACGCTGTGCCTTGGCCTGATCCTGTTCCTGGTCATCGAAAAATGGGACAGCCTGACGCATGGGGTCGTCGGCATCATCGGCGTGCCGCCGCCGCCATTTTTCGGCGGCTTTGAATTCGCTTCGCCGCGCGCGACGTACTACCTGGTCTTTGCCTTCCTGTGTGTCGCCGTGTGGTTCATGCTCCGTTTGGTGAATTCGCTCGTGGGGCGTTCGTTCGTTGCCATCCGCAACGGTGATGAGTTGGCCGAAGCACTGGGCATCAATTTGGCCCGTACCAAGCTGTTGTCGTTTCTGATTTCGGTGTTGTATGCGGGGCTGTCGGGAGCGTTGTACGCGGGTTTCGTACGCTTTCTCAGCCCCGATATCGCCAGCGAGATGCACACCTTCGAGATGACCATGTACATGCTGGTCGGCGGTCTCGGCACGGTCTTTGGTCCATTGCTCGGATCCATTCTCGTGCCTTGGGCGACCCAGTTCATGCAGGCCCTTGCCGATTACCGTTTCGTGGTCTTTGGTCCGCTTCTCATTCTGATCGTGATTTTTGCGCCCAATGGCATTGCCGGCAGCTACCTGGCATGGAGAGCGCGCCGCGCTGCCGGGCTGTCCCGTGGCACTGCGAGCAAGACCGAAGAGGAGGCGCGACGTGCTTGAAGCCCGACATCTGACGAAGCGCTTCGGCGGCAACGTGGCCGTGGACGACGTTTCCACCACCGTGGAGAAAGGCAAGATCAACGCCATCATTGGGCCCAACGGCGCCGGCAAGACCACGTTCTTCAACCTGATCAGCGGCGTCCACAAGCCGACGTCGGGCACGCTGGTTTTCGAAGGACAGGACATTACCCGCCTGCGCCCCGACCGCGTGGCGCAACTCGGGATAGCACGCACCTTCCAGGCCACGACACTGTTCGACATGGCGACGGTTTTGGACAATTTGATCGTCGGCCACCGCTTGCGAACCCAGTCCAATCTTTGGGACGTGCTCATCGGCTCCAGGCGCCTCAAGGACGAAGAGCGCCTGTGCCGCGAGAAGGCGCGTCAGGCGCTGGACTTCGTAGGGCTCGCGCACCTCGAAAACCGGCTCGCCGGCGACATTACGCAGGAGCAGCGCAAGCGCGTGGCATTTGCGCTGGCGCTGGCGACGGAGCCCAAGCTCCTGTTGCTCGACGAGCCTGCCGGCGGTGTCAATCCGGAAGAGACGGCGGGGCTTTCCGAGCTGATTCGGAAAATGGTCAAAAACGGGCTGACCGTGTGCCTGGTCGAGCACAAGATGGACATGATCATGAAATTGGCCGACAAAATCACGGTGCTCAATTTCGGCGAAAAGATCGCCGAAGGCACGGCGGCCGAAATCCAGGCCAATCCTGCCGTCATCGAAGCTTATCTGGGAGCGGACTATGCTGCGGCTCAGTGACGTCTCGCTCTCATACGGCAGCTTCCGCGCGCTGGAAGGCGTCGATTTGCACGCCGATGACGGCGAACTGGTGGTGTTGCTGGGCGCCAATGGTGCAGGCAAAAGTTCTACTTTTCGCGCCATCAGCGGCCTGCACAAGGCGACCGGCAGCATTCGCCTGGGCGAGGCCGAATTGCTCGGGATGCGCTCGGCTCAAATCGTGCGGCAGGGGGTCGTGCAGTGCCCTGAGGGGCGCAAGTTGTTCCCCCAGATGTCGGTGCGTAAAAACCTCATGATGGGCGCGTTCGTCTACGCGTCTGACAGGGCCGGGAATAAGGAGCGGCTGGAACAGATCTTCGCCATGTTTCCGGTCCTGAGCGAAAAGAAGGACGACCCGGCGGGCTCGCTCAGCGGTGGGCAGCAGCAGATGGTGGCCATTGCCCGCGCGCTGATGGGACGCCCCAAGCTGCTGCTGCTCGATGAGCCTTCGCTGGGGCTGGCGCCGCTCGTCGTCAAGCAAATGTTCGAGATCATTCAACAGATCAACAAAGAGGGCACCACCGTGCTGCTCGCCGAACAAAACGCGTTTGCGGCGCTGCATATTTCCGATCGCGCCTACGTGATGGAGCGGGGACGCATCATCATGGAAGGCAACAGCGACCAATTGCTCGGCGACGAGCGCGTTCGCAAGGCCTATATCGGCGGCTGACGGAGCCGTTTTGCTTTTTTACTCCCCTCCAGAAAGGAAAACCATGAAACTCAAACGACGCGAAATATTGGCTGCCACGTTGGCGCTGAGCGGGTTGGCCCTGTCGCCGGCCGCCATGGCGCAATCGGAAGAGATCGTGAAGATCGGCTATTCCGGCCCCCTTTCCGGCGGCGCGGCGTTTTACGGCAAGAATGTGCTCGACGGCATGAAATTTGCCGCAGACGAGATCAACGCCAAAGGCTTCGATGTTGCCGGCAAGAAGGTCAAGTTCGAGATCATTGCGCTCGACGATCAATACAACCCCAGCCAAACCGCGATCAATGCACAGCGCCTGGTGCAGGAAGACAAGGTTTCGGTCATCCTGGTGCCGCATTCGGGCGGAATTTTCGCCGTGCAAACCCGCAACGAGCAACAGAAGCTCCTGCTGCTGGCGTACTCGAGCTTGCCGGAAATCACCGAGCGCGGCAACAAGCTGACGATCGAACTGCCGCCCAACATCACCGATTACATGGCACCGTTCGTCAACTACGAAATGGGTAAATTCGGCAAAAAGGCGGCCATCGCGGTTACCGATTCGGACTACGGCAAGGCGTGGCAAAAGGCTTTCAAGGCGGCGTGGGAAAAAGCGGGTGGCCAGATCGTGAGCGACGGCACGCTTAGCTACAACAAGTCCGCCGATTTCTACAGCGGCGTGAGTCGTGCGCTGGCGGCCAAGCCGGATGTGATGTTGATCGGTGGCCCGTCGGAGCCGACGGGGCTGGTGGCGAAACAGGCACGCGAGCTGGGCTTCAAGGGCGGCTTTGCCGTGATTGATCAAGCCAAGCTCGACGAAGTGTCCAAAGTAAGCGGCGGCATGGCTTCACTCGATGGCTCGATCGGTGTCTTGCCGACCATGCTGGATCCGCGGGCGGAGACCCAGGCCTTCGTCAAGCGTGTCCAAAAGACCTATCCGGATCGAATCGTTGGTAGTGAAATCGGCATCGCTTACGTGGCCGTGTACGCCGTGGCGGATGCCATGAAACTCGCCGGTACCGACAGTGACGCAACGGCGATTCGATCAAAGATGGACGCGGCTTTCAAGGAGCTTCCACCGTCGGTCAACTTCTATGGCTACACCAATGTCGATGCCGGCGGACACGCACTGATGGACGGTCGGGTCGGCGTCGTCGAGGACGGCAAGGTGCACGAGGTGAAGATTGTCGACTTGGCCGCCAAAAAGTAAGCGCATCGAACTCGTTTTCCGGCTGACCGAGAGGTTGGCCGCGAATCGAATCTCACGCACGTGATGCGTGCGTGATACCGGCTTCGGCGCCTGCAGGCACAGGCGATTCCAGTTTGATCCGGGCGCACGCATCCCGGCGCTCGGGTCCGTTGAACGAAGGCGGTTGACGCTGCAATATGGCGCGTCATGAACGCTTGGCTCGGGTGGCGGCGGGTGCGGCGTCCCCACGTTCAACGTCGGGTGCGTTGGTGATGCCCGCAATCACCTGTCCCGCAGGCACGTGCCGTGCAGCCTGTTGCACTGGACCGGTCTGGTCGTCGAAGAAGAAGTCAGGCTCGAATTCGCGCAGGAATTCGCCTTTGGGCAGTCCGCCCAGGAACATGGCTTCATCGACATTTACACCCCAGTGCATCAGCGTCCGGATGGCGCGCTCGTGCGCCGGCGCGCTGCGCGCGGTGACAAGTGCGGTGCGAATGCGCATCACGTCGCTGCCGGCCTGCTGCAAGTGGTTGAGTGCCGCCAGCAACGGCTTGAACGGGCCGGCGGGCAAGGGCAGCGCGGCGTGCGCTTTTTCGTGTTGCTGGAACGCCGCGAGTCCTTCTTTTTGGAAGACCTGTTCGGATTCGTCGCCGAACAGCACGGCGTCGCCATCGAACGCGATGCGCACTTCGTTGGGGTGGGCGGCGCTTGCCTTGATCGCGTCGGTGGCGACGCGTGCGGCGGGATAGCCCAGATGCAGCGCCTGGCGCACGTCGGCTTCATTCGCGGACAGGAACAGTGTGGCGCCCAGCGGCCGCAGGTAGCGGAATGGATCGCGTCCCTGGGTGAACACGCCGCGATCGACCTTGATGCCGCTGGCCGCGACGCTGCGGAAAACGCGCATGCCGCTGACGGGATCGTTACGTGACAAAACGACCACTTCGACGCGGTCGTGCCCCGGTTCGTTGAACGCCAGCAGTTTGCGCACCAGCGAGAACGCCACGCCCGGTTGGGCCGGCGTATCGAGCCGCTCGATCTGCATTTGCATGTAGGCGTGCGCATCACCGCCTTCGAAGACGCGGTTTTCCTCCTCGAAGTCAAAGAGCGCACGCGATGAAATCGCGACGACGAGCTGATTTTTCAGGCTGGCGGGCATGCGTGTGTCGGGGGTTGCGCGCGGGCGTCCAGCGGATCGGATACGCGAGCGCCACAGGCCGCGGAATCGCAGGCGTTGCGTCGCTTGCCAATCTGAATCCCAGGCCCGAGTTCGAGGGTCGCGATGCACGACGCGAACGGGTCGTCGGTTTTCGCGCCGCTCGTCCAAGCGGGTAAAGCAGCAGGCGCCCGGTCGAATCGCCGCCGGTTGTGAATGATGTCGGTATCGAGCGAGGACATGCGATTTGCTATTTGTCGAATTCGGCTGGACGAGAGTAAAAGCCCGGCATCTGCAGCGGCTCGAAATCGATGTCCTCCGTTTCTGACATCGCCAACGCGTCAATGATCGAGTGCTGTTTGTCCGTGACGCGTTCGTTCTCCGCGCCGGGGAGTAAAGCGCAAGCGCGCTTGACGCGTGCCGTGTCCTGATCGAACGCGCGGCCGGCCATCGTTTTCACGGTGATCTCCCGGGGCCTGAGTTCCAGTGTCACAAAGTTACTCCATTGACGTCGTGCGCGTCATTTCACCCATTGGTTGAGTTGGATGATGGGCAGCATCACCGCCAGCACGATCAACATCACGATCATGCCCATGACCACGATCAGCAGTGGCTCCAGGATGGTGGCCATCTGCATCGCGCGGCGCTGCACTTCACCGGAAAGCTGCTTGCTGGCGCGCTGCAGCATCAACGGCAACTGGCCAGTCTGTTCGCCCAGCCGAATGAACATCGCGAGCAGTCCGGGAAAGCGCTTTTTCTGTGCCAGTGCGCTGGCGAGCGGGGCGCCTTCGCGCACCATCACCAGCACGTCTTCGGCGTCGGCACGCATCGCCTGGTTGTTGAGCGTGTTGGCCGCGGCTTGCAGCGCTCGCAAAATCGGCACGCCGGCGCCTGCCAGCATGGCCAGCGTGGCGCCAAAGCGCGCGGCGTTGTAGCCGCGCGCGAGCCGGCCGACCAGCGGCAGGCGCAGCCACGAGGCATCGAAACGTTGCCGGAACGCGGCGTTTTTCAGTGCCGCGCGCAGGCCGAAGAAGGCCACGACCAGGAATCCGAGAAAGCCCCAGCCCCAGTGACGAATCCAGCCACTGATGGCGAGCATCACCACCGTCAGGAAGGGCAGTGCGTGCTTGGTGCCGGCAAACACCGTGGCCACTTGCGGCACCACGTAGCTCACCAGGAATGCGACGATGCCAATCGCCACCAGCGTGACGATGGCGGGGTAAAGCGCCGCGCCGATCAAGCGACCCTTGAGCGCCTGGCGCTCTTCCAGGTCGTCCGCGAGCCGGTCCAGCACGCGTCCGAGATCGCCGCCTTGCTCGCCCGCGGCGATCACCGCGGTGTAGACCGGAGAAAACTCGCGCCAGTGCTGCTCCATGGCGCGCGCCAGCGTGGCGCCGCCGTTCACTTCGGCGCGCAACGCCGCCATCAGGTTGCGCTGCTTTTCATCTTCGGCTTCGTCGGCGAGCGCCGCGAGCGAGCGTTCCAGCGGCAGACCCGAACCCACCAGGCCGGCCAACTGGCGCGTCCAGATGGTGAGCTGCGTGGTGCTGAACGCGTGTCCGCCCCAAAGCGGCTTGGAAAGGGCCGATCGCGCCGCGCCGGTCACCGGGTTGACGTCCAGCGGCACCAGCGCCTGCCCGCGCAGCAGCGCGCGCGCCGCCTTGGCGTTGTCGGCCTCGATCACGCCCCTGCGGGTCTTGCCGTCGGCTTGCAGGGCTTCGAAGGAGTAGGCGGGCATGGGGGCAAACGGCGGGTTTCAGGGGGCTTGAAGTGTCCCATTTTCGTCGCCACCGGACGCATCGCGCGGTACGCACCGCGGGTGGCCGTCGCCCAAGCGTGCGAGGCCAAGTTTCAAGCGCGCTTGGAAACGATAACGAGCCGCCAATCGCCGGATTCGGTCGAATGGCCGCGAGCAGACCCGGTAAACGCTGGCGCCTCCGGCAGGAATCGAACCTGCATCTAGCGCTTAGGAGGCACTCGTTCTATCCATTGAACTACGGCGGCGGAGCGCTCGATTGTATCGGCGGCACTCGGGTTTTTACCCCTGCGCCAGCCGGTGGCGCGTGGCACAATGCGGCGCGTTTTGGGGCCCGAATCGGTTGCGCGGTCAGGCTGACCATGTACCCGGGATCGATCGATTCATTGGGTTCTGCGGGTAGGAGTAGATTCGGAAGCCACCCAGCGCCGGAATGGTTTCCGGCGCACGAACAGAGGAGACAGTGAAAATGAAATTCAGTCATTTCGGCCGACTGGCGGGGCTCGTTGCCGCCGCCGCTTTCGTGTTTGCCAGCGCGCCAGCTCAGGCCCAGGACATCGTGCTCGGCGCTTCGGTGCAAATGACCGGTCCGGTCGCCAATACCGGGCGCTATTACCGCGACGCGTACCAGATTGCCATCGACAAAATCAACGCGGCAGGCGGCGTGAAGGTGGATGGCAAGGAGCACAAGCTGGTCCTCAAGATGCTGGACAACCAGTCCGACGTGAACCTGTCGGTGCGCCAGTACACGCAGTTGGTCACGCAGGACAAAGTCAATTTCCTGTTGGGCGGATTTGCCAGCAACTTCCAGTTGGCCGATTCGGTGGTATCGGAAAAATACAAGATCCCGATGGTGCAGGGCGGCGGCGCTTCCAACGAGATTTTCTCGCGCGGCTTCAAGTACATCTTCGGCACGCTGGCGCCTGCCAGCAATTATTTCGGCAGCACGATCGAAATGATGAAGGCGCTGAAAACGCCGCCGAAGACGGTCGCGTTGTTGTACGCCGACGATTCGTTTGACGTATCCACTGCTGAAGGCACGCGCCCGCTGCTGAAAAAAGCCGGCTTCGACACGGTGATGGACGAGCGCTACAGCAGCAACACCAGCGATTTCAGTTCACTCTTGTCGCAAATCAAGGCGAAGAACGTGGACGTGGTGCTGGTGGCGGGCCACGAGACCGAAATCCTCAACTTCATCCGCAACGCCAAGAGCCTGGCGGTCGCGCCCAAGATGTATTCGTTCACCGTGGGCGTGTCGACCGAAGATTTCCGCAAGGCCCTGGGCAAGGACGCCGATTACGCCTTCGGCATGACCGCGTGGCTGCCTGAGCCGACGCTGAAGGACCAATGGTTTGGCGATGCGTCCAAGTTCGCTGCCGAGTACAAGGCCAAGTTCGGCTATGACCCCGACTACCACGCCGCATCCGGTGCAGCCGACGTCGAAACCATCGTCAAGGCTATTGAAAGCGCGAACAGTCTCGATCCGCAGAAAGTGCGCGACGCGCTCGCCAAGACCAATTTCGAGAGCCTGTACGGTCCGATCGCGTTCGGCGAAAACGGACAAATCAACTTGCCGCAAATCGTGATTCAGGTGCAGGGCGACAAATTGGTCGAGGTCTACAACGCCAAAGGCTTCGTGAATCAGCCCAAATACCCGATGCCGGCGTGGAGCACTCGGTAAGCCGGCAGGCGATTGAACGACGGCCACGGATTCCGCAGTGGATCTAGTCCTCCAAGTCCTGGTCAACGGCATCCTGCAGGGCGGGCTGTACGCCGTGATGGCGCTCGGCCTGGCCCTGGTCTGGGGCGTGCTGAACATCGTCAACCTGGCGCACGGTTCGTTCATCATGCTGGGCGCCTATTGTTCGTGGTACGTTTTTCATTACCTGCACATCGATCCGTTCCTGGGGCTGCCGATCACCGCGGCGGCGCTTTTCGTTCTGGGCTATGCGGTGCAGCGCGGCATCCTGAACCTGATCGTGCGCGCGCCGATGTTCAACACGTTGCTGCTGACGTTCGGGCTGGACGTGGTGTTCACCTACCTGGCCCAAATCTTTTTCTCGGCTGATTTCCGCACCATCAATCCGTCGTACGCGGGCAACCAGTTGCATCTGGGCGCCGTCGTGCTGCCGGTGGTGCGGCTCGGCGCGTTCTTCGGCGCGCTGGTGCTGACATTTGGCGTCTGGCTCTTCTTGCTGCACACGCGCCTCGGCCGCGCGATCCGCGCGACCGCGCAGAACCTGGTGGCGGCACACCTCTACGGCGTGGAGCCGCGCCACCTGTACGCCATGACGTTTGCCATCGGCGTGGCCTTGGCCGGGACGGCCGGCGGCCTGTACGGCACGGTGTCGCAAATCAACCCATACATCGGCGCCTCGCTCACGCTCAAGTCGTTTGCCATCGCCATCATCGGCGGGTTGGAAAATCCGCTGGGCGTGCTGGTGGGCGGGCTGATCCTGGGCATCGTCGAATCGTTCACCACGCTCTATATCGGCCCGACCTTCGTCGACGTGGCGAGCTTCGGCATCTTGGCGATCGTGCTGGTGGTCCGGCCCACGGGCATCCTTGGGAAAACGGCATGAAGAGCTGGGCCCGATACCTGTTGGCCGTCGCCGTGCTGGTGCTGATCGGCGTGCCGTGGTATGGCTCCGACGTACTGACGCAATTTGGCATCAACGCGCTGCTGCTGGCGGTGCTGGCGCAAGGCTGGAACATCATCGGCGGCTACACCGGCTACCCCTCGTTCGGCAATTCGGTTTTCTACGGGTTGGGCGCCTACGGCGTGGCCATCGCCATGGTGCAGTGGCATTTGCCGTTTGCGGTCGGCATGGGCTTCGGCGTGCTGCTCGCGGTGGTGTTCGCCTTCATCGTCGGCATCCCGGTGCTGCGCTTGCGCGGCCACTATTTCGCGATTGCCACGCTGGCGCTGGCGGGCGTGATGGCGGCCATCATTTCCAACGTGCCGCTGGCCGGTCAGAACATCGGCCTGGTGCTGCCGCCGCTGAACAACGACGCGCTCTTCTACGAACTGGCGCTGGGCCTGCTGGTTGTCGCCACGCTCAGCATTTACTGGATCTCGCACAGCCGCTTCGGCTTCGGCCTGATCGCCATCCGCGAGAACGAAGACAGCGCCGCGGTCCTCGGCGTCAACACCACGCTCTACAAGGTGCTGGCGTTCGCGCTGTCGGGCGCGTTCAGCGCGCTGGCGGGCGGCATCCAGGCGTACTTCATCACTTTCCTCGATCCGGGCAGCGCGTTCGACATCAGCCTGAACGTGAAGATGATCATCATGGTGGTGTTCGGCGGTGCCGGCACGGTGTTCGGGCCCATCGTGGGTGCCATTTCGCTCTCGGCGGTGTCGGAAGTGCTGTCCAGTTCGATCACGCGCATCGCCGGGCTGTTCTTCGGCATCGTGATCGTCGCGGCGGTGGTCTTCATGCCCCACGGCCTGGCCGACCTGGCGCGGCGCATCCGCACGCTCGGCTGGCGTTATTTTTCCGAGAACGTGCGGACGAATCGGCTATGAGCGTCGTGCTGCGACCGTCCGGAGACGCGAAAGCCCCCTCGGGGGCAGCGCAGCAGGCGCAGCGTGGGGGCCGCATATGAGCAACCTGCTTGAAGTCGACCACGTGACGCGCCGCTTCGCCGGGCTGCTGGCGGTGAACGACGTCAGCTTCACGCTGCGGCAGGGCGAGATCCTCGGGCTGATCGGCCCGAACGGCGCCGGCAAGACCACGCTCATCAGCATGGTGAGCGGCACGCTCGCGCCGACCGAGGGCGACGTGCGCTTCGAGGGCCGGTCGATTGCGCACGTGCCGGCGTTCCGCCGCGCGCACCTGGGGATCGGGCGCACGTTCCAGATCATGCAGCCGTTTCCGGGGCTGTCGGTGCTCGACAACGTCGCCATCGGCGCGCTCTTCGGCCATGGCGGCGGCGAGCGCAAGCTGGGCCGGGCGCGCGAGCAGGCGCGGGAAGCGCTGGAATTCGTCGGACTGGAAAAATTTGCGGACCAGCGCGCCGACGCGCTTGGCGGCCCGAGCCGCAAGCGGCTGGAACTGGCCAAGGCGCTGGCGATGAAGCCCAAGCTGCTGCTGTGCGACGAAGTGATGGCGGGGCTCAATCACGTTGAAATCGACGAGGTCATCGCCGTGATCCGCAAGGTGCGCGATGAGGGCATCAGCGTGCTGGTGATCGAGCACGTGATCAAGGCGATCAAGAGCCTGTCGGACCGCTTGCTGGTGCTGCATCACGGCGAAAAAATCGCCGATGGCGCGCCCGATGCGGTGCTCTCCGATCCCACGGTGGTGCAAGCCTATCTCGGAAGGAAGCGCGCGTGAGTGAAGCCAAGCCAGCGCTGGGTGCGCCGCTCCTGAAGGTCGAGAACCTGAGCGCCGGCTACGGTGCGGTGCCCGTCCTGCACGGCATTTCGATCGACGTGCACCCGGCGGAGATGGTGGCGCTGGTGGGCAGCAACGGCGCCGGCAAAACCACCACGCTGCGCGCGCTGTCGCGCGTGATCGACTGCACCGGCAGCGTCACGTTCGATGGTCACGATCTGACGCGGATGGCGCCGGATCAGGTGTTCGCGCTCGGGCTGGTGCAGGTGCCCGAAGGGCGGCAGTTGTTCCCGCGCATGACGGTGCGCGACAACCTGCTCATGGGCGCCTACCGGCGCCACGACAAGGCGGACGTCGCGCGCGACCTCGACAAGGTGTACACGCTGTTTCCGCGCCTGGGCGAGCGCAAGCGCCAGTTGGCCGGCAGCATGTCGGGCGGCGAGCAGCAGATGTGCGCCATGGCGCGCGCGCTCATGGCCGCGCCCAAACTCATGATGATCGACGAAATGAGCTTGGGGCTCGCGCCGGTGATCGTCGACCAGTTGATGGACATCCTGGCCGAAATTCGCAAGCATGGCGTCACGGTGCTGCTGGTCGAGCAGGACGTGCAGGTGGCGCTTTCCGGCGCCGACCGCGCATACGTGATCGAGACCGGCGCCGTGGCGCTGTCGGGCAGCGCCAAGGATCTGATCGATGATCCGGCGGTGCAGCGCGCTTATCTGGGGCTGTGATTGCGGCTGATGCCACCCGCCGCGGCGCGCAGGCGACCTTGATGCCGCCGGCCTTGAGCTTTTCGTCCGCTTGATTCAGCGCGGCTTTGCTTTCCACTTCGTGCTTTTATTCCGCTGATCACATGCGGGGATGGCCGCGCCCCGGGTCGACATCCCAGCGGCGCTGCCGGATCGCGCGATGCGCTACATGTCCAAATCGACCTCGCCCACTGGATGCGAGCAGCAAATCAGCGCATTGCCGGCGCTGGGGCGCTCCAGCGGCTCGGGATCGTATTCCACCGTGCCGCGCAGGGTGCGGTTGATGCAGGTGTGGCATACGCCGGTGCGGCACGCCCAGCGCACCTTGACGTCGCAGGCTTCTGCCAGCTCCAGCAAGCTGTGGTAGCGGCTGTCCCAACGGGCGGAGATGCCGCTGCGCGCGAACGTGATGCGTGGGCCGCTGCCCGCGGCGCCGTCGGGAATGTGCGGCGCGCGCTGCGGCAGATCGACGATACCCGGCGTCAGCGCCTCGGTGGCGGGCGTGAAGCGCTCGGTGCGGATGTGCAGCGCGGGGATGGAGAGCGCCGCCAGCGCCGCTTGCATGTCGCGCATGAAGGCATCGGGGCCGCACAGGTACACGTCGGCGTCGGTCGGGAGGCCGATGGCGCGCAGCTTGGCCAGATCAAGGCGCCCGCACACGTCGAAGTCGAGCCCTTCGCGATCTGCAGGCAGCGGCCGGCTGTAGGCGATCACGTGTTTGCTGCCCGGCAATTGGCCGAGCAGCGCCCTCGCTTCGGCGGCGAAGGCATCCTGCGCGCCATTGCGCGCGCCGTGGATCCAGACCACCGGTCGTGGCCCTGCGTCGGCCTGCGCCACGCGGTCACGCAGCATGGCAAGCACCGGCGTGACGCCAATGCCAGCGCTCAAAAACACCACCGGTTGCGGACCGGCGCGCAACACGAAACCGCCCCGCGGCGCCGCCACCTGCAGCACGTTGCCGATCTTGACGCCGCGGAGATAGTCGCCGCCCACACCACCGGATTCGCACTTGACGGCGATGGGATAGCGTCCAGCCGTGGCGGTTGAAACAAGCGAATAACTGCGCAGCGCTGGCGCCGCGTCCGCGTTGCCGGGGATGCGCAGCGTGATGAACTGGCCGGCTTGGGCGCTGGCGTGGGCAGCGGCGTCCTCGCCTTGCAGTTCCAGATCGATGACGGTGTCGGTGCGCCGCCGCACCGCCTGCACGCGCATGGGCGCAAAGCCGGCCCATGCGGCAGGGTCGCCCGCGTTGCGGATAAGGCCCTTGCCCTCGGCCCAGCCGATGCCGGACATCTGCTCGGCCAGGGTTTTGAAGGCGATCTTCCAGCCGGGCGCAAACGCCTCGATGCGCAGCGCGCGTTGCACAGCCGCCGGATCGGGATGCGGCAGATACACCAGCCCGTCGGCCTCGGTCACGCTCATCCGCTCGGGACCGTCGGCCACCTTTGTGATGGCATCGCCCGCGGCAATGTCGCCTTCTTCGAGTACGCGCATGTAGAACCCCGGGCGGTGGTGCGCCACCAGCAGCGCGGCCATGCGCGGCTCGCCCAGGCGGATGCCGACGCGGTAGCAGGTCACGCGCGGTTGGGTCACCTCGAACAGCGCGCTGCCGATGCGGTAGCGGTCGCCAATGCACACCTCGGTATCGGGCAGGCTGCTGACCGTCAGGTTCTCGCCGAACTGGCCGAACACAAAGTCCGAACGCCCCATCTGCCGCTGCCAGTAGCGGTACGACTCGATCTGGTACACCATGACGGCGCGCTGCTCGCCGCCGTGGCCGATCTTGTCGCCTTGCTCATCGCCGTCGATGTTGAGACGGCGCACACGGCGACGGTCCATCACCGGGCTCTTCCAGATGCCGGTGTGGATCGTCCGGCCCTTCCATCGAATATCCTTGGCCCGGCCGACATTGACCGACAGCAATACCGCCATAACGTTTTTCCTCACGATCACGCGCTCGCGGCGGCGCGATGCCGCGAGACGGCTGAAATCCCCGGATGCAAAGACCACGCCTGATCGCCGCCGCGCACTTGAGTTGAGCGACCGAGGTTGCCAAGACCTTGAAAAGCCCCGCTGTACCCGTCAGGAATCCAATGATGCCCCGGTATGAATCGTGCAGTTCTCGGGTCGTGTATCCGCGTGCCGCGGACAGGCGTGTTCACGGGCACCGTGCGCTGGCTGAGGTGCGCGGAGCGGCGCCCGGGCCTCAATCTCGTCTTTCTTTGCGACGGGCGTTCCGGGCGTGTACCCGAGGTGCTGAAGAAAACACGACGACGGACCCGCTGGTCCGGGCGGACGGCGCGGCCGACATGGCGGCGCTGTGCGGGCACTCCGAAAACCTCGCCTCGTTCGGCCGGGTTGACCGGTCGGCTGGAAGCGTTGCAGCGCCCCAAGACGCGGGACTGCCACCGAATCAGGTGTTCGCGCGCGGCTCAAACTGCCGGCTCAAGCGCGTGCCAGCTGCCGCCGCACGCGCGCTTCACGGATCGGCAAATTGATCGCCGCGGCCAGCAGCGCCAGCGCGATATCGGCCCACCACATGGGGTCGTAGCTGTTGAACGCGTCCAGCGCGAGGCCGCCCAGCCAGGCGCCGAGGAAACCGCCGATCTGGTGCGTGAACAGCGTCAGACCGAACAGGGTGCCGAGAAAGCGCACGTTGAACAGCTTGCCGACGATGCATGCCGTGGGCGGCACGGTGGCGAGCCACGTGAGCCCGAGGCCGATGGCGAACACATAGAACACCGCCGTGGTGTGCGGCATCATCAAATACCAGCCGATCAGCACCGCGCGGCTCGTGTACATCAGCGCCAGAATCATCTTGCTGCGGTAGCGGCCGACCAGGTGGCCGACCCAGATGCTGCCGAAAATGTTGGCGCCGCCGATCAGCGCGAGCGAGGTGCTGGCCACGGTGGGCGGCAGACCACACAGGCCAATTTCGGTGGGCAGGTGGGTGGTGAGAAAAGCGATGTGGAAACCGCAGGTGAAGAAGCCCAGATTCAGCAGCAGGTAATCGCGATCGTGCAGGGCATCCTTGACCGTCTGGCGCAGGCTGACTGGACTCAACTCCACCACGGGTTTGCTGATTTTGCCGCCGCCCGCGACCTTGCCGGCCAGCGGCAGCGCGGCCAGCCAGATCACGGCCAGCGTGTACATCGCGCCCATCCAGCCCAGCCACTGGATCAGCTTTTGCGCCAGGGGCGCGAACACCAGTTGCCCGACCGAGCCGCCGGCGTTGATGACGCCGGATGCGGTGCCGCGGGCCTCAGGTGACATGCGCAGCGCTGCGGCGCCGATCAGCACGGAAAAGCTGCCGGCGCCGGCGCCGACCGCCACCAGCAGACCTTGGGTGAACGTGAGGCCGATGCCGGAGGAGACCAGCGGCGTGAGTGCCGTTCCGAACGCCATGACGACGGTGCCGGCCACCAGCACCGCAAACGGGCCCCAGCGGTCGGCGGCCGCGCCCGCCAGCGGCTGCACGGCGCCCCAGGTGAGCTGCGCGATCGCCAGCGCGAAACTGATAGTGGCGATGCCCATGCCAGTGGACGTGTTGATCGGGCCGACGAACAGGCCGATGGTCTGGCGCGCGCCCATGGTGATCATCAACACGCCGGCGGCAGCCAGTGTGATCAGCCATGCGCCCGGTTCCTTGAGCTCTTTCAACATGGCGGGTTCATCCTCGGCGGGGTGGTTGATTTCGTCATGGGCTGGCGACGTTGATAGATAGGTATGATAATCTATTCGGCGCGAACGTCCGCTGCATCCAATCCGCACCGATCCCACTTTTCGCAACCGGGAACCCCATGACAAAATCCACCCCGCTGTATCTCGACGACCTGGCCGTTGGCGATGAATTTCGCAGCGCCGAACATCATTTAGACGAAGCGCAAACCATCGCCTTCGCGCGCGAGTTCGACCCGCAGCCGTTCCACCTGGACGCGGCTGCGGCGCAGCATTCCTTCTTCCAGGGATTGGCGGCGAGCGGCTGGCACACGGCCGCCGTCACCATGAAGCTGCTGGTGGCGAGCGTGCCGTTTGGCAGCGGCATCATCGGCGCGGGCGGCAGCATCGAGTGGCCGCGGCCCACCCGGCCCGGCGACACCTTGCACGTGGTGAGCAAGATCACGGCGATCACGCCGTCGCGTTCCAAGCCGGATCGGGGCCTGGTCACGCTGGACAGCGAGACGCGCAACCAGCGCGACGACGTCTGCCAGCACGTGGTGATGCGCATCCTCGTCATGCGGCGGCCGGCGTAGGCCATGGGCCGGGCATCGCGCGCGCAGGCCGCGCACAACCGGGCGCGCGTCGTGGCGGTGGCGAGCGCGCTGTTCCGCGCCAAGGGGACTGAAAATGTCACTCTGGCCGAAGTGATGGACGCGGCGGGCTTGACGGTAGGCGCGTTCTACAAGCAGTTCGATTCCAGGGAAGCGCTGGTCGATGAGGCTTTCGCGCTGGCTTTCGACCATGCGGCGACGGCGTGGAAAGAGGTGCGCAGGCGCAGCGAGGCCGAAGCGCCCGGCGAACTGGCCGCGCTGGCACGCCACTATTTCCGCAAGCGGCCGCCGGAGCGCAGTTGCCCGCTGCTCGCGTTTTCTTCCGAGGCGTGCCAACTGCCGCGCGATGACGAGGCGGCGGCAACGTACGCGGGCGGCGTGGCCGCGCTGTTCGATCAGTTCAAGGCCGCAGCCAGCCAGACCGCGGCACGCGCGGGTGCGGCCGAACCGCCCGAAGCACAGGTGTTGGCGCAGTTTGCCGCCCTGATCGGTGCCGGACTGCTCACGCGCGCCACCGGCTCGACGGCGTGGACACGCCGTCTGCAATCCGCGGTGATCGATGCGATGGCCGAAGGCCGTCATTCCACCCGCGCCGCACCCGCGGCGCCGGATTCAACTCTGGCGCGGCGGCGGGCGCCGCGTCACTCGCCCGATCCGTAGGACAGCCGGAAGATCAAATCCACGGCCGAATCGGCCCCGGCCTGGCCGCGAATCACCCAGCGTTTCGAGAGCTCGTAGAAGATCATGAGCACGCTGGTGGCGCCGCCCAGGCCCTGTTCGTAGGCGGCGTACAGGCGATCGGAAATGCGCTTGCCGAGCGTCAGGCTGTTGCCGTTCTGGCCGGTGGCGGCGTTGCTGGTTTGGCTGAAACTCAGTTCATCTAGTCCGAAGGTCGATGCCAGTCCGCGGCTTTCGCGCCCGCCCAAGAGCGCCAGCGCGGCCGATTGCATCATCGCCGCTTCGCCGCCGTTCTCCGGCGCGGCGTGGCCCAGCAGCAGCCAAGCGAGCGTCTGGTTGTCGGGCAGCGCCGGATCGGAATAGAGATGCACTTGCGGCAGCAGCGCCGTGCCCTGGATCTGCACGCCCACTTTCTGGTCGCTGCTGTAGTTGGGCCGCAGCGCCAGGATGTCGAGACCCGGGTTGGCCACGTTGCCCGAGAAGAAGATGCGCCCGCGCGCGATGGTCAGCGTTTGCCCGTACGCCCGGAAGCGGCCGCCTTCGGTCTGCACCCGGCCCTTGAGCGTGGGCATTTGCGCAAGTGGCCCGTCAGCCGTCAGGGCCAGCGTGCCGGCCAAGCGCGTGGCGATGCCCATGCCCTTGAGTTCGAAGTCGTCGCCCAGGTTGATCTGGACGTCCACCTTGGCCTTGAGCGCGCTGTCGGCATTTGAAAGGACGGGTGCGGCCTTGCTCTTGGCGTTGGCGGCGCCGTGGCTGGGTGGGGTCGCGCCGTGAATCACCACGTCGGCGCCCAGCGTCGGGCGGCTGGCATCGGGCAGCACGATGAGCGCGTGGTCGACGCGGAGCGCGCCGTCGGCGCTGACCACGCGGTCCTTGAAGGCGGTGTCCAGCTTGCCCGACACGGTCACCTTGCGGTCGTCGCGCACGCTCGCGCGCAATTGGTCTATGGCAGTACTGAGCCGGGCTTCGAGCTGGCCACCGATCCAGCCGGCCTCGCCCGTGGCGCTGACCGTGCCGCCGCTGCCGTCCGCGCCCGGGCCGTGCAGGATGAATTGGTCCAGCACCAGGCGCATGCCGTCCAGGTGCGCGCGCAATTGGCCGTCTTGCAACTGCACCCCATCGACGACTGAGCGCAGCGCCAGGTGATCGGCCGACAGCGTGCCGCTCAGTTGCGGTGCCGCGCCGGTGCCGGCAATGCGCACGTCGGCGCTGACGGCGCCGCGCAGCCGCCAGCCGGGCGGCGCCAGGATGGACCAGGTGGAAATGGTGGGCAGGCGGGCGGTGATCTGGCCTTCGATCGTCGCGTTTTCGCTCCACGTCCACGGGAAAGCCGCGCCCTTGTTGTGCGTGGCGGTCAGTTGGGTGCGCAGCGTGCCCTCGACGTAGCCAGCGCGCGCGCTGTCCCAAAGCGCATTCACCGTGGCGTTGCCGCCGCCCACGTCCAGTTGTATGCGGGCAGCGCGCAGGCCGGCCGTGACGCGCGACGGCACGTCGGTTTCGGCGTCGGTCGCCAGAATCGTCAGGTCGCCGCTGGCGCGCGCCAGGCTGACTTTGGCTTGCAGGTCGCGTCCGGCCTGAATGTTCCAGTCGCCGTCGAACACCAAGTTGCCGGTCACGCCGCTGCCCGCCTTTTCGGCATTCGGTTTGAAATGGGCGATCCATTGCAGCGGCAGTCTGGTCAGATGCCCGGCGGTGCTCAGTTCGCCCCGGTGCCAGCGGGTGTGCTCCCAAGCGAGGGTGGCGTGGGAACTCGGAGCGGGGGCCGTGATGCGCAGGGCGCCTGGCGCGGCATCGAGCGCGCCTTTGGCCCAGGCGAGCGCGACCGTGCCCACGGTGTCGGCTCGCCAGGTGCCGGCGCCGAGCAGGGGATCGGCGGTACTGACCTGCAGTTGCGTCAGGTTCACGCGCCAGGACGAGTCGGCCAGCGTGGCCTTCGCGTTGGTGCGGCCGCCGTTGGCGGCGATCTGCCACTGGATCTGGCGCTTGCCTTGCTGCAGGCTGCCGCGCGTGGTGAGTTGCGCTTGCGACCAGCGGCCATTCAGGTTCATGTCCACGCCGCGCAATTCAATCGGCGCAGTATTCGGCAGGTTCACGTCCAGGCTGGGCGCGACCACGTGCGCCTGCAGCGCCGGATCGCGCCAGCCGCCGCGCCACTGCCCGTCGAGATTCAATTGGCCGCCCGGTTTCATTCCGGCCAGCGCGTGTGCCATGCCCGGCAGCTTTCGCGCCCAAGCAAGCAGCTGCGCCGCGTCGCTCACATTCACTTTCAACGCGCCGGCGCCGCGGCGAGGCCGCAGTTCGCCCTTCACGGTGGCACTCGCGCCGGGCGCCGTGAAACGCACGTCGGCATTGCCTCCGAGCTCGCCTGGATCGGTGGGGCGCAGTTGGGCGCGACCCGTCAGTTCTGCATCGTCGGTGCGCACGCGCAGATTCGCGAGCGTGAGCAGCCCGTCGGCCCATTCACCCTCCGCGTCCAGGTTGCGCAAGCGCAGGTCGCGCAGGTCAGGGAGGGTGCCGCGGTCGGCCGCCGTCGGTTTGCGATCGTGCGCGGCGTCGGTGGCGCCGCTGGCCTGCAGCGCCACGTTGAAGCGGATGGGTGATGCGGCCGTGCCGTGTGCGTTCACGCTGCCGCCGATCGGCGTATCGGCCAGCGACGTCAGCAGGCGCGCGGGGTGAATGTCGGCCAGGCGCGCCTCGACTTGCCAGGGGGTGCCTGCCTTCGCGACGGCCGGTGCATTGGGTCCGGCGGCGGGTGGATTTGGGCGATCCGGCTCCGGGCCCCAGTGACCGCGGGCGTGCAGCGTGCCGCCCGCCAGGTCGACGGTGAGCGCTTGCACCCAGGCGCCGGCGCGCTCGCTCCAGGTGGCCTCGGCGCTCACGCGGGCGATCGGCAGTCGGTGGCGATCCCACGGACCGGCGGCGGAATTGGCGAGGTGGGTCTTGATCGTCCAACCGGGGGAGTTCGCATCGGCGCCGGGTTCCACGTTCAGTTCACCCGCCAGTGCCGTGTGGGGCGCTGCGCTCCACAGCGCGCCGAGATCGAGCGCGCGCAGCGTGGCCCGCGCTTCCGCCACGGGGAAACGTTGCCACGGCGTGATGCGCGCGCGGGCTTGCAGCGCGGCGCCCTCGGCGTTCGTCCCTGGCGCTGGCGCTGTGCCGGTAGTGCGGCCGGTGCGCGCGCGGTCTTTCGTCGGGTCCAGGCCAGGCGGCGTGCCGTCGGCTGGCAATGCGTTTTGCATTTGCAGCTCGGCCTGCGCCAGCAGGTTCGTGACCGGTCCCTTCAACGTGGCCCGCAGCGTGACCGGCTGGGGCGTGAGGCCGTCCACGGCCGGCGTGACCAGCGCGCCGTTCAACATCACGTCCAGCGTCATGGGACGGCGCGCGCCCACCACCGCGTGTGCCTGGTAGTTGCCCCGATCGAAGTCGGCGTTCTCAATGTCGAGCTGGTAGTGCAGCCCGCGCGTGGCTGCGTGCGCCGCGATGTTTTTCAGCGTCAGCGCGGGCGGGCCGGCCCACTGGATTTCGCCCATGCGCAGGGAATCGATGCGGATGGCGAGCGGCAACAGCGGCAAGCTGGGCGGCCCCGAAGACGGTGACGGGCTTGCCGGCCGGTGATCGGCCACGGCCACCCGGTCGGCCGCGAGTTGCCTGATGTCCAGCGTGCGTTTCAGCAGCGCGCGCGGCGCCCAGTCGAGCACCAGGCCGTCCACCTGCACCCGCAGGCCGTCTTGCGCCCACGTCAGATGCTGGATGCGGCCGCCGCCCAGGATGGCGCCGCTCACGCCGCTGGCGTGCAATGGCGGCAACTGCGCCTGGGCCATGCGCAGCGCGGTGGCCAGCGAACCCGCGCTGCCCGCCCAGACCAGCAGACCAACCAGCAGCGCCGAGACCACGAGCAGCGGCGTGAGCAGCGACCACAGCAACAGGCGGCCGGTGTGCGCACGCGTTTTCTTCGGGGCAGGGACGCCGGGGTTTGCCGCCGGCGTTTCGGCTGGCGCAGTGTGATCGCCCGGCAGATCGGCCATCAGAACGTGAACCCCACGTTCATGTGCAGCCGGAAAGCCCTGGATTGCAGGCCGTAGGCCAGGTCCAGTTCCATCGGCCCGACCGGCGAGTTGATGCGCACGCCCGTGCCCACCCCCCAGTTCGGGCGCAGGTGGTTGGGCAGGTTGGCAACGCTGCCGACGTCGACGAAATAGACCTGCTCCAGCAGCCCGTGAAAGCGCTGCTGCAGGATGGGGCGCTGCCATTCGACGCTGCCCACGGCCATGTAGCGTCCTGGCCCGACCAGGCCGTCGCCCACCGGGATGCCGATGCTGCGATACGAATAGCCACGCACCGTGGTGTCGCCGCCGGTGCGGAACAGGTACGTGGCCGGAATACGCGCCTGGGTGCTGGAGAGCACCGCGCCGGCCTCGGCGCGCAGCGCGATGCGGCCGCTTTTCTTGCTGATCGGAACGATGCCGAGCCAGCGCCCCTGGATGCGGGTGAACGGCAAGTGCCGGCCAATCACCGTGAAGCCGGCGGCCAGATTGAGGCTCAGGCCGTAACCGCGCGAGGGGAACGGCAGGCTGTCGAAGTAGCGCCCCGTCCAGTCGTAGTTCACGCTCAGCGCCGCGCCGTCGCCCAGCAGCGCGTCGGGGACGGCCTGCGTGCCGGAACCGGTCACGTTGGCATCGTCGAATTGCAGGTAGAAATTGCGGTCGTAGTTTTCTTCCGTCTTGGCCACGCCCGCGCGCAGCGTTTTCGAGGTGGTCACCAGCGCGCCGTCGTCTTGCCGCATGAAGCGCGCGAGCCCGGCGCGGCTCCAGCCTTCCGCGTTGGGCAGCGACGTCAGGCCCCATTGCAACAGCGGCGTGGTCTTGTCGAGTTGCAGCTTGGTTTCCGCGCGCCAGGTGGAACCCCAGAACAGGTTGTTGCGGTGTTCCACGCTCAGGCGCGGGCCAGTGTCGGTGCTGTAGCCAATGCCCAGTTGCACTTTCTTTGGTTTGGCTTCGGTGAGCAGGTAGCGCACCGGCACCGCCGCCGGGTCGCCCTTGGGGTCGACGCTGATGTAGGCCGATTGGTAGTAGCCGCTGGCCGCCAGGCGCCCCTGCGCATCGACCAGCTTTTTCTGGTCGTAGACGTCGCCCGGTTTCAGCCACGAGAGGCGCGGCGCCAGTTCGGGCGGATACAGGCGCGCGCCCTTGATCGCGGCCGGTCCCAGATGAAACGGCGGGCCGGAATCGAGCGTGACGCTGAGGTCCGCTTGCGCGCGGTCGGCGTGGATGTCGGCGCGGCTCTGGCTGATTTTCCCCTGCGGGTAGCGCCGCTCCACCAGGCGGCGCAGCGCGTCGGTCTTGGCGTCGGACCAGCGCTCTTGCGTGAAGCGCCGGCCGTCGGCGAGCGTCCAGTCGGAGACGATGGCCTCACGCTGCTGCATCGCGCCGGCGTTCGTGCTGCGGGCGATGTCGCCGGTGAAGTCGATGTCGACGTTCTGGATTCTGGTGGCCGGGCCAGGCTCGATTGCGATCACGACGGTCGGGCGGGCGCCGGGCTCGCCCGCGCGCGAAATCGTGATGGTCGGGCTGAAATAGCCTTGCGTCGCCAGCAGGTCGCGCACGTCGCGCCGGCCCAGCGCCATCAGGCGCTCCAGTTCGGTCGCGTCCAGGTCGGTGACAACCCGGTAGCGGCGCAGTTCGGTGTGCTCCTCGACCAGCTTGCGCAGGGCGTCGTCCTTGCATTCCACGCGGATGTCGAACGCCGGCTTTTGTTCTGGCTCGGACGAGGCGGTTTTCGTTTCATCCGTAGCAGCGCCCGCGTCGGCAGTCGTCGCATGGCTTTTGTCACCGCCGTCGAGCGCTGCGCAACCCGACAGCGGCCCAGCCAACGTCAGCGCCAGCAGCGCCGGCCAGATCAACGTCCTGGCGAATCGTGGGAGAGGGAGCGTCACCGTGCCAAGTGTAGGAGGGCGCGCCGCGGGCGCCATCGCAGCCGAATGCGGCGCCGCGCTACTTGGACAGCGTGCGCATCGCCTGCTCCAGCCCCTTGAGCGTGAGCGGGTACATGCGGTCGCTCATCAACTGGCGAATGATGGCGGTGCTTTGCCGGTATTCCCAGACGCCGCGCGGCTCGGGGTTGATCCAGGCGAATTTGGGGAAGGTGCTGGTCAGGCGCTGCAGCCATTCGGCGCCGGGCTCTTCGTTGTTGTACTCGACGCTGCCGCCCGGCTGCACGATTTCGTACGGGCTCATGGTGGCGTCGCCCACGAAGATCAGCTTGTAGTCCTTGTTGTATTTGCGAATGATGTCCCAGGTGGGGAATTTTTCGCTGAAGCGGCGCCGGTTGTTCTTCCACATGAAGTCGTAGACGCAGTTGTGGAAGTAGAAGAATTCCAGGTGCTTCAGCTCCGCCTTGACGGCTGAAAAGAGTTCTTCCACCGACTTGATGTGGTCGTCCATGGTGCCGCCCACGTCCATCAAGAGCAGTACCTTCACGTTGTTGCGGCGCTCGGGCACCATCTTGATGTCGAGCCAGCCGGCGTTGGCGGCGGTCGAGCGGATGGTGTCGGGCAAGTCGAGCTCGAGCTCGCCGCCTTCGCGCGCAAAACGGCGCAAGCGCCTGAGCGCGATCTTGATGTTGCGCGTGCCCAGTTCCTGCGTGTCGTCGTAATCGCGATAGGCGCGCTGTTCCCACACTTTCACCGCGCTGCGGTTCTTGCCGGGTCCGCCGATGCGGATGCCGCGCGGGTTGTAGCCGCCGTGGCCGAACGGGCTGGTGCCGCCGGTGCCGATCCACTTGCTGCCGCCGGCGTGGCGCTCTTTCTGTTCTTCCAGGCGCTTCCTGAGCGTATTCATGAGCTCGTCCCAGCCCATTTTCCGGATGGCCGCCTTCTCTTCGTCCGAGAGCTCGCGTTCCAGCACCTTGCGCAGCCAGTCGGCCGGGATTTCCTTGGTGAAATCGGTGAGCAGTTCCACGCCCTTGAAGTACGCGGCAAAGGCGCGGTCGAATTTGTCGTAGTTCTTTTCGTCCTTGACCAGCGTGGCGCGCGCCAGATAGTAGAAGTCGTCGATCGAGCAGGCGTCGGGCTGGTTCGGGCCCACCACGTTAGCGCGCAAGGCTTCCAGCAGCGTCAGGAATTCCTTGACGGAGACGGGCAGCTTGGCTGCGCGCAGCGCGTAGAAAAAGTCGATCAGCATGGTTCAAGCCGGCGGATGGGCACCCCGTTCGAGCAGATACAGCAATTGCGCCTTGGCCTCGGGCCACTCACCCGCCATCATGCTGTACATCACGGTGTCGCGCACGGTGCCGTCGCGCCGGCGCTTGTGGTGGCGGAGCACACCATCCTTGTGTGCGCCCAGGCGTTCGATGGCGCGCTGCGATGCGTGGTTGTAGCAGTCGGTGCGCCAGCCGACCACGGCGCAGTGCAGCGTCTCGAACGCGTGCGTGAGCAGCATCAGTTTGCACGTGGTGTTGACGTGCGTGCGCTGTGCGCTCTTGCGATACCACGTGTAGCCGATTTCGACGCGCTGGATGTCCGGAACGATGTCGTGGTAGCCGGTGCTGCCGAGCACGGCATCACTTGCTTCATCGACCACCGCGAAAGCAAAGCGGGCGCCGGCGGCGCGCATGTCCAGCGCGTGTTCGATGTAGCTGTGCGTCTCGTGGGGTTCAGGGACCGAGCCCACGCGGATGTTCCACAGTTGACCGTCTGCCGCCGCTGCGGCGAGCCCGGTTTCGTGCGTGAACGCGAGCGGCTCCAGGCGAATGCCGTTGCGGCTCAGGGTGACGGGTTCGATGAATGCCATGAATCAACGCTCGTGTGAGACCGGTTTTGCGCCCCAGCGCCGTGCCAGCGCCAGGCCGACGCCGCCACACAGACCAGCCGCGAGCGCCGCAATGGTGGCGCCGGTGCCGCCGCTTTTATCCAGCAGGTGAAAGCCGAACGCGTCCGCGACGGCCGCACCCACGAACGCGCCCAGCAGGAAGCCCAGGGCCGCGATCAAGAAAGGCCACGGGCGCCGCATGTCAGCGCCCTCGGCGGTTCATGTCGATCAGCTTCTCGAACAGCGTCGTGTCCTGCTCGTTCTTCAGCAGCGCGCCCACCAGCGGCGGCATGGCGATCTGATCGTCCTGGCTGTGCAGCGCCTCGAGCGGGATGTCTTCGGCCACCAGGAGTTTCAGCCAATCCAGCAGCTCGCTGGTGGAGGGTTTCTTCTTCAGCCCGGGCAGGCCGCGCACGTCGTAGAACACTTTCATCGCCGCGCCGAGCAGTTCCTTTTTCAGATCGGGGAAGTGCACGTGCACGATCTGGCGCATGGTGTCGGTGTCGGGAAAGCGGATGTAGTGGAAAAAGCAGCGCCGCAAAAAGGCGTCGGGCAATTCCTTTTCATTGTTGGAGGTGATGAACACGATCGGGCGCTGCACGGCGCGGATGGTCTCGCGCGTTTCGTAGCAGTGGAATTCCATGCGGTCGAGCTCGCGCAGCAGGTCGTTCGGGAACTCGATGTCGGCCTTGTCGATTTCGTCGATCAACAGCACCGTGGGGCGCGTGGCCGTGAACGCTTCCCACAGCACGCCCTTGACGATGTAGTTGTGGATGTCCTTCACCCGGTCGTCGCCCAGTTGGCTGTCGCGCAGGCGGCTCACGGCGTCGTATTCGTACAGCCCGTGCTGCGCCTTGGTGGTCGACTTGATGTGCCATTGCAGCAGCGGCATGCCGAGCGCGCGCGCCACTTCCTCGGCCAGCATCGTTTTGCCGGTTCCCGGCTCGCCCTTGACCAGCAGCGGGCGCTGCAGCGTGATCGCCGCATTCACGGCGAGCATCAGGTCTTTGGTGGCGACGTAGGAATCGGTGCCTTGAAATTTCATCTTGTGGTGGCCGGCGCGGGCGCGGTGGGATTGAAAAAGCGGGAATCCGGGAGGGGCGTGATTACAATCTGACGCGAGAGAGCGGATTCACCAACCATCCATTTTGCGCGAAAAATGAAACAGATCCTGTCCCCCCTGTTGCTGGCGCTGGGCGTTGCCGCATTCACCCTGTCTCCGGCAGAGGCTCAAGTCACCGGCAATGCGCAGGCTGGCAAGAACAAGGTGGCGATGTGCATCGGCTGCCACGGCATCACCGACTACAAGACCGCGTTTCCCGAGGTCTACCACGTGCCCAAGATCGCCGGCCAGAACGCGCAATATCTGGAGGCCGCGCTGAAGGAATATCGCGCCGGAACGCGCAAGCACCCGAGCATGCGCGGCATCGCCGACTCGCTCTCCGACCAGGACATCGCCGACGTCGCCGCCTATTACCAGGCCTTGGGCGGCACCTTCAGAACGCGTGAATTGCCGCCGCCGCGTCCGGCGTCGACCGCGGTCGAAGCGTTGCTCAAGAAGGGCGGCTGCATTTCGTGCCACGGTGACAACTATTCCAAGCCGATCAGCCCGGACTACCCCAAGCTGGCCGGCCAGTTTCCGGATTACCTGTACGTGGCGCTGCGCTCCTATCGCGATGACACTCATACCCTCTGGGGCCGCGGCAACCCCATCATGGCGGGCATGGTGAAACAGTTCTCCAACAACGAGTTGCGCGCGATTGCGGGCTACATCGGTTCGCTGCCAGGGCAGATCGAGACCAAGGAAGAGACCTGGTTCAGTCCGCTGGATCGCGAAGTGAAGACGGACGAGAAAGACGTCGTCAAGGACGTCCAATAACCCCGGTTCCATGCGCCGTCAGGCGCATGGAAAAAAGCCCGATCCGATCGGGCCTTTTTGTTTCACGCTGACGCCAGCGTCGAGCGGCCGGAATCGGACAAGTCAGGCGTCCATGTCACCGGGTCCTGACCCCTTGCCGTCGCGCACTGTGCCGATCGAGCGGCTGCACCAAGCCGCGCAGCGGGCGCGGCCACAGATTGAGCAGCGCAAGAGGGACGCTGTTCAGAGGCCCGCCATCGTTTGGATCGTCAGGATGAACATCGGGTTGAAACTCGGGTTGACGCTCGAGCGCACCGGTAGCGCGAAGCCGACTTCGACCTGCGGGCTCGTGGCCGCAGGGCCGGACCTCGCCGCCTGAAAAGCGAAGAACATCAGGAATTCGCAGTCGTGGTGCTGCGCTTCGATGCCGAAATCGATGGCAACCAGCCGCCACTCGCCATTCGCCTTGCCGAGCGGCACGAGGAGCTGGCGCGCCCGCGCCTCGAGATAGGTGCGACTCTGCACGATCGCGATGGCCTTTTCGATCCCGAGCGGACTGGGCTTGCCCGCCGCATCGGCAACGACGATTTCAGTGCGATCGGGGAGCACCGCCATCCACTCGTCATGCGCAGGCGTTCCGGTCCGGTGGATGGGCAGGAATTCGCTGGGGATGGCGAGCATGGCCGCCTCGTGCAGATTCAAGTCCAATGGCGACCTCGTGTTGCGTTCAGTGCGCGATGGCGGCTGCGGCGGCATGGGAGACTCGATCTTCCAGGCGCGGCCGGTGCTCGAGGGTTGCGATCGCCACCCGCCGAAGGCGGTCCCCGGACGAAACCTTCGCTGCGGTGGGCGCTGCAGCCGCTTTCGCCGCTCCGGCGATGCACGCCCGTCGCGCCAGCAGCGCATCGGCGTCGATGCGGTGGTGCCTTCCGAATTGCAGGCGCCTCTGCGCGAGACGGGCGAGCCGGTCGCGAAGCCAAACATCGCCAAGATCAGCGTAGGCGCCAAATTGGATCGAACGGAGGGGCATGGTGGACTCCTGGTACGAAGCCACGGCCGGCGACGCGCCGGTCCCGTGGAAGCAAGACGTTCCGCGTCTCACTTGCGATGCAGCGTAGTGACCGGGACCCGATGACGCGCTCCGTTTCTTGCGCCCGAAAAAATCCAGCCGGCGCGGCCTTTTCGGCGTCGTCGGGCGCATGCGGAATGCTCAGGCGTTGCTTTCTCCCTGGCGCCGGGTCCAGGGTCAAAGCGCGGCCGCCGCCACGCACGTCGTAGCAAGAGGAATTCGCTTTGCGTGAAGTACGGCTCGTCGCCACCACCGTTCGGATCGCTTGCCCGACGTGGGGCGCCGACGTCGCAAGCTTCAATGGCAAGTTCCGCGACGAGCGTTCGCCTGCGCCGGCAACACCCAGCAATCGCTGAGGATCACGTCATCTCCCAACCCAGGACTTTGCGGATCAGAAACTGGCGCGGCCGTCCGGGGATGGACAATTCGACTGCGTGCGGCCCTGGCGGCCGATCTTCGTTTCACGGCTGCGTTGAGGTTACTTATGAACATTGCTCCTCCCGTCACACTGGAAGAATGGAATGCGGCTGGCGCCGACTACCTCCCTGGTCTACTTGGCATGCGCTTCATCAAGGTGGAGCCCGATGAGGTGGTGGCCACGCTGGAAGTGCGACGCGCCCTGGGCGCGTGGAACGGCTACCTTCATGCGGGAACGGTCACTTCGCTGGCGGACACCTGCTGCGGCTACGGAACCGTTCGCGGCTTGCCGGCAGGAGCCAGTGGGTTTACCACCGTGGAGCTCAAAAACAACATGCTCGGCACGGCACGCGACGGCATCGTGATTTGCACGGCCCGTCCCATCCACAAAGGGCGAACGACCCAGGTCTGGGACGCGGAGGTTCGGCGCGAGAGCGACAACGCGGTGATCGCCTGCTTCAGGAACACCCAACTGATTCTGTGGCCAAAAAATGGATAGCTGAATCAGACGACCCAGCGTGGGTCCGTCGTCGCCGATCTCCCCGACCTGTTGTCGGACGCTTGCTCGATCAAGGCAGCAGGAATCGGAGTTTTGGACCACGGCCGGACACCTATTCTTTCGCTCAGGTCATCGAGCGGTTTCGGTGATCTTCCAGAAACTACCTGCGAGGATTTCCAAATGAGCAAGGAAGAGCAAAACAAGGCCGTCGTCGGCCGCTGGTTCACCGAGTTCTGGGGCCAGAACCCCAACCTGGCGGTGATCGACAAAACATGCTGCTGCACTATTCGCTGCACGAACCGCGCTGCGGCCGCGAAGATATCCGGATGAGGGCGTCACCGCGCTGACTCAACCCGACCTCATCAAGGCGACCGCCGCGAACGGCGACGCGTGATGTCTCTGAAACAAAGCCAGTCATTTCAAGCCTTGCTGGGATGAAGCAATACGTCTGATCTGCCTGCGAAGGCCCGCATTTTTGCGGGCCTTCCTTGTTTTACGAGTCCATCTTCATTGCACGCCGATTTCAAAATTGCCGGGAAGGGGCGACGAATCGTGTCCGGCAGGCAAGTGAGTCACAAAGAAAAGAATTCAACCGCAAGGAGCGGAGTTTCCAGAAGAGAGCGGATTTCTAAACTGGCTGCATCGTTCAACTACAGCATGTGATTGCCATGAAAACCCGTTCCATTTCCGCGTTCAAGTACAACTTTCGCGCTCCCGGCAGCCAAGTGGAAGGCCCCATCCGGTTTGCCATCGGCCAGACGGTACTGGGCAAGGTGCTTGTCGGTCGCAGCCAGCGCGGCGTCTGCGCCATCTTTCTCGGCGAAGATGCGCAAGCGCTGCGTGACCAGCTCGCGGCCGAATTCCCCGCCGCCGAGCTGCAGGCCGACACCGCGTTGCCGGGGTGCGAACTGAGTCAGGTCATCGGCTTCATCGACAAGGACCCGTCCGAGGGCGTGATCGATCTCGACATCGGCGGCACCGCGTTCGAGCAGAAGGTCTGGCAGGCGTTGTGCGGCATTCCGGCGGGCAAGACCTGCAGCTACGGCGATGTCGCGCGCGATCTCGGAGTGCCTGAGCGCGTTCGTGCTGTGGCGGGTGCCTGCGCGGCCAACGTCCTGGCCATCGCCATTCCCTGTCATCGCGTGGTGCGCAGCGATGGCTCGATCTCCGGCTATCGCTGGGGTATCGAGCGCAAGCGCGCGCTGCTGGCCGACGAAGCGGCCGAAGCCGCGGCGTTGGCAGCATGAAAGCCGTGGCGAGCCGGGACAGCGTCATGAAGCGCGAGGCTTACGACTGGGTGGACCTCGGGCGGTCACTCGATGCGCACGGGAATGCCGTGCTGCCCGGCCTGCTGACGGCGGGGCAATGCGATGACCTCGCGGCGCTCTATTCCCGGACAGAAGGCTATCGCGCGCGGATCGTCATGGCGCGCCACGGATTCGGGCGCGGCGAATACAAGTACTTCGCGTATCCGTTGCCACCGCTGCTCGACCAGTTGCGCCACGCGCTGTATTCCCCGTTCGCGACTATCGCCAACCGCTGGAACCGGCAGTTGAAGATAGCCGTGCAGTATCCGGATGAGCTGGACGCCTATTTGCGCCAGTGCCACGCGGCCGGCCAGACCCGGCCCACGCCGCTGATCCTGCAGTACGGTGAGGGCGACTACAACTGCCTGCACCAGGATCTCTACGGCGAGCACGTCTTTCCGTTGCAGGTTGCCATCCTGCTGTCGGAGCCCGGCAGGGATTTCATTGGCGGCGAGTTCGTCATGACGGAGCGGTCGAGCAATGGGCAGCGTGCGGATGTCGTCGCGCTGCGCCAGGGCGACGCGGTGGTGTTCACCGTCAGCCAGCGGCCGGTGACGGGAAAGCGCGGCATTCGGAAGGTGGCCATGCGGCACGGCGTCAGCCGCATCCGCAGCGGCCGGCGCCACACCGTGGGTCTGATCTTTCACGACGCGAAGTGATGATGGAAATGCTCGAACTTTTCGAGGCGCCGGCGCAGGACCCGCGCCAGCGCCTGGGGCCAGCCGCGGTGCTGCTGCGGGGCTTTGCCCTGCCTTACGTGCGCGAGGCGATGCCTGCCATCGACGTCGTCGCCGCCCAGTCGCCGTTCCGGTACATGGTGACGCCCGGCGGCTTCACCATGTCGGTGGCACTGACGAACTGTGGCGCGCTGGGCTGGACGACCGACCGGCGTGGCTATCGCTACACCGCCGTCGATCCCGATACCGGCAAGCCTTGGCCCACCATGCCGGAAGTGTTTGCCCGGCTGGCCACCCAGGCTGCCGCAGCGGCGGGATTCGACGATTTCCAGCCCGACGCCTGCTTGGTCAACCGCTACGCCCCCGGTGCGCGGCTGTCGCTGCACCAGGACAAGAACGAGCGCGACTACGGCGCGCCCATCGTCTCGGTGTCGCTGGGCATGCCCGCCACCTTCCTGTTCGGTGGCCCTGCGCGCACCGACCCCACGGCCAAGGTGCCGCTGCAGCATGGCGACGTGGTGGTGTGGGGCGGTGTCGATCGCCTGCGCTACCACGGCGTGCTGCCACTCAAGGACGAGCCCCATGCGTTGCTCGGCAGCCAGCGCATCAATTTCACGTTCCGCAAGGCCGGGTGATGCCTCGAATTCAACCGCAAGGGACGGAGTTTTTTCCGGCGGTGACATCGCTAGAGTGATCGCGGTAGCCGAGGTTTTCGATGAACACGATTGCCGCCGACCTGAGGGATGAATTGTCCGAAGCGCGCCGCCGGGTCGAGGCCCATTGCCAATCGCTGGTGGATACCGGCATGGCGCAATGGCGGGTCAACGACGACGGCGATACCGAGTTGCACCTGGACAGCGGCGAGGTTTATCTGCTGGGCGAGTTCGGCGTGACGCGGCTGAAGTGAACGGGCGAGGACCCCTGCCGATTCCACAAGGAGTGCACCATGAAACTGTTTCTAAGCCATCTGGATTCGCCGCTGGGTGACCTGCTGCTCGTCACCGACGCGCGGCAGGTCGTGCGGGCGCTCGATTTCGCCGATCACAAGGCGCGGTTGCATCGCGGCCTGCGCGAGCACTATGGCGCGGTGGAACTGGTCGAGGCTCCGGCCCCGGCCGAGATCACCGATGCTCTGGCCCGCTACTTCGGTGGTGAGTTGGGAGCGCTGAACGGGCTGCGCACGGCAACCGCCGGGTCGGAGCTACAGCGCCGCGTGTGGGCTGCGCTGCGCCGCATCCCGGCAGGCACCACCACGACCTATGGAAAGCTGGCCAGGGAACTGGGCTTCGACGACCCGCGCGCGGCCATCGACGTCGGTGCGGCCAATGGTGCCAACCCGATCGCCCTCATCGTGCCGTGCCACCGGGTCATCGCCAGCAATGGTGACCTCAAGGGCTACGCCTGGGGCCTGCATCGCAAGCGCTGGCTGCTGGCGCACGAGAAGGCGCTTGGGCCCAAGGAGGAGGCGCCGCGGACCGCCCTGCTGCCGGGGTTTTGAGCGTTGGACATCAACCGCAAGAATCGGAGTGCTTGCGATGGATATCCCGCCTATCCTGATCCTGCGAATGATGTCGACAGGACTTCTGCCATGAATACGCCCCTTGCCTACAAAACCGAGGACGACCGCTGGGCAGCCGTGCAGGCGCGCGATGCCGCTGCCGACGGCCATTTCGTCTATGCCGTGCGCACCACGGGCGTGTACTGCCGGCCGAGTTCGACGGCGCGTTGCCCCAGGCGCGAGAACGTGGCGTTCTTCGATACGGCCGAGGCCGCGGAAGCGGCGGGCTATCGGTGCAGCCGCCGCGCACACGGCGACCAGACCCGTGCGGCGGCCGAGCGCGCTGCCTTGGTGGCGCGCGCCTGCCGCCTGATCGAGACCTCGGACACACCGCCGCCGCTTGACGCGTTGGCGACCGAAGTGGGCCTGAGTCCGTTTCACTTCCACCGCGTGTTCAAAGCCGAAACCGGCCTGACGCCCAAGGCGTACAGCGCGGCCTGGCGTGCCCGCAAGCTGCGCGAGGAACTGGGTGGCCCGGGCGCCTCGATTACCGAGGCCATTTATGGCGCAGGCTTCAACTCCAGCAGCCGGTACTACGAAGCCGCCGGGCAATTGCTGGGTATGCACGCGCGGGACTACCGGGCGGGCGGCGCTGGTGCGGTCATCCGCTTCGCGGTGGGCCAGTGTTCGCTGGGCGCCATCCTGGTGGCGCAGAGCCAGCGCGGTATCTGCGCCATCCTGCTGGGCGACGATCCTGATCGGCTGGTGCGCGATCTGCAGGATCAATTCCCCAAGGCCGAAATCATCGGTGGCGACGGCGCATTCGAGCAGCTCGTGGCCGAGGTCGTGGGCTTCATCGAAGCGCCTGCGAAGGGGCTGCACCTGCCGCTGGACGTGCAGGGCACGGCCTTCCAGGAGCGCGTCTGGCGCGCGCTGCGCGAGATCCCGCCGGGCGCGACCGTGAGCTA
>SCQQ01000098.1 GCA_004299095.1 Burkholderiaceae bacterium | reverse complement strand
TGGCGCTCTTGTTCAGGCACATCGGCCCGTTCAACACCAACGACCTGATCACGCCGTTCGTGGCGTCGGTGCTGGCGCTCGGCCTGAATGAAGCGGCCTACACCGCCGAAGTGATTCGCGGCGGCGTGCTGGCGGTCGACAAGGGGCAGATGGAAGCGGCGCTCACGCTCGGCATGCGGCGTGTGCTGGCGCTGCGCCGCATCGTCCTGCCGCAAGCGCTGCGCGTGGTCGTGCCGCCGCTCGGCAACCGACTGGTGATCCTGCTGAAAAGCACGTCGCTGGTTTCTGTCATCGCGGGCGGCGACCTGCTGACCGCGGCCGAAAACGTGGCTTCGTCGAATCTGCGGACCATCGAGCTGATGCTGGTGGCGTGCTTCTGGTACCTGGTGCTCACCAGCATCGCCAACGTCGGCCAGCACTTCATCGAGCGGCGCCTGGCGCGCTCGCAGGCAGGGGTTCACGATGTCCGCTGACCTGGCGCCGCAGCCTTCCGCGGCCCTCATGGTGCGCGCCCAGGGCATCCACAAGAGCTTCGGGCACAACCAAGTCCTGAAAGGCGTGAGCCTGGAGGTCTCCCCGGGCGAAGTGCTGTGCCTGATCGGCCCCTCGGGCTCCGGCAAAAGCACCTTCCTGCGCTGCATCAACCACCTCGAAAAGGTCGATCGCGGGCGCATCTGGGTCGATGGCGAACTGGTCGGCTATCGCCAATCCGGCCGTCTGCTGTACGAGCTGGGCGAGCGCGACATCTGTCGCCAACGCGCCGCCACCGGCATGGTGTTTCAGCGCTTCAACCTGTTCCCGCACATGACGGCGCTGGAAAACATCATCGAAGCGCCGCTGCGCGTGCGCAAGGAAAAGCGCACCGAAGCAACCGAGCACGCGCGCGAACTGCTGCGCCGCGTGGGCCTGGAAGCCAAGGCCGACGCCTACCCGGCCACCCTCTCAGGCGGGCAGCAGCAACGCGTGGCGATTGCCCGGGCGCTGGCCATGCGGCCCAAGCTGATGCTGTTCGACGAGCCCACCTCGGCGCTCGACCCCGAACTGGTGGGGGAAGTGCTGGCGGTCATGCGCGATCTGGCCCGCGCGGGCATGACCATGATCGTGGTCACGCACGAAATGGGGTTTGCGCGCGAAGTGGCCGACCAGGTGGTGTTCATGGCCGACGGCAACATCGTCGAGTCGGGACCGCCCGGCCGCGTGCTGGTCGCGCCGCAGCACGAGCGCACCAGGACCTTCCTGGCGCGCACGCTCGCGCACTGACGCGGGCTGACGCGCCCAAGTGACGCATGAACCGTGACCCCGTCCCGCATCAATGGCGCGGAAGCGGCTCTTCTTCCTGTCGGCGCCAACGTTATCTTTCATTCTTCGAGCGCGACGCAGCCGCCCGGCCGAGCACCCGCGCCTGCGCCCGTCGCGGGCGCGCCTTGGCATTTCGCCCGCACGCCCTCATGTAAGCAGGTCTGGCTGCCGTGTGCGCCGACGAGCGCCGCCGGCCAGCCACTTTCATACCAAGGAGATTTTTGATGAAGCTCTACAGTTTTTCAGGTTCCTGCGGCTTGGCCGCGCACATCACGCTGGGTTGGATCGGCAAGCCGTTCGACGTGAACCTGATGAAAAAGGAAAACCTGAAAACGCCCGAATACCTGAAGATCAATCCGATGGGCAAGGTACCGGTGCTGGACGATGATGGGTTCATCCTGTCGGAAAACGGCGCGGTGCTGACCTATTTGGCCGGCAAATTCCCCGAAGCCAAACTGGAAGGCGATGGCAGCCTGAAAGGCAAGGCCGTCGTGCATCACTGGCTCGGTCTGGTGAACTCCGAAATCCACCCGGCCTACAAGCCACTGTTCGGCGCCACCGCCTATCTGGGCGACGACAAGGCGATCGAGAAGACCAAGGACAACGCGCACACCCAGTTGCGTCACATCTTCGAAATCGTCAACACGCAACTCGGCAAGAGCAGCTACATCGCTGGAGCGCGCTCGATTGCCGATGCCTATCTGTTCGTGACCGTGATGTGGGCCGGGATCGTCAAGATCGATCTGTCGGGCCTCGATCACGTCAAGGCGTTCGAGCAGCGCATGCGTGCCGACCCGGCCGTGAAGGCGGCGCTCAAGGGTGAAGGGTTGGAGAAATAACCCGCCGCATCCAACCCGACAAAGCCAGCACACGCTGGCTTTGTTGTTGGAACAGATGAATCTCGCGGGGCATCAGACAATCGGGGTTCGTTCGCCGGTCATCCGAATTGGATATCCGGGTGGCAATTGAAAAAGAGGAAACGTGTTCGTGCTGCAGAAAATTCGCATCGCAACCGCGCTGTTCGGCGCGTTGGCACTGGCCACGGCCGCGCAGGCACACATCACGCTGCAGGGCAAGACGGCGCCGGTCGGCAGTTTCCACAAAGTGGTGCTTCAGGTGCCGCATGGCTGCGACGGCTCGGACACCACTGAAATCAAGGTGCAGATTCCCGAAGGCGTGGTCGACGTCAAGCCGCAGCCCAAAGCCGGCTGGACGCTGCAACTGACCGATGGCGCCTATCCGCAGCCGGTCAAGCTGCACGGCGCGACGCTGGATCACGGCGTGCGCGAAGTGAGCTGGAGCGGCGATCTGCCCGATGCGTACTACGACGAATTCGCTTTCATGGCCTATCTCGCGCCCAGTCTCAAGGCGGGGCAGACGCTCTATTTCCCGGTGGTGCAGACGTGCAAGAAAGGCGTGGCGCGCTGGATCGACACCACCGGCAACCACCAAGCGGCCAATCCGGCACCTTCGCTGAAATTGGCGCCCGCGACGCACGCCGGCCACTGAGGCCCGTCGCCCGGCAAAAACCGACGTCGTGAGAGCTTTCCTCGCCTTCCTGGGTTTGCTGTTCGCGCTGCTGCCAGCGGCCTGGGGGCATGCGTCGCTGATCGCGACCACACCGCCCACCGGTGCCGTTCTGGGGCGGGCGCCTCAATCGATCACGCTGACGTTCAGCGAGCCGGTGGGCGTCACGGTAATGCGACTCGTGGGTCCGGATGGCAAGCCGCTCACGCTGGGGCCGGTGGCCGATGTGGGTCATCAGGTTCGCATCCGACTGCCGGCAGCCAAAACCCACGGCACCTACCTGCTCAGTTGGCGCATCGTGTCGGCCGACGGTCACCCGGTGGGCGGCACACTGGCTTACGCCGTGGGCGCTGCCAGCGCGCATGCGCCCAACTCGCAAGCCACCGACAGCACGGCCCGGGACGTGGCGATCTGGCTCAGCCGCTGGCTCACTTACCTGGGATTGTTCGTTTGCGTCGGCGCGGCGCTGTTCCGGACGATGCGCGGCAACGATCCGCAGCGCTGGACGCGCCCGGTGTTTACCGCCACCTGGGTGCTGCTCGTGATCGACCTGGGCTTGCAGGGTCTGGATTTGCTCGATGCCCCATGGTCCGCCGTGTGGCAGCCCGCGATCTGGTCCGCGGCCATCGCCAGCACGTACGCGTGGACCATTGGCCTGATGGCGCTGGCGCTGCTGGCCGCCGCAGCCGCCCTGGGTGCGCCGAGCCGTGTTCGGCGGATATCAGGTGCCGCGCTGGCGCTGCTGCTTTCGGGCGCCGCAGTGGCCGCCAGCGGCCACGTGGGCACCGCGCCGCCGCAGTGGCTGTCGCGGCCGCTGGTCGCCTTGCACGTGATGCTGGCGATCGCCTGGATCGGTGCACTCGTCCCGCTGCTGCGCCTGTGCGTGTCGCCGGCGACGGAAGCGGGCGCGCGCACGCCGCTCGCCACGTTCTCCAAATGGATCGTGCCGGTGGTGGTGGTGCTTGCCGCCAGCGGCCTGGGTCTCGCGCTGCTGCAGCTCGAACACCTGAGCGACTTGTGGGCCACGAATTACGGCCGCGTGCTCAGCGTCAAGCTCCTGACCATCGCCGCGCTGCTGTGCGTTGCCGCAATCAACCGCTGGCGCTACACCCGACCGACACTGGCGGGCGACCGGCTCATGCAGGCGAAGCTGGCGCGTACCACGCGGGCCGAGGTGCTGCTCGGCATACTGATCCTGGCCATCGTTTCGCTCTGGCGCCTGACGCCACCGCCGCGCAGCCTGGACGCCCGTCCAGCCGAGGCGATGGCACTCGCGTTCACGCTGCACGACAGCCGCGCCAGCGCCCGCATCAGCGAACAGGCGGCGGGCACCGAATGGGCCATCGCGCTGGCGCAACCGGACGGGCAGCCGTTTGCCGCCAAGCAAGTCACGCTCACGCTCGAGAATCCGTCGGCCGGCATCGAAGCGCTGAGCAACCAGGCGCAACCGCAATCGCCCGGCCACTGGCTGGCCAAGCTGCCGCCGCTGCCGCCCATCGGCGGCTGGAACGCACGCTTGACCGTGTTGATCGACGACTTCGACCAGCTCACGCTCGGGGAGCAGCCCACGGCAGGCGCCGGCGGCGCCGACATGGACATGGACGGGATGGCCCATGAATCCGGATCCGCTGCCGGGCCGCGCGGTGAACACGCGCCCGCAAGCCCGCAGGGCATCAGCCAGACACCCGCCGCGAAAACACTGGCGATTTCGGCGTGCTGGATCCGCCTGCTGCCGGCGCAAATCCCGTCGGCGGCTTATTTCGTCATCAAGAACACGGGGAGCGAGGCGGTGCAGATCGACGCGGCCGCATCGCCCGCGTTCGCGAGCGTGATGCTGCACCGGACCACCGAACAGAACGGCGTGAGCCGCATGTCGGCGTCGGGCGATCTGACGATCCCGCCCGGCGGCGAGCTGGCCTTCAAGCCCGGCGGCTACCACGCCATGCTGGAACAACCGACCGGGCCGCTTGCGGTCGGCCAAACCGTGACGCTCGAATTCCTCACGGCAAATGCCGAGCACGCGTCGGCCGCCTGCAAAGTGGAACCGGCCACAGCCATCGGCGATTAGGGATTCGTTCACGGCGCGGCGTACACCGCCCATCCCGAGCACGTGGCAATTCACCCCGGACCGAACCCGCCAAGCGCACGATAATCGCACGGTGCGCCGCGGCGAAGACACGTGGCGCTGCATTGATCGGCAAACCAACCACACCCCAAAAACCATGGCCCGTTCTCCTTCTGCAGGCGCTTTATTTCGGCAGGCGCTGATCGACGAATCCCCGCTGCAATTGATCGGCGCCATCAACGCCAATCACGCGCTGCTCGCCAAGCGCGCCGGCTACCGCGCGATTTACGTGTCGGGCGGCGGCGTGGCGGCCGGCTCGCTCGGCCTGCCCGACCTGGGTATCAACACGCTCGATGACGTGCTCACCGACGTGCGCCGCATCACCGACGTGTGCGACGTGCCGCTGATCGTCGACGTCGACACGGGCTTCGGCCCGTCGGCCTTCAACATCGCGCGCACCATCAAGTCGCTGGTCAAGTTCGGCGCCGCCGGCTGCCATATCGAGGACCAGGTGGGCGCCAAGCGCTGCGGCCACCGGCCCGGCAAGGAAATCGTGAGCACCGACGAAATGGTCGATCGCGTGAAAGCCGCGGTGGACGCGCGCACCGACGATGATTTCTACGTGATCGCGCGCACCGATGCGATCGCGGTGCAGGGCGTGGATGCCGCGCTGGAGCGTGCCGTCGCCTGTGCGGCCGCGGGCGCCGACGCCATCTTCGCCGAAGCATCCTACGACCTGGATACCTACACGCGCTTCACCCAGGCGCTGAAAGTGCCGGTTCTCGCCAACATCACCGAATTCGGCAAGACGCCGCTCTTCACCGTCAAGGAACTGGCGGGCGCGGGCGTGAAGATCGTGCTCTATCCGCTCTCTGCCTTCCGCGCCATGAACAAGGCGGCCGAAGCGGTGTACGAAGCCATCCGCCGCGACGGCCACCAGCACAGCGTGCTGAGCCTGATGCAAACGCGCGAAGAGCTGTACGACCGCATTGGCTACCATCGGTACGAAGAGCAACTGGACGCGCTGTTCGCGCAGGAAAAGCATTCATAGGAGCTGCGGGCACGCAGCAGGGCCATTCAACACACTGGAAGGAGTTTTCCCATGGCGACTCGTGGCAAGAGTGGAGCAGACAACAAGAGCACAGCGGCGGCATCCGCGACCGGTTTCAAACCGAAGAAATCGGTGGCGCTCTCGGGCGTGACGGCGGGCGATACCGCGCTGTGCACCGTCGGCCGCAACGGCAACGAGCTGCACTACCGTGGCTACGACATCCTGGATATCGCCACCACCTGCGAGTACGAGGAAATCGCCCACTTGCTGATCCACGGCAAGCTGCCCAACAAGCATGAGCTCGCGGCCTACAAGGCCAAGCTCAAAGCGATGCGCGGCATTCCGGAGGCCGTCAAGCAGGCGCTCGAAACCCTGCCCGCATCGGCGCACCCGATGGACGTGATGCGCACCGGCGTCTCCGCCATGGGCTGCTCGCTGCCGGAAAAGGACGACCACAACGATGTGGGCGCACGCGACATCGCCGACCGCCTCTTGGCGAGCTTCGGCTCGATGCTGCTGTACTGGTACCACTACGCCGTGAACGGCCGCTACATCGACGTCGAAACCGACGACGATTCCATCGGCGGCCATTTCCTGCACCTGCTGCACGGCGAAAAGCCGAGCGCCTCCTGGGTGCGGGCCATGCACACCAGCCTGATCCTGTACGCCGAGCACGAATTCAACGCCAGCACCTTCGCCTGCCGCGTGGTGGCGGGCACCGGCTCGGACTTCTATTCCGCCATCTGCGGCGGCATCGGCGCGCTGCGCGGCCCGAAACATGGCGGCGCCAACGAATTTGCCTATGCCATCCAGTCGCGCTACGCCACGCCCGACGAAGCGGAAAAAGACATCCGCGCGCGCGTCGCCAACCACGAAGTCATCATCGGCTTCGGCCACCCCGTCTACACCATCTCCGATCCGCGCAACGTGGTCATCAAGGAAGTGGCGCGCGCGCTCTCGAAAGAAGCCGGCGACATGAGCCTGTTCAACGTGGCCGAACGGCTGGAAAGCGCCATGTGGGACGCCAAGCACATGTTCCCGAACCTCGACTGGTTCAGCGCGGTGTCCTACCACATGCTGGGCGTGCCGACTGCCATGTTCACGCCGCTCTTCATCATCGCGCGCTCGGCCGGCTGGTCGGCGCACGTGCTGGAGCAGCGCCACGGCAACAAGATCATCCGCCCGAGCGCCAACTACATCGGCCCGGAAGACCAGAAGTTCGTGCCGCTCGCCAAACGCAAATGAGACCGCACTGATCAAACCAGCGGGAGTTCAACGACTCCCGCTTCGTTTATCCACTTTTCAAAAAGGAGATCCGAACATGAGCGCCCCCATCAGCAACGTTCGCCCCAAGCCCGACCGGGTCATCACCGACATCGTCGACTACGTCACGAAATACAAGATCACCAGCAAGCTCGCGTATGAAACCGCGCGCAACTGCCTGATCGACACGCTCGGCTGCGGGCTGGAGGCGCTGACGTTCCCGGCGTGCACCAAGCTGATGGGGCCGATCGTGCCGGGCACGGTGGTGCCGAACGGCGCCAAGGTGCCCGGCACGCAGTTCCAGCTCGATCCGGTGCAGGCCGCGTTCAACATCGGCTGCATGATCCGCTGGCTGGACTTCAACGACACCTGGCTGGCAGCCGAGTGGGGCCACCCCTCGGACAACCTGGGCGGCATCCTCGCCATGGCCGACTGGCTGAGCCGAGGCGCCGTCGCTGCCGGCAAGAAACCGCTCACGATGAAGGCGGTGCTCACCGGCATGATCAAGGCGCACGAAATCCAGGGCTGCATCGCGCTGCAGAATTCGTTCAACAAGGTGGGCCTGGATCACGTATTGCTGGTGAAGGTGGCGTCGACCGCCGTGGTGGCCGAAATGCTGGGCCTGACGCGCGACGAAATCATCAACGCCGTGTCGCTCGCCTGGGTCGATGGGCAATCGCTGCGCACCTACCGCCACGCGCCCAACACCGGCAGCCGCAAAAGCTGGGCCGCGGGCGACGCCACCAGCCGCGCGGTGCGCCTGGCGCTCATGGCCAAGACGGGCGAAATGGGCTACCCCTCGGCGCTCACCGCCAAGACCTGGGGCTTCTACGACGTGAGCTTTGGCGGCAAACCGTTCGCGTTCGAGCGCCCGTACGGCAGCTACGTGATGGAAAACGTGCTCTTCAAGATCAGCTTCCCGGCCGAATTCCACAGCCAGACCGCGGTGGAAGCGGCGATGACGATCCACGCGCAGTTGAAGAAAGCCGGCAAGAGCACCGACGACATCAAGCACATCACCATCCGCACGCACGAAGCGTGCATCCGCATCATCGACAAGAAGGGGCCGCTCTACAACCCGGCGGATCGCGACCACTGCGTACAGTACATGATCGCGATTCCGCTGCTGTACGGCCGGCTGGTGGCAACCGACTATGAGAACGACGTGGCCGCCGATCCACGCATCGACGCGCTGCGCGCCAGGATGAATTGCGTGGAAGACAAGCAGTTCACCAAGGACTACCACGACCCGAAGAAGCGCTCGATCGCCTCGGGCCTGACGGTCGAATTCAAGGACGGCACGAAGCTGAAGGAAGTGCTGGTCGAATACCCCATCGGCCACAAGCGCCGGCGGAAAGAAGGCATCCCGCTGCTGGAAGAGAAATTCAAGCGCAACCTGGCGCGCCGCTTCCCGGAAAAGCAGCAGCAGGCCATCCTCGACGTGTCGCTGGATCAATCCAGGCTGGAGGCCCTGCCGGTGAGCGAATACGTGGATCTTTACGTGATCTGACCGGGCACGCCAAGCCGCAAAGGCCAGCGCACGGGTGCTGGCCTTTTTTTATGGCTCCCGGGCGCCATGCGCGTGCGGGCCATGGCGCCTGCCGAGGCCATTCACGCTGGCTATACTGAACCGATCACAGATCACGCAGGCGTGGCCACCACGCCGACAGGAGACACCATGGACGCTCGAGTTTCCACACCCACCGACACCGACATTCTTTTGCGCACCGACGCGAGCGGCGTCGCCACGCTCACGCTCAACCTGCCGACGCAATACAACGTGCTTTCCAAAGCCATGCTGGCGCGGCTGCAGGCCGAACTCGACGGCATCGCAAAAGACAAGAGCGTGCGCGTGGTGGTGATCGCCGGCAACGGCAAAGCGTTCTGCGCCGGCCACGACCTGAAGGAAATGCGCTCGCACACCGACAAAGCGTTCCAGAAAGACCTGTTCGACCGCTGCAGCACCCTGATGATGGCACTGGTGCACTTGCCGCAACCGGTGATCGCCAAGGTGAACGGCATCGCCACTGCAGCCGGCTGCCAGTTGGTAGCGGCGTGCGATCTGGCGGTGGCGTCCAGTACGTCACGCTTCGCGGTATCCGGCATCACCGTGGGACTCTTCTGCGGCACGCCTTCGGTCGCGCTCAGCCGCAACATGCTGCGCAAGCAGGCGATGGAAATGCTGCTCACCGGTGAATTCATCGATGCGCCGACGGCGCTCGCGCGCGGGCTCGTGAATCGCGTCGTGCCCGCCGACCAGCTCGACGCCGAACTCGCCAAACTCATCGCCAGCATCACCAACAAATCGGCCGCTGCGCTGTCGGCCGGCAAGGCGCTGTTCTACAAGCAGCTCGAAGCCGGGCTGTCGGGCGCGTACGAACAGGCGAGTGAATTCATGGCCTGCAGCATGATGACATACGACGCCGGCGAGGGCATTGACGCGTTCGTGCAGAAGCGCACGCCGCGGTGGGAAGACCGCTGATCGCGCCCGAGCAATCCGGAGCCCGACGCGCTGCGCGCCGAATCAAGGGACTTGGGGCGGTCAGGTCAAATCCAGCGTCACGTTGTCGATCAGCCGTGGCTTGCCCAGATAAGCCGCCGCGGCGATCACCAGTTTTCGATCTTCCGACGTCGCGGGCGCCAGCGTCTCCGCATCGGCGACGCTCACGTAATCGACCTTGAAGCCCTGCGCTGCCAGCGCTGCACTCATTACGTCTTCGAGCGCACGGTAATCGCGCTCACCATCCGCGATGGCGCGCTTCAACTGCTGCAACTGCTGCTGAATCAAGGGCGCACGCTCGCGCTCCGCTTCAGTCAAGTAGCCGTTACGTGAGCTGAACGCCAACCCGTCGGCTTCGCGCCAGGTCGGCACGCCCACGATCCGGATGGGAAACCGCAGCTCGGCGGTCATGCGCCGCAAGATGGTCAGCTGCTGGAAGTCCTTCTCGCCGAACACCGCCACGTCGGGCGCGACGATCAGAAACAGCTTGCTCACCACCGTGGTCACGCCGCGAAAGTGGGTCGGACGATTGGCGCCGCACAGGTAGCGGCCCAGTTGCTCCACCTCGACCCAGGTCGTATTGGGCCCAAGTGGGTACATCTCGTCCACTGAAGGCGCGAACAGCAAGTCGGCCGCATTCGCGCGCAGCAGCGCCGCATCAGCCTCCAGCGTGCGCGGATAAGCGTCGAAATCCTCGCTCGGTGCGAACTGGGTCGGGTTCACGAAAATCGACACCACCGTCACGTCGGCCTCGCGCTGCGCCGCCCGCACCAGACTCATGTGGCCGGCGTGCAGATTGCCCATCGTGGGGACCAGCGCCACGGTTTTGCCGGCGCGCCGCCAGGCTGCGACGCGGGCGCGAACTTCAGCGACATTGCAGACCATGTCCATCGACTTCATCTCCATGAAAATGACCCATTCTGCAGTCGGACCCCGTGCGTTCGCAACCACGGACGGCGAGCGTGGACCGCGTCCTGCCCGAACGCTGCGCACCCATTGAGATGGTCTCCGAATGCGCGCGCGCGGCTGAGGCGTGCCGGATCACGTGCTGGCGCGCCCCGAGACCGGCTCGCGGTAGCGTTGATGGGAATCGGCCACGGCGGCTATTTCGCCACGTGCCTAGCGGCGCGCGCCCCACGCATCACCGCGCTGATCACCCATTCGCCCATCATCGACTTGCATGCGTACATGGTGTCCTCCGCGGACTTTGATCCGGCGCAGATGCCGCCCGAGGACGACATCCGGCCGCAGGACATCGGCCACATTCCGCAGAACGTCATGCCCGCGCGGACGCGCGAAATGTCGCGCAAACGCATGTTGCACATTGAGCGCCCCAGTTTCCGCGCCATCTACGTGCCTGCGTGACTACCGGGTGAGGGATAAAGCGCCGCGCGGCATCCACTGCCTGGTACCGGCGATGGTGGGCAGCGACGAGGGCAAGAAACCACTGGCGCAGCACGCGCACTTCCTGCAAACCGTGGCCGGGCCGGCGGCGAGCCATGTCTTCACCCTGGAAGAAGGCGCCGCAGACCGTTGCCAGACGGCCAATCTCGGGTACTCCGCTGCCGTTTCCATGAACCGGCTCGATGAGATGTGATCTGCCCCGTGAAGACGGACGTCAAAAACTGGTTGATTGCCGAATCAATAAGCGCAATGGTCGTGCCACCACTCACACGCCCGCGTGGGGCGCGACTGGATCGGGCTCGATGTCAACGAGCTTGATTGACTTGTTTCATGACCCGTCTTGCTCCCGGTTGACACCTTTCCTTGACAGGGAAGGAAAGTCTCATGGAATCGAGGATCAAGCGCACACAGCGCGACTACACGCTTGCTTTTAAGCGGTCAGTGGTGGAGCAAGTAGAAAAAGGCGAGCTGACGTACAAGCAGGCCCAGGCCAAGTACGGCATCCAGGGCCGCCCGACGGTTCTGGTGTGGCTGCGCAAGCATGGGCGCCAAGGTTGGGGGCGTGCGGCATCATCGGCGGCCATGCCCATCAACAAAACTCCCCTGCCGCCCACGCCCGAGCAGCAAATCAAGGCGCTGCAGGTACAACTGGCACAGGCGCAAGAGAAAGCGAAGTTGTTTGAAGCGGTGCTCGATGTCCTCAAGAAGGACTATGGCGTGCGTGTCGTAAAAAAGCCTTTGGGCAAGCCCTCGAACAGGCGCTCGTGCCAGGGTTGAGCGTGGGCAGGGCTTGCCAATACATGGGGCACAGCCGCCAGGCGTATTACCAGCACCGGGTCCGTCAGGCTCGGCGCAGCGAGCAGGCGCGGGAGGTGGTGCGACTGGCGCAGGCCGAGCGTATGCGCCAGCCCCGCGTGGGCACGCGCAAGCTGCACTGCATGCTGCGCAAATCGCTGCAAGATGCGGGCATCAAGATGGGGCGTGACGCCGTGTTCGACGTGCTACGCAATGCAGGGCTGCTCGTCCCCAACCGCCGGGCGTACCACAAGACCACCGACAGCCATCACCGCTTCAGGCGCCACCCCAACCTGCTCAAGGAGGGGCAGCATCAGGTGCAGGCCACAGGGTGCGAGCAGGTGTGGGTGGCCGACATCACCTACCTGCCCACTGACGGCAAATTCGTCTACCTGAGCTTGGTCACGGATGCGTACTCGCGCAAGATCGTGGGCTGGCATGTGCACGCGAGCCTGCAGACCGAAGAAGTGGCGCAGGCCATGAAGATGGCGCTGCGCGGGCGCCGCACGCATCAACGTCTGATCCATCACTCGGACAGGGGCATCCAGTATTGCTCCACCTACTACCAGGCCCTGCACCCGCGCCATGGCATCACCTGCTCAATGACGGATGGCTACGACTGCTATCAGAAGCGGCTGCATTCTTCGCTCAAAATGCAAACGCCCGATGCGGTGCATCGGGCGTCATTGACCGGATAGCTTCCGGCTTTGTTCTAGCGTCCTGGTGTCAACATCATTTAGGACGGGTCAGTTTGCGCACCTGACGCTGCTCACGCTACAGTGTGCGATGGATGCACCGCGGTTCGAGCGGAGCCTTGTTCCGCTCAACCGCCGTCGCGGTATGTCTTGACGTCGACACAAAGGCGTAGCTATGTCAAACACCCCCTTCGCCGAATCGCGTTCGTCGGAGCCTGCCGAGCGCGCCATTGCGCGCAAGATGATCCGGATCTTGAACGACTCGACGCTGGACCGGCGGCAACGTGAAACATTGGTCAGGAAGGCGCAACGCGAGCTCGTCGAAATGCGCCAACGCAAGCGACAGCGCGATGTCGTTGCTGCGACAACTGGCGGCCGTGCAGCTTCCTGTGGGCTTCCACGCACAAAGCGTCGCGGTGAGCGACGGCCGCATGCAAGTAGGCGCGATGAAAAAGAGCGGCGCCTTTGCCTGGTTCGACGCCAGGCCAACGCCCGAGGGAGTACGCGAGAGCGCGTTCCGGCTCCGCGCGGAACACCCGGGGAAAGTGGCTACCCGGTAGCCCATACTGGTCGCGACGGCTCGACGGACCGCGAACGGACCTACGGCAATTGAAGAAGAAAAGGCGCCGCCGGGTAGCAGCCTATAGCCCGCCCGGCCAACCAGGACGCGAGCAAAATACCAAGAAGCGGTCCTCGAGGAGCTCAGGTGGCGCTTGAAGCGCAGGTAGGCGACAACCGCCTAGATACGAACCAGTCCACTCGTAGTCTCGACATCACAGCTGCCTGAGATCAGGTTGATTCAAGTGCGACCGTCGTGCCACAACTCATGCCACCGGCAATGCCAAAACCCCATGTTCGTGGCTACATGAG
>SCQQ01000097.1 GCA_004299095.1 Burkholderiaceae bacterium | reverse complement strand
ATGTAGGCCAGGATCGGCGTATTGCCGAAAAAACCGGCCGCATTGCCGGTCTGCACCTGCAGCCGGCCTTCGGCGGGCGTGGCGTACTGGTTGATCTTGATGGCCTGCTTGCCGGCCGACGTGCATTGCGCGCTGGCCTTTTCGGCAATCGCGATCTGCAGCGAGCCGCGCACCGTGGCCACCGTCTTGCCGCAGAAGGAAGCGTCCATGCCCACCACGTGATCGGGATTGCCGGCACGGATGAGCAGGGTGCTGCCCATGTTGAAGAAATCAACGAAATCAACCAGCTTCTGGCGCGCCGGCGTGTCGTTCATGATGGAAAAAATGGCGTCGATGCGCCCTGCCTGCAGTGCCGGCAGCAGCCCGCTGAAGGGCATTTGCTCGAACACGATCTCGCGTCCCATGTGCTTGCTCATCGCGGCCGCCAGGTCCACGATGATGCCGTGCAGCGTCTTGCCGTCGGACTCGTAGGAAATGAATGGCGGGCTGCTGGTGATGCTGCCGGCCTTGATCGGTTCTGCTGCGTTAGCCGCGCCGGGCAGTACGGACCACATCGCCGCGACGAGCGACAGGAAAAGGGCGGCTTTGCGAACTGCGTGCATGGCTTGTCTCCCCGCGGCGTGCGGATGATTTTGATGCGGTCAGTATACGGCGCGCATGTGCGGCCAAACCTTTGATCGGCGCGCCTTTTCCGTGGCTGCCGGCGCGCCGAACTACAACACCATCAGGTCGTCGCCCACGATCACTTGCCCGCCGAAATGGGGCTTGATGGCGTTGTACCAAACGTGATCCGGCTGCGCCGGGCGGCCGGGAACGAAGTGGTTGAGCACCAGCGTCTTCACGCCCGCCGCCGTGGCGATCCGGCCGACTTCTTCCATCGGCGTATGCGATTGCTCCAGGTGCTTGCGCAAGCGGCTGGCGGTGGGCGTGTCGTGCACGGTCTGGTCGATGGCCTTCAGGTTCATGACCTCGTGCACCAGGATGTCCGCGCCGCGCGCCAACTCGATCAGGCTGTCCGAGGGCGCCGTGTCGCCCGAGAACACGATGGCGCGGTCCGGGCAATCGAAGCGGAAAGCGAACGCCGGAAACACCGGCGGATGCGGCACCAGCGCGGCGGTCACGGTCACGTTCTCGTCCTGCAGGATCACGCCGCCTTCACTGGTTTCGTGCGCGGCGATCAGCGGCGCGAGCGGCGCGCGGCCTTCGTCGGCCTGGCGGATTTCGATGTCGTAGCGGTACAAGTCCTGGAACACTTCGGTCATGTGCGCCAGCGGCGGCGGACCGAACGCTTCCACGCGCCGGCTCAGGTTGCTTTGCCACGCCAGCAGCAGCAGCGCGCCGTAGTCGGCATTGTGGTCGGAATGGTGGTGCGTGATGAAGACGTTGCGGATGCGTGCCAGGTCCAGCCCGGCCTTGACCATCTGCCGCGCCACGCCGTTGCCGCAATCGACCACGTAGATGTCGTCGCCCACCACCACCGCGTTGGCGGGCGCCGAGCGATTCAGCTTGGGCCAGGGGCCGCCGGCGGTGCCGAGGAGGATCAGTTTTGAAGAGGCCGTCATCGTTGAACGTTCCGAGGGTTTCACGCCGCCGAATGATCAGCGCAAATGATTGCGCAGGTAGCGGCCCGTGTGACTCTCGGGATTGTGGGCCACGTCTTCCGGCGTACCCAGCGCCACCACCTGCCCGCCGCCCGCGCCGCCTTCGGGCCCCAGGTCGATGATCCAGTCGGCGGTCTTGATCACGTCCATGTTGTGTTCGATCACGATGATGGTGTTGCCGGCGTCGCGCAGTTGCAGCAGCACTTTCAAGAGCAGTTCGATGTCGGCAAAGTGCAGCCCGGTGGTGGGCTCGTCCAGGATGTAGAGCGTGCGGCCCGTGTCGCGTTTGCTCAGTTCGTGCGCCAGCTTCACGCGCTGCGCTTCACCGCCCGAAAGCGTGGTGGCGCTTTGCCCGAGCGTGACGTACGACAGGCCCACGTCCAGCAGCGTCTGCAGCTTGTGCGCGATGCTCGGCACGTCCTTGAAGACCGCGTGCGCTTCTTCCACCGTCATCGCCAGGATTTGCGCGATGTTGCGACCTTTCCACTGCACTTCCAGCGTTTCGCGGTTGTAGCGCGCGCCGTGGCACACGTCGCAGGGCACGTACACGTCGGAGAGGAAGTGCATTTCCACCTTGACCACGCCGTCGCCCTGGCAGGCTTCGCAGCGGCCGCCGCCGTTCGACTGCGGCACGTTGAAGGAAAAGCGCCCCGGCCCGTAGCCGCGTTCCTGCGCCAGCGTGGTCTGCGCCATCAGTTCGCGGATCGGCGTGAACAGCCCGGTGTAGGTGGCCGGGTTGCTGCGCGGCGTGCGGCCGATAGGCGACTGGTCGACCGCAATCACCTTGTCGAGCCGTTCCAGCCCGAGCAGTTCGGCGCACGCTTCGGGTTCGGTCTGCGCGCGGTTCAGTTTGGCCGCGGCCGTGGCGTACAGCGTGTCGTTCACCAGCGTGCTTTTGCCCGATCCGGAAACGCCCGTCACGCAAGCGAACAGGCCAACGGGAAAATCGACGGTGATGTGTTGCAGGTTGTGGCCGTGCGCGTCGACGATGCGCAGGACGCCCGTCGGTGTGGCGCCAGGCCCTGTTCCGTTCGAAGCGCGGCGGAAAGGGATGCGTTTCTGCGGCACGTCGATACGGCGCTGGCCGCGCAGGAACTGGCCGGTGACCGAAGCGCGCGCCGCGGTGATTTGCGCGAACGTTCCTTGCGCCATCACGCGGCCGCCGTGCACGCCGGCGCCCGGTCCCAGGTCGACGATCCAGTCAGCCGCGCGCATGGTGTCTTCGTCGTGCTCCACCACCAGCACGCTGTTGCCCAGGTCGCGCAGGTGCCGCAGCGTGGCGATCAGCCGGTCGTTGTCGCGCTGGTGCAGGCCGATGCTGGGCTCGTCCAGCACGTACATCACGCCGGTGAGGCCGCTGCCGATTTGCGACGCCAGGCGAATGCGCTGCGCTTCGCCGCCCGAGAGCGTTTCGGCGCCGCGTTCCAGGCTCAGATAGGGCAGGCCGACGTCGTTCAGGAACTGCAGGCGGTTGCCGATTTCGTGCGCCACTTGGCCGGCGATTTCGGCCTTGGCGCCGGCCAGGCGCAGCGTCTTGAAGTAGGCGAGCGCGTCGCCCAACGTCAAGTGGCTGATCTGGTAAATCGCTCGGCGCCCGGGGCCTTCACCCAGGAACACGTAACGCGCTTCGCGCCGCAGGCGCGTGCCGTGGCACGCTTGGCAGGGGCGCTCGCTGCGCAGGCGCGCGAGGCCTTCGCGCACCACCGGCAGGTCGGTCGCACGCCAGCGCCGCTCCATGTTGGCGACGATGCCTTCGAACGGATGGGCGCCGTGCACGCTGGGGCCGCCTTCGCTGCCGTAGCTGAAATCGATTTTTTCCGCGCCGGAGCCGTGCAGGATCACCTGTTGGACAGGCGCGGGCAGTCGTTCGTAAGGCGTGTTGACGTCGAAGCGGTAATGCGCCGCGAGCCCGCTGATGAGCGCGAAGTAATTCTTGTTGCGCCGGTCCCAGCCCGGAATGGCGCCGGCCGCCAGGCTCAGTTCGGGAAATGCCACGATGCGCACCGGATCGAAGAATTCTTCCACGCCCAGGCCGTCGCACACCGGGCAGGCGCCGATGGGAGAGTTGAAGGAGAACAGGCGCGGCTCCAGTTCGGGCAGCGTGTAGTCGCACACCGGGCAGGCGAACTTGCTGTTGAACAAGTGCTCCGCGCCGCTTTCCATTTCCAGTGCGATGGCGCGGCCGCCGGCCACGCGCAGCGCGGCTTCCAGGCTGTCGCCCAGGCGCGCAGAAACGTCCGCGCGCACTTTCAGGCGGTCGATCACCACGTCCACGTCGTGCGCTTCGTTCTTTTCCAGCACCGGCAGACCGGTTGCTTCGATTACCGCGCCATCGACGCGAAAGCGCACGTAGCCCAAGCGCTGCATGTGCGCGAACAGCTCGCTGAATTCGCCCTTCCTGCCGCGTGCCACGGGCGCTAGGAGCATGAGTCGGGTGCCCTCCGGCAGCGCCTGCACGCTGTCCACCATCTGGCTCACGCTTTGCATCGCCAGCGGCAGGTCGTGCTCGGGGCAATACGGCGTGCCGGCGCGGGCAAACAGCACGCGCAGGTAATCGTGAATTTCCGTCACGGTGCCCACGGTCGAGCGCGGGTTGTGGCTGGTGGCTTTCTGCTGGATGGCGATGGCGGGCGACAGGCCTTCGATCAGGTCCACGTCGGGCTTGTCCATCACCTGCAGGAACTGGCGCGCGTAGGTGCTCAGGCTTTCGACGTAGCGCCGCTGGCCTTCGGCGTAAAGCGTGTCGAACGCCAGCGACGACTTGCCCGAGCCCGACAGACCGGTGATCACGACCAGCTTGTTTTTCGGGATGTCGAGGTCGATGTTTTTCAGGTTGTGCGTGCGTGCGCCGCGGATGCGGATCGCCCGCAAGCCCGTCAGCGCATCAAGCGCTCGGTCGTGTTCGACGGGGGTCGGTTGGGGGAGGAACGCGCGGTCGTTCATGCAGCAGGGCACACATCACGGCAAACCAAGCATTATCTTGCGGGTGGTGGCGCGGCGTTGGCCGGACGCACCCGCGCCCCGACTGGGGACGTCTGAGTTCGCGGCCGGCCGCAACGGACGAATCAGCTCGCCAGGACCGCCGCGCGGCTGCAGCACGAAGCGGTCCGAATGGCGCTGCTGCAGCCGATGGCGACGTCGTATCGGCTCGGGTGATCGTCTTCGAGTTTGTGCTCCAGCCGTTCGGAGAGGCGCCGCTCGCTGCCGGTCATGCGGGACAGGCAACCGTTGCGGTTGAGCACGAATGCAGCCATGCCGGGTGATTGCGTGGGCTCTGTCGGATTGGGTGGGGATGCCGGCGCCCCAACCGCCCGACCGGTCGACAGCGCCGCCGGTTCGCTGGAGTGGGGTACCACGGCGTGCCAGCGCGCGCCTCTCGTGATGAGTCGTACGAGCCGGCGGGGGACCTCAAGAATGCGCTCGAAAACATCTGCAAGCTGTCGGGGATGGCGGCGACGCCGTCCGTTGTGCCCGGTCACGCCGGGCTGGCAAGAAGGTGCAGCGCGACAGTGTCGAAACGGCCGGCCGGCACTCCGCAAGCAACGAAAAAGGCAGCCACTCAGCCGGCCGGGTCACGCGCAGTGGCGACGGCCAATAACGTCACGGGCAAACCGAGGGCCCAAAGTGGCGAGCCGATGACCGGCGCGCCAGCAAGTCAAGGCGCGGGTTGTGCGCACCGCGGCGGCCGCAAAAGCATCACGCCCGTGCCCGCCGAATCTGGCCGGGTCGAGTGCCCTCGGCGCAGGGCCGCAGGCTCCTGGCCGATGCCCGTGCGGCGGCCCGTTTCAGCCTCGGTGCGGCGCTTGTGCAAAGCCCGACGCATCGGCATACTGATGCGCAGCCACGGCCGCGATGTGCTGCGGGCTGGCGTTGAACGTGTTTGTTGTGCGACCTTTGCAACCTTCATCTGATCAGGGAGACGTTATGGCGACCTCGTCCAAATCCAAATCCTCGGCCGGAACGGGCGGCTTTTCCGCGTTCAAGATGCCGGGCTTCGAAAACGTCTCGAAAATGATGGAGCAGTTCAAGCTGCCCGGCGTGGACATGAGCGCGCTGGTCGAATGGCAACGCAAGGATCTGGAGGCGCTGGCCGAGGCCAACCGCGAAGCCTTCGAGGGCTACAAGACGCTGTTCGAGCGCCGCAACGAAATGTTCAAGGACGCGCTGGGCAAATGGCAGCAGAACCTGGCCAGCGCCGCCAATCCGAGTGCCATGGCCAAACGCACCGAAGCGGCGCGTGAAGACGTGCAGAAGGCGGTGGACGATTTTCGCGAACTGGTTGACCTGGAAGCGCAAGCACGCAAGCGCGCCTGGAAAGTCGTGCAAGACCGCATGCAGGAAAACATGGCCCACTTGCAAGGTTTGATGCAGCCCAAGAAATAAGGCGTGGGCCGGCGCTGCGCGCCCAAGCCGCCGCTGACTGAAGCGACTGGTCCACGCCGCGAAAGGATGAAGAGAATGACCGCAGTGACTTACAACCGACCCATCCCCCCGCCTTCCAAACTGCTGCTGTTTGGCGAAGGCGGCCGCGCGCTGGGCGAGGCCATGCTGGCGGTGTCGCTTTGGCCGCTGCTGCGCCTGGTGCCGAAGGGCGACGGGCATTCGGTGTTGGTCTTGCCGGGGCTGGTGGCGGCGGATGATTCCACCGGCCTGTTGCGACGCTATCTGCGCTATCGCGGCTACGACGTGCATGGCTGGGGCCAGGGGCGCAATCTGGGGCCGCGACCGGGCGTCGAGCAGGGCATGGCGGATCGGCTGAAGAAGCTGGCCGATGACAGCGGCCGCAAGGTCAGCATCGTGGGCTGGAGCCTGGGCGGCATTTACGCGCGCCAACTGGCGGCGGCGCATGCCGACGAAATCCGCTCGATCATCACGCTCGGCAGTCCTTTCGTCGGCAGCGGCCACGCCACCAACGCGTGGCGGCTCTATGAGGTGGTGAGTGGCCGCAAATCCGACGACAGCGACCCGTCGTGGCAAAGCGTCCTGCCCACGCCGACGATGCCGACCACATCCATTTACAGCCGCACCGACGGCGTGGTGGCGTGGCAGACCAGCATCGAAAAAGTGGGGCCGCACTCCGAGAACATCGAAGTCATTGCGAGCCATCTGGGCCTCGGCGTCCATCCGGCGGTGATGTACGCGGTGGCCGACCGCCTGGCGCAGCCCGAAGAGAGCTGGAAGCCGTTCGACCGCAGCGTATTCCCGGGTTGGATTTATCCGAAGCCGGCGCAGCGCGGTTGAACGCTGACTGGATGCGCCAGTGGCGACATCCGGCGCAGTTTATTGCGCGCCGTCCGTCTCCGGCCGGCGCGGCCCATGACGGCTGCGTAATCATCGAACGTTGGCGCCGAAAGCGGCGCCGCTATCACTGCGCCGATGCTTTTTTCGTCGTACCCGCACGCCAGATGCGGTAGCGCAGCACCATGCCGTCGGGCACGAACACGACCACCGGCAGTTTGCTGTTGTAGCGCACCAGCAGGGGTGGCGCCTGCACGAAGCCCGGGTGGCTGCTGCCAGGCGGGCAGGCCATCATCGTGCTCAGCACGTTGCCGCGGCTTTGCAGTACCCAGTAGGTGTAGCCCCAGCCCTTGACGTCGCGCGCCTCGAACTGTCCGTCCATGCCGCGGGCGTTGCAGTCGACGGTCATTTCCTTGCCGCCGATCAACTCCAGCTTGCGCTCGTCTCCATGCGCTTCGGCGGGCAATCCAATGACGTAACGCTGGTAGCCGTCCATTGTGGCCGGGAAGGCGTGCAGCTCGCGCGCCGCCGCCCGCGCGGCGCCATCGGTGCCGTTCGCAGCGCTGGCGCAGGCGGAGAGCGACGGGACGCCGGCAACCATGGTCAGTGCCGTCGCCAAGACGTGAAGGTTGAATTTCATGGACCGGCAATTTACCAAGGACGCATGAAAGCAGAAAATGCGACCAAGCCGGTCTTCCCGGCTTCCCTTTCCTGCCTTGAACCGATGTCCCATCCTTCCTCCAAGACACGTCCCACCCACCGCATGACCGCCGACGAGCGCCGGGCCAGCCTGTCCATGGCGGCGGTGTTCGCGCTGCGCATGCTGGGCCTTTTCCTGGTGCTGCCGGTGTTCATGCTCGAAGCCCACCACTACCGCGGCGGCAGCAACCCGGCGCTGATCGGTCTGGCGATGGGTATTTACGGCCTGACGCAAGCCGTTTTGCAGGCGCCGCTCGGCCTGGCGTCCGACCGCATCGGGCGCAAGAAGGTGATCGTGCTCGGGCTGATCGTGTTTGCCGTGGGCAGCGTGATCGCCGCATCCGCGAGCAGCGTCCACGGGTTGATCGCCGGGCGCGCCATTCAAGGCGCAGGCGCGGTATCGGCAGCGGTCACGGCGCTGCTGGCCGATCTCACGCGCGACCAAGTGCGTACCAAAGGCATGGCGCTGGTCGGCGTGAGCATTGGCTTCACGTTCGCGCTGTCGCTCATGATCGCGCCGCCGCTGGCCGGCTGGATCGGCTTGTCCGGGCTGTTCGTGCTGACCGCGCTGCTGGCCGTGGGCGGCATCGCCGCCGTGTTGCTCTGGACGCCACCCGAGCCCGCGCGGCACGCCGACGTGCCGCGCGGCCGCATCGCCGAGGTCTGGCGCCATCCGGCGCTCTGGCGCCTGCACTTGGGCGTGCTCGTGCTGCACAGCGTGCAAATGTCGATGTGGGTCGTGGTCCCCGGCTTGTTGCTCGCGGCCGGGATGCCGCAACCGGCGCAGTGGCACGTGTATTTGCCGGCGGTGCTGGCGTCGTTCGTGCTGCTGGGCGGCCTGTTCTCGGCCGAGCGGCACGGCCATTTGCTTGCGGTCTGGCGCGGCGCGATCGCGCTGCTGGCCCTGGTGCAACTGGCTTTCCTGCTGGCCGCGCCGCGCGCCCCCGGCGTCTGGACCGTGGGTGTCATCCTGGCGTTCTTTTTCGTCGCGTTCAACATCTTGGAAGCGAGCCAGCCAAGCCTGGTGTCCCAACTGGCGCCCGCGCACTCGCGTGGTGCCGCACTGGGTGTCTACAACACCATGCAGTCCATCGGCCTGTTCGTCGGCGGCGCGCTGGGTGGTTGGGCTTTCAAGGAAGCGGGCGCAGCCGGTGTGTTCGGCGCTACCACTGTGCTGGCCGCGCTGTGGCTCGTGATCGGCTGGGCACAGCCGGTGCCGGCATCTTCCGACCGCGCCGTCGTCGAGCCGAAAGACGGCAGCGTTACGGCACAATGAAGCATCGACGTCGACGTCTCATCGAACGGAGCAATGAACATGGCCGCCTCTGTCAACAAAGTCATCCTGATCGGCAATTTGGGGAAAGACCCCGAAATGCGCACCTTCCCCAGCGGCGGACAAGTCACCAACGCCAGTCTGGCCACCACGCGCAAATGGAAAGACAAGCAAACCGGCGAGCCCCGCTCGGAGACCGAGTGGCACCGGCTGGTGTTTGGCGGCCGTTTGGCTGAAATCGCAGCGCAATACCTGCGCAAGGGCAGCCAAGTCTTCGTCGAAGGCAGCATCCGCACGCGCAAGTGGCAGGACCAATCGGGCCAGGACCGCTACAGCACCGAAATCCGCGTCGACCAGATGCAGATGCTGGGCGGTCGCCAAGGGATGGGAGAGCCTGCAGGCGAGGACGGCGCTTACGGTGCCGATGATGGCGGCGCCCCCGCGCCGCGCGCGCCAGTGCGTGCCGCTGCGGCAAGTGCCGCGCCGGCGGCGTCCGAGTTCGGTGACATGGACGACGACATTCCCTTTTGATTCATAAAACATCTCTTTTTTGCTGATTCGAGCTTGAGCGCAGATTGGGCGTGGCAAGGGCATGGCTCATGCTGCGACCTGATTTGTGTCGTGTGCCTCGCGTACTTGGCGTGGCGATGCGGATCGCAGTGCTTGCGGCGACTCTCATCGTCGGCGTGCCCGCAAAGGCCATCGAGATCGGCGCGCTCGATGGCGCAGTGACTCAAGCGGAGTTGGCGTTGCGGGCCCGGATCGGCGTTGCCCTGATCGACACGGCGTCCGGAACGGTCTGGCAACGCCGCGGCGGCGAACGGTTTCCGTTGAACAGTACGCACAAGGTGTTCTCGTGCGCTGCGGCACTGGCGCGCGCGGATCGGCACGAGGCGGACATGGATGCAGGCATCCCGATCGACACGACCACGCTGGTGGCGTATTCCCCTGTCACCGCGAAAGTGCCTGCGGGCGGCACGATGAGCTTGCGCCAACTGTGCCGGGCCGCCGTCAGCTTCAGCGACAACACAGCGGCCAATCTGGTGGCGGGAGCCATCGGCGGACCGACTGCCGTCACGGCATTCCTGCGCGCCATCGGTGACGGAACGACTCGACTGGATCGGCTGGAACCCGAACTCAACCAAGCCACGCCAGGGGATGTGCGCGACACGACCACGCCGCTTGCAGCGGCCGAGAGTCTTCAGTCCCTGTTGCTCGGCGACGCGCTTTCGCGGCCGGCGCGCGCTGAACTCCGGCAATGGATGCTCAATGACCGCGTGGCCGATGCGCTGTTGCGCTCGGGTTTGCCGAAGGATTGGCGCGTGGCGGACAAATCCGGCGCGGGCGGCCACGGATCGAGAGCCATCATTGCCGTGGCATGGCCATCCGAACGGCCTCCCGTCGTGATCGCGATCTACATCACGCAGACCGATGCGTCCATGGCCGCGCGTAACCACGCGATCGCGCACATCGGCTCGGCGTTGGCCACCGCGTTCCGATGATGGTCAGGGCGCCGGCCGTGTCGCTCTGCGCCGCCTGACCCTTTGCCACACGTTTCGGCAACGACGCTCGCCTCGGCGGCGCGACTGCACCGCATCGAATTCAAGAAATCGCGGCCGCGCTCGTCTCGGGAGCCGGCGTTGCTTGGCTTTCGTCCGGGGACGCGCTCGCGATCACGCCGCCGCCCAAGCACACGTCGCCGTCATACAGCACCGCGCTTTGGCCCGGCGTGACCGCCCATTGCGGCGGGTCGAACCGCAGTGTCCAAGCGCCGGTTTTTCGACCCTGGGTCAGGACGCAGCGCGCGTCCTGCTGGCGATAGCGCGTCTTGGCGCTGTAGGTCCCAGCAACCGGTGCGTGGCCGGCAACCCAGGCGGCATCGTCGAACGTGAGTTCGCGTGAAAGCAGCCACGGATGGTCGTGCCCCTGGACCGCGGTCAGCGTGTTGCTGGTCATGTCCTTGCGCGCCACGTACCACGGCGCGTGATCGCCGCCGCCGTGCGCGCTGTCTTTTTCCCGGATGCCGCCGATGCCGAGACCCTGGCGCTGACCCAATGTGTAGAACGACAGGCCCACGTGCCGGCCGATGGCGCGCCCGCGCTCGTCCTTGATCGGGCCGGGGCGCGTTTGCAGATAGTGGCCGAGAAATTCGCGGAACGGGCGCTCGCCGATGAAGCAGATGCCGGTAGAGTCTTTCTTCTTCGCGTTCGGCAGGCCAATTTCGGCCGCGATGCGGCGAACTTCAGTCTTTTGAAGTTCGCCCACCGGGAACAGCGTTTTCGCCAGTTGCACTTGCGTAAGCCGGTGCAGGAAGTAGCTTTGATCCTTGGCGGAGTCGATACCTTTCAGCAGTTGGTAGTGGCCGACCACGCGTGCCTCTTCGTACGCGGCGGCGTGTGATGTCGCGTACCGCCCATCTGGCTCACTCGCGTGCGCCGGCCACCAGCGCACCCGGGCGTAATGTCCGGTGGCGATTTTCTCCGCACCGCGGTGCACCGCATGGTCCAGAAAGGCCTTGAACTTGATTTCCGCGTTGCACAGCACGTCGGGGTTGGGTGTGCGCCCTGCCTGGTATTCGCGCAGGAACGACGCGAATACACGGTCCTTGTATTCGGCCGCGAAATTCACATGCTCGATTTCCATGCCGAGCACGTCGGCCACGGCGGCGGCGTCGAGAAAGTCCTGGCGGCTGGAACAATATTCGTCGCCGTCGTCGTCTTCCCAATTCTTCATGAAAATGCCGACCACTTCGTGGCCCTGCTGCTTGAGCAGGTACGCGCTCACCGCGGAATCGACCCCGCCGGAGAGGCCGACCACGATGCGGTGCTTGGGACTTGGCATGGTGCAATTATCCCGGTTCGACGCGGCTGCCGCTGTGTGCGCCGTGCCGAAATTTGCCGCGCGATGGTTTTTCCTCTAGAATTGCGCCCCTTTCGACCTGCGAATGCATCGCCGCCATTGACCAGACCTCTCGACCGAGTGAGTTTGCGCGACAACTCTTGTGGCTGCTGGCGCAGAGGTCGATGCGTTTTGGGATCCGCGCGAGTGCCGCACGGATCGCGTTCAAAGGAATTTCATGCCTACCGTGAATCAACTGGTGCGCTCTGGCCGTGCCACTGAAACCTTCAAGTCCAAGGGCCCGGCGCTGCAGAACAGCCCGCAACGCCGCGGCGTGTGCACCCGGGTCTACACCACCACGCCCAAGAAGCCGAATTCGGCGCTGCGCAAAGTCGCCAAGGTACGCCTGACCAATGGTTTCGAAGTCATTTCGTACATCGGCGGCGAAGGCCACAACCTGCAGGAACACAGCGTGGTGCTGGTGCGCGGTGGCCGCGTGAAGGACTTGCCGGGTGTGCGCTATCACATCGTGCGCGGCTCGCTGGATTTGCAAGGCGTGAAGGATCGCAAGCAATCGCGTTCCAAGTACGGCGCCAAGCGGCCGAAGAAGTCCTGATTTTTCGATTTGGGTGCTTGCGGCGGATTGACGACCAGTCTGCCGCGAGCTTTTTGGCCCGTCCTGGGTCGAGTAAGTGCGGGTTCTGCATGGGTCCGCGCGACGTTCGGGGTGCTGACAGCATGGCCTCGCACGTCAACTGAAGCTGGAGTGTTGAGAAATGCCACGTCGTCGTGAAGTCCCGAAACGGGAAATCCTGCCGGATCCGAAATACGGCAATGTCGATCTGTCCAAGTTCATGAACGTGATCATGGAAAGCGGCAAGAAAGCGGTTGCCGAGCGCATCGTTTATGGTGCGTTCGAGCAGATGGAGAAGAAGAGCGGCAAGGATCCGCTCGAGCTGTTCAACGCGGCGCTCAACAACGTGAAGCCCGTGGTCGAAGTGAAGTCGCGGCGCGTGGGCGGTGCCAACTACCAGGTGCCCATCGAGGTGCGCCCGATCCGGCGCATGGCGCTGTCGATGCGCTGGCTCAAGGAAGCCGCGCGCAAGCGCAGCGAAAAATCGATGTCGCAACGCCTGGCCAACGAGCTGCTGGAAGCCGCTGAAGGACGCGGCGGCGCCATGAAGAAGCGCGACGAAGTGCACCGCATGGCCGAAGCCAACAAGGCCTTCAGCCACTTCCGCTTCTAGTCTTCATCGTTTCATTTCCAGGTTCGGCGCTCGCGCTGCCGCGAAGGCAGGCGGGCGCTGGAGTCGTATCCAGAGAAAGTCATGGCCCGTCAAACACCCATTGAGCTGTACCGCAACATCGGCATTTCCGCGCACATCGACGCCGGCAAAACCACCACGACCGAGCGCATCCTGTTTTACACCGGTGTGACCCACAAGCTGGGCGAAGTGCACGACGGCGCCGCCGTGACCGACTGGATGGCGCAGGAGCAGGAACGCGGCATCACCATCACGTCGTCGGCCGTGACCTGCTTCTGGAAAGGCATGGATTTGTCGCGCCCGGTGCACCGCATCAACATCATCGACACCCCCGGACACGTGGACTTCACCATCGAGGTGGAACGTTCCATGCGCGTGCTCGACGGCGCCGTGATGGTCTATGACGCGGTGGCCGGCGTACAGCCGCAGTCGGAAACCGTCTGGCGCCAGGCCAACAAGTTCAAGGTGCCGCGCATCGTGTTCGTCAACAAGATGGATCGCGTGGGCGCCAATTTCTTCCGCGCGGTGGATCACATCAAGACGCGCCTGAAGGGCCATCCGGTGCCGATCGTGATTCCGGTGGGTGCCGAGGACAAGTTCGAAGGCGTGGTCGACCTGATCAAGATGAAGGCCATCGTCTGGGACCAAGCCACGCAAGGCCTGAAGTTCGAATACGAAGACATTCCGGCGGACCTCGTCGAAGAAGCCAAGAAGTGGCGCGAGCACATGCTCGAAGCGGCTGCCGAAGCCAACGAGCAACTCATGGACAAGTACCTGGAAGCGGGTGACCTGTCCGAAGAAGACATCATCGAGGGCCTGCGCCAGCGCACGATCGCCAATGAAATTCAGCCTTCGCTGTGCGGCACCGCATTCAAGAACAAGGGCGTGCAACGCATGTTGGACGCGGTGGTCGATTTCCTGCCGTCGCCCGTGGACATCCCGGACGTCACCGGAACCGATCCGGACGATCCCGAGAGGCACCTGACCCGCAAGGCGAGCGATGAGGAGAAATTCTCCGCGCTGGCGTTCAAGCTGATGACCGATCCGTTCGTCGGGCAGCTCACGTTCGTGCGCGTGTATTCGGGCGTGCTGCACAAGGGCGATACGGTGCTGAACACGACGCGCGACAAAAAAGAACGCATCGGCCGGATCGTGCAGATGCGGGCCAATGAACGCACAGAGGTGGAAGAAATTCGCGCCGGCGACATTGCGGCCTGCGTGGGCCTGAAGGAAGTGACCACTGGCGAGACGCTGTCATCGGTCGACGCGCCCATCTTGCTGGAGAAAATGGATTTCCCCGAGCCCGTGATTGCCCAGGCGGTCGAACCCAAATCCAAGGCCGATCAGGAAAAGATGAGTCTTGCGCTGTCGCGTCTGGCGGCTGAAGACCCATCGTTCCGTGTGCATACCGACGAAGAATCGGGCCAGACCATCATTGCCGGCATGGGCGAGCTGCACCTGGAAATCATCGTCGACCGCATGAAGCGCGAATTCAATGTCGAAGCCAACGTCGGCAAACCGCAGGTGGCCTACCGTGAAACGGTTCGCAAGATCGCGGCCGATGTCGAGGGCAAATTCATTCGTCAGTCGGGCGGCAAGGGCCAATACGGCCACGTGGTGTTCACGCTGGAGCCGATGGAGTCCGGCAAGGGCTTCGAGTTCGTCGACGAAATCAAGGGCGGCGTGATTCCGCGCGAATACATCCCGGCCGTGAAGAAGGGCGTGGAGGAAGCCTTGACCACGGGCGTGCTGGCGGGCTATCCGGTGGTCGACGTGCGCGTGCGGCTGACTTACGGTTCCTACCACGAAGTGGATTCGTCCGAGCAGGCCTTCAAGATGGCGGCCATTTTCGGCTTCAAGGAAGCCGCCAGGAAGGCCGATCCAGTCATCCTGGAACCCATGATGGCAGTCGAAGTGGAAACGCCCGAGGACTACGCCGGCACCGTGATGGGCGACTTGTCGTCGCGCCGCGGCATGGTGCAAGGCATGGACGACATGGTGGGCGGCGGCAAATCGATCAAGGCGGAAGTGCCGCTGTCCGAAATGTTCGGCTACGCCACTTCGCTGCGCTCCCAGACGCAAGGTCGCGCCACCTACACCATGGAATTCAAGCGTTACGCGGAGGCGCCGAAGAACGTGGCCGAAGGCATCATCGCCGCGCGTGCCAAGTAACTCTTCATTCTTTTTTTGTCTACGACCAAGCGCCGGGTTGTTCTCCGTGCGGCCTGATCCAGCAGCCCGGTGTAGACGTTAAACCACAACACGGAAACTGTTCTTTGGAGATTTGAAACATGGCGAAAGCGAAATACGAGCGCAAGAAGCCGCACGTGAACGTGGGCACGATCGGGCACGTGGACCACGGCAAGACGACGCTCACGGCGGCGATGACGACCATTCTGTCGAAGAA
>SCQQ01000096.1 GCA_004299095.1 Burkholderiaceae bacterium | reverse complement strand
GGCCCGCAGAATCCAGTCCGGCACCCAGTCCGGCCCCGGCCGCACGCAGGTGGTGTAGGTGCCATCCGCGATGCGGGCGCGATCGCGGTCGATGAAGGTGAGCTTCTTGCCTTCGCCATGGCCGCCGGTGGCCAGGAACCGATACGTGGGGTGCAGCAGGAAGCCCGAGAACGCATCGACCTGTAGCTGCCCCTCGGTGCCGGTGTACTGGTTGCCCTGAGAATTGATGCGCACGCCGCCGCTAATTTCGACCACGTCGGTCATTTGGTCGTACGTGATCTCGTGCCCATGCACCGAAAGTCCCGGCTGGCGCAGCTCGGCGTGACCGATCACCTGGGCATCAAGCCCGGAGCGGCCGCTCATCTGGTCGCCCATGAGGAAGGTCACGGAATGGTCCGACCGCGGCGGCAATTTCTCCGACAACATCGGCGTGGCGCGCAGGACCAGGGGCGCGTCGGCGGCCGGCGCGGGCGTTTGCGCCAGCGCACCCGTCACGCCGCACAGAGGCAATGCGGCCACCAGGCTGCGCCCCAGCATGGACGCGACGAACCAGCGAAAACGGAAATGACAGGCGGGGGGAAAACGCACGACGAAAGCAAGCCAGGTCGCGCGAGTGCGCGCCTAGAATCAATTATCCATGAGTCCACTGTCCAATTCCACTGGCGTTCAAACCCTAATTTGGGCGAATCCCGAGCGCCGGCGCGACTTCGAACTGTGGTTTGAAGCGGTCAGCGCCAAGCACGCGCTCAAGCCCGAGAGCCTGCGCACTGCTTCGGCCGACGCCAGTTTCCGGCGCTACTTCCGGGTGGACGCCACGGACGGCGGCACGCGCATCGTCATGGACGCGCCGCCGGCGCAGGAAAACTGCGTGCCGTTCGTGCGCGTCACCAAGCTGATGCAAGCGGCCGGCCTGCGCGTGCCGAATTTGCTGGAGTGGGATGAGGCCCACGGCTTCATGCTGATGAGCGACCTGGGCCGCAAAACCCTGATCGAAGTGTTCGACCGGGACAATCCCACGGCCAACCGCGCGCTCTACGAACAGGCACTGGATGCCCTGCTGCCGTGGCAGCAGGCGTCGAAAACGAGCGTGCTGCCGCCCTACGACGAAGCCCTGCTGCGGCGCGAGCTGGAACTGTTTCCCGACTGGTATCTGGCGCGCCACCGCGGCGTGACCGTGGAAGGCGAGCTGCGCGCAACGCTCGACCAGACCTTCAAGCTCATCATCCGGCGCAACCTGACCGCGCCCAGGGTCTACGTGCACCGCGACTTCATGCCGCGCAATTTGATCATCGACCCGGCGGGCGGCCCGCTCGGCGTGCTCGACTACCAGGACGCGGTCTACGGCCCCATCACCTACGACATCGCCAGCCTGATGCGCGATGCGTTTCTCACGTGGGACGAGGAATTCGTGCTCGACATCACCATCCGCTATTGGGAGCGCGCGCGCAAGCTCGGGCTGATGGCGTTCGAGGATTGGGCGAGCGATTTCGGCAGCTTCTGGCGCGCGGTCGAGTGGATGGGGTTGCAGCGCCACCTGAAAGTGGCCGGTATTTTTGCCCGCATCACGCTGCGCGACGGCAAGCCCAAGTACCTGGCCGACGCGCCGCGCTTCATCGCCTACATCCGCCACACCGCGCAGCGCTACCGCGAGCTCACGCCGCTGCTCAAGCTGATCGACCGGGTGGAAGGCACTGCGGAAGAAACCGGTTGGGCGTTTGGGCGCGTTTGACGCCGATGAAAGATGACCTCGCTGCGCTTGATGACGCGCTGGCGCGCATGACTACAGTCAGAAGTCATTTCTCATGCCGGCGCCAGCCGGCGTCATTTCGTCATTCCTGAATCACTGCCGCGCCATTTCCGCTTGGCCGATGCCGTGGCCGTCGAGCGGCTGCTGCTTTTCCAGCTCCACCGTGACCGAGCGCAGCGTACCGGTGAAGGCAAACGGCGCGGCGTAATGCGACACCGGGCTGCCTCGGTCGCGCCCGAGATCGAGCCCAGACCACGAAATCAGCGTGGTGAAGCCGAAGCGGCACGGCGCCTGACCCACGCAGGCGCCGTCGATCCACAGGCTGGCCTGACGGCTTTCGGGCACCACCACCTGACCATGGCCGGGAATCGGCGGCGAAAGCTTGAGCGGCCCGAGCTGCATGCGCAGCGCCAGGCGACGGCGGCCCGCCGGCACCGGCGTATCCGAGCGCAGCAACTGGTGCACGCCGCCCACGTTCAAGTCGTGCAGCAGATACCCGTCCTGCAGGTACAGGCTGTAGCCGCTGGTGGCGTCGCCGTGCGCGAGCAGCACACCTTCGGCGCCGTCCGGCGGAATCTGCACGTCGGCTTCGATGCGGTAGCTGCGCGAACGCAAGTCGGGCGCGACGTCACTCGGCAAATGGCCCATGCCGGCGTGGAACACGAAACGCGTGCGGTCGCCCTGCGCGCGCTGGGCGTTCTCGGCGAAGCGCGCGCCGAAACGATCGTCCAGCGGCAGCACCTGGTTGGCTTCGGCTTCGCGCCACCAAAGGGCCTTGAGCTGCGCCAGGCGCTCCGGCTCGGCAGCGGCCAGGTCGTGGTTCTCGGCGAAATCCTGCTCCAGGTGATACAGCTCCCAGCGATCGGCCTCGAACGGCGTGCCGGGCGCGTGGTAGGCCACCGCTTTCCAACCGTCGCTCCAGAGGCCGCGATGGCCGAACATTTCGAAGACCTGCGGCTCGGTGCGGCCCGGCGCTTGCGGATCGGCCAGCGTCGCATGCAGGCTTTGCCCGGTGATCGGCTGCTGCGGAACGCCAGCCACAGTCTCGGGCGCAGTGACGTGGCAGATATCGAGCAGCGTGGGCAGCAAATCGCGCGCGTGGCAAAACCCGCGGCGCAATTCGCCGCGCGCGGCGATGCCCTTCGGCCACGCCAGCACCAGCGGATCGCGGATGCCGCCGCCGTGCGTGTTTTGCTTGTAGCGCTTGAGCGGCGTGTTGGCGGCCATGGCCCAGCCGTGCGGGAAATTGGTGTGCGTACCCGGACCGCCGATGTCCTCGATGCGCGCGAGCTTTTCGGCCATGTCCTCGCGCCGCAGGTTGTAGGGACCCATGGCGTTGACGAAGCCGGCTACGCCGCCCTCCTGGCTCGCGCCGTTGTCGGAGAGCACCAGCACCAGCGTGTCGTCGGCCATGCCGCTGGATTCCAGAAACTGCAGCAGGCGCGCGAGTTGCTGATCGGCGTGCGTGAGCATGGCGGCATAGGCGCTTTGCAGGCGCGTGAACACCCGCTTCTCGTCGGCGCCCAGCGTGGCCCACGCCGCCACGCCATCGTTGCGCGGCGGCAGTGCGGTATCCGCCGGCACCAGCCCGAGCGCTTTTTGCCGCGCCAGGCGCTCGGCGCGCTCGACGTCCCAGCCGTGGGCGAACTGCGCGTCGTAGCCCAGGATCAGGTCTCTCGGCGCCTGATGCGGCGCGTGGCAGGCGCCGAACGCCAGCCACAAGAGCCACGGCGCCTCCGGATCGTCGGCCTGGTGCTCGGCCAGCATGCGAATGGACTGGTCGACCAGGTCGACGCTCAGGTGGTAGCTGCTCTCGAACGTGCCGGGCGGGTCGATGTGGGTGTTGTCGCGCACCAGTTCGGGCGCGTACTGGTCGGTTTCCGCGTCCATGAAACCGTAATAGCGATCGAACCCGCGGCCGAGCGGCCAACCGTCGAACGGCCCCGCCGGTCCGCTTTGCGTGAGCGGCACCACGTGCCACTTGCCCACCATGTAGTTGCGCCAACCGTGCGGCCGCAGCATTTCCGCCAGCGTGCCGGCGCTGTGGCTGATCTTGCCCCGATAGCCGGGAAAGCCGCTGTCGAAATTGGCCAGGCAGCCGACCCCCACGGCGTGATGATTGCGCCCGGTGAGCAGCGCCGCGCGCGTGGTCGAGCACATGGCCGTGGTGTGGAAACCGGTGTAGCGCAGGCCGCGCGCCGCCAGCGCGTCGATGGCGGGCGTGCGGATGCTGGAGCCATAGCAGCCGAAATCGGAAAAACCGACATCATCGAACAGCACCAGCAGGATGTTGGGCGCGCCGGCCGGGCGCTTGAGTGCCGCGGGCCAGTGCGGCGTGGAATCGGCCAGGGTTCGGCCCACGCCGCGGTGCGCAACGCCGGCGGCCGCGGATTCATGCGGGGTGCTCATGTGCTGTCTCCCTTCGCTATTTCGCCGCACGCACGATCAGATCGGCCGCTTTTTCCGCGATCATCATCGTGGGCGCGTTGGTGTTGCCGCCGGTGAGCGTCGGCATCACGCTGGCGTCGATCACGCGCAGCGCCTCCACGCCGCACACGCGCAACTCGCGATCCACCACGGCATCGGCGTCCGATCCCATGCGGCACGTGCCCACGGGGTGGTAAATCGTGTCGGTGCGCGCCCGCAGAAAACGCTCGATGCCGGCGCTGTCGCTGGCGTCGGGTTCGGGCACGAGCGGTCGCTGCGCGTAGGGCGCGAGCGCCGGCGTGGCGAGCAGCGCCGCCGTCTGTTGGTAGGCGCGGGTCAGCGTCGCCACATCCGCCGCATCGGTGAGAAACGCCGGGTCGATCAGCGGGTCGGCCATGGGATCGGCGGATGCCAGCGTCACGCTGCCGCGCGATTTGGGCCGTAGCACACACGCATGCAGACTGAAGCCGTGGCCCAGGTGGCGCTTGCGGCCGTGGTCGTCCACCATGCCCATGACGAAGTGCCACTGTGCGTCGGGCCGCGCGAGATCGGGCTGCGTGCGGAAAAAGCCGCCGCTTTCGGCGAAATTGGTGGTGAGCGGCCCGGTCCGGTCGCGCTTGTACTGATTCCTGGCCCGCCACAGCGTGATGATCCCGCCGAGGCTGGTGCCGAACAGGCGCACGTCGTGCACGCGCCGCGTCAGGATCGCGTCGGGGTGATCCTGCAAATTCGCGCCCACGGCCGCGCGGTCGGCGACGCAGGCGATGCCCAGCGCCTGCAGTGCGCCGCCAGCGCCGACGCCCGACAGCAGCAGCAACTGCGGGCTGCCGAACGTGCCGGCGCTCAGGAGGACTTCGCCGCGCGCGCGAATCGTGCGCCGGCCGCGGGCTTGCGCCACCTCGACGCCGACGGCGCGCCGGCCCTCGAACAGCACCCGCGTGACGCGCGTGTCGGTAAAAACCGCCAGATTGGGCCGGCTGCGCACCGGATCGAGATAGGCGCGCGTCGCGTTGCAGCGCACGCCATGGTCTTGCGTCACGTGATAGTAGCCGACACCCTCTTGTTCGGCCCCATTGAAATCGTCGTTGCGCGCGTGGCCGCACGCGACCGCCGCGTCCAGCACCAGCCGGTTGAAATCGCTGGGCGAGCGCAGCGCCGACACCTTGAGCGGCCCGTCGAAGCCGTGGAAGCGCGAGTCGAGATCAGGCACCAAGCAGCCTTCGCCGCGCTTGAAATACGGCAGCACTTCGTCGTACGACCAGCCGATGCAGCCGCCCGCGGCCCAGCCGTCGTAATCGCTGCGGTGCCCGCGGATGTAGCACATGGCGTTGATCGACGAGCTGCCGCCCAGCACCTTGCCGCGCGGCTGGTAGCCGCGCCGGCCATTCAGGCCGCGCTGCGGCACGGTCCGGTAGGCCCAGTTCAGGCGGTGCGTGGGCACGGTGCCGATGAGCCCGGCGGGCATCGTGACCCAGCGCGTGGCGTCGCTCGGGCCGGCTTCGAGCAACGCAACGCGCACGTCGGGGCGCGCGCTCAAGCGGTTGGCGAGCACGCACCCGGCCGAGCCGCCGCCCACGATGACGTAGTCGAAAACGGGTTCGTCACTCATGTCCAACCCCTCCCGGCACGGCGGAATCGACCACCGGGAAATTGCCGCCGAAGCGGTCGAGCAGGCCGAAGAAGCGCGGCAGCACCGACGGATCGCCCAGCAGGCCGACGCGGCCCGTGGCCTGCGCGTCGGCAAACGGCAGCTTCTGCGTGAGGAGGGCGTTCAAGGTGGGCCGGTCGGTTTCGATGCGCAGGTCACCGGGCGTGCCGTCTTCCACCGGGATGCTGCTGAGCGCCGAATTCGACAGGCTGCTGATCCAGTGCTCGCCACTGTCGGTGAAGTGCCAGATCAGGTCGAAGGCGAGCCCGGCGGCGCGCTCGCCGTTCACGCACATCGCCAGCCAATCGAACAGCAGCGCGTTCGACAGGCCCGCGAGCATCGCGCCGCCCGCCGTGGCCATGGGCTGGGGCGGCCCGGCGCGGTACTCGTGCGCACCGAGCAAAAAAGCGTTGCGCCAGGTCGACGATTCCGCCTGGTAGCCCATTTGTTCCACCGCCGCAGCGGCGAGCGCGCGCGCCGCCGTGTTCCCGGGCTCGGCATAAACCAGGTGCGCCATGACTTCAGCCACCCAGCGGTATTCGCCGCGGTCGAAATCGGCCCGCGCCCGCGCCAGCAACGCATCGGCGCCGCCCATGTAGGCCACGTACTTGCGCGCCGCGGGAACCGGCGGCAGCGAGTGCAAGTGCGCCGGATGCGCATCGTACCAGCTCAGGTAATGCTGGTAGATCGCCTTGACGTTGTGCGACACCGTGCCGTAGTAGTCGCGCGCGTGCCAGCGGCTGGAAAGCCCCGGCGGCAGCTTCAGCCGCTCGGCGATTTCCGCCGATTTCAGCCCGTGGTTCATCAGGCGCACGGTCTGGTCGTGCAAGTAGCGGTACAGGTCGCGCTGCTCCGCCAGAAACTGCAGCACGCGCGTGTGGCCCCACATCGGCCAATGGTGCTGGCCCAGGATCACGTCGGTGCGCGGGCCGAAGCGGTGCAGCGCCTCGTTCAGGTAGCGTGACCAGGCGAGCGCGTCGCGCACCTTGGCGCCGCGCAGCGGGCACAGGTTGTGCAGCGTGTGCGTGGCGTTCTCGGCCAGGTTGAGCGCGCGCTCAACCGGAATGAACAAGTGCATTTCGGCCGGCGCCTCGGTGTCGGGCGCGAGCTGGAATTCGAGTTCCAGGCCGTCGATCACGTGGACCTCGTGCGGCGCGCTGATTTCCTGCGTCGGCGCAATCAGGCTCGGGCGGCCGTGCGGCATGTTCTTGCCCAGGCCCGCATCGACCTGGCCTCGCGCGCCCACCGGCAGCGTCTGGCCGAACTGGAACTGCGAGCGCCGCGCCATGGCCACGCCCGCCAGCACGTTTTCGGCCACGGCGCACTGCATGAAACCCGCCGGCGCGATGATGCGCACGCGGCCCGAACGCACGTCATCGGCGCTCACCAGCCCGGCCGCGCCGCCGAAGTGGTCGGCGTGGCTGTGGCTGTAGATCAGCGTGTGCAGCGGCCGATCGCCCCGGTGCGCGCGATACAAGGCGAGCGCCGCGCGCGCCGTTTCCGGCACGGTGAGCGCATCGAAAGCGATCACGCCGGTTTGCGTTTCGATGAACGTGATGTTGGCAATGTCGAAGCCGCGCACCTGAAAAATGTGCTCGGTCACCTGGAACAGGCCGTGCTCGCGGTTCAGCCGCGCCTGGCGCCACAGGATGGGATTGACGGTGGCCGGCGCGGACTCGCCGTCCAGGAAGCCGTAGGCCCCCAGATTCCAGACCACATGGCCATCGGCGCGCGTCACCGCGGCGTCGGGCACCGTGCCGAGAAAACCGCGCCGCGCATCGGCGAAGTCCTGGCGGTCTTCGGGCGGCGCGGCCGCCAGCGCGCGCCGCTGGGCGGCGACGGTCGCGGGCTCAGCCGCCAGCGGAGAGGCCGGCGCGCGCGGCGCCGGATTCGAAACGTGTGTCATTGCCACCTCAGCAGCCCCTGTTCGATGCGCTCCATGCCCTTGGTGACGAGCATCCCGAGGCCCGCCAGCAAGAACAGCAGCGCCATCACACCATTCATGTTGAACGTCGATTGCAGGAACGCGAGCTGCTGCCCGAGGCCGTGCTCGGCCGCGATGATCTCGGCGCCCACCACCCCCAGCATGGCGAAGATGAGTCCGAGCCTGAGCCCGGAGAAAATCACCGGAACCGCCGAAGGCAGCGTCACCTTGAAGAAAAGCTGCATCGGCGTCGCCCCGAGCGAGCGGCTGAGCGTCAGGAAGTCCGGCGGCACGCCGCGCATCCCGGCCACCGTGCTCGCGAGCACGATGAAGAAGCTCAGGCTCGTGCCCATCGCGATCTTCGAGCCGATGCCGAGGCCGAACCACAAGAGAAAGAGCGGCACCAGCGCAAAGCGCGGCATGGCGTTGATCACCGTGAGGTACGGGTCCATGGCGCGCTCGGCGGGCGGCCAGTGCGTGAAGAGGAGCCCGAGCACGATGGCGGCCACCGAGCCGAGCGCAAACGAAATCAGCGTGCCCGCCACCGTGTAGCCCAGGTCCAGCCACAGGTTGCCTTGGGTGATGAAGCCGCGCCAGAGGAAAACCCCGATTTGCGAGGGCTCGCCGAACATCAGCGGGTTCAGGAAGCCCGAGCGGCCGCCCCATTCCCACAAGCCGAAGAAGCAGACGAGAAACACCCCGTGCCAAAGCGCCCGGCGCCCCGTGCGGCCGCCCGCCGCTTGCGGGCCGGAAACGCTGAGCGCCAGCGCTGGAGAGGCTTTCATGCCGCCGCTCCTTCGACTTCCGCCCGGGAGAGCTGGATGCCGCGCTCGAGCTGCTCCCAGACTTCGGAATAGAGCTTGAGGAACGCCGGATCACGCTGCAGCTCGCGCACGCGCCGCGGCCGCGGCAGCGTGACCGGCACGTCGGCCACGATGCGCCCGGGGCGCGCGCTCATGACGATCACGCGGTCGGCAATCGCCACCGCTTCGGCCAGGTCGTGGGTGATGAAGACCACCGTGCGCCGAGTCTGCCCCCAGAGGTCGAGCAGCAGATCCTCGAGCTGGATCTTGGTCTGCGCGTCGAGCGCGCCGAAAGGCTCGTCCATCAGCAGCACGTCGGACCTGAGGCAGAAGCCGCGCGCCAGCGAGGCGCGCTGGCGCATGCCGTGCGAGAGCGCCTTGGGATAGACGTCGGCAAAACCCTCCAGGCCGACTTGCGCCAGGGCCGTGCGGGCGCGCTCCTCGCGCTCGGACCGGGGCGCGCCGCGCAACTCCATGCCAAAGCACACGTTCTGCAGCGCCGTGCGCCAGGGAAAAAGGCAGTCGCGCGCCATGGTGTAGGCCACGCGCGGATTGCCCGCGTGCGGCGCTTCGCCGCCGATGGTGATGGCGCCATGCCGCACCGGCAGCAGGCCCGTGAGGTGGTTCAGGATCGTGGTCTTGCCGCAGCCACTCGGGCCGACGACGGTGACGAACTGGCCCGATTCGACGTCGAGGCTCACGTGGTCCACCGCCAGCGTGGCGCCGCCGTAGTCGACGCACAGGTCGCGAATCGAGATGGCGGTCATGCGCTCGGACTCTTTCGAACAAATATCCGCGGGAGCTACTTGTCGGGTGCGTCTTTCCAGACGATGTCGTCGACCGCGGGCAGCTTGGTGAGCTGGCCGGTGTCCTTCAGGTACTGCAGGGTGGCGGCGACGGCGCTGCGCTTGACGATGGGCTCGAAGGTATTCGTTTCCAGGCCAAGGTCCAGCGTGCGCTTGGCGATCTCGTCGCCGTGCGGAATGTCGAAGGCCGAATATGCGGCCGAGATCTTCAGCACCTCGGCCTCGTTGGCGCGGTCGTTGATGAAGGCCGCGGCCTGCTGCGAAATCTTGACGACCGCGTGCGCAATCTCGGGGTGCGCCGCGATTTCCTCATCGGTCATCACGAGGCCGGTGCCGGCGCCATACATTTGGGTGAGCAGCGCCGGCTGCTCGGCGGTGGCGCCGCGGAAAACCACGCGGCACATCTGGGTCAGATCGCACATGGTGCCCAACGGCTCCCAGCTCACCGCCACGGGCACCTGGCCGGCGCGCACGGCGGCAAACGCGGTCATGGGGGCGCCGACGGCCACGTAGGTCACGCTGTCAGGGTCCTGCCCCGCCTGCTGCATGAGGAAGCGGAAAAACGCTTCCGTGGCCGAACCGCGCGACACGACGCCCACTTTCTGCCCCTTGAAGTCCTGCATGACAGCGGGATAACCCTCTTTCTCGTGCGGCAGTTTGAGTGTGTTGGCCGCATCGATCTGGAAGATGTTGGTGACCGCCGAGCCGACCACGGTTTTCAGCTTGCCGCCGCGCGCCACGGCGGCGGCCACCACTTCGATCGGGGTCTGCGCGACGTCGATCGAGCCGCCGATCAGCGCCTGCAACCCCAGCGGCGCCGCCGGGATCGGCTTCAGCTCGCACACGATGCCCGCGGCCTGGCACCAGCCCTTGGTGCGGGCCACGCGGATCTGCAGGTTGCCGGACCCCGGGTAGTCCTGGAAGCGCACCACGGGCAGGTTGTCGGCCGCGGCCGCCGGAGCCGGCATGGCCAGCGCCGCGCAGGCCAGAGCAGCGACGCTCCCCCATGCCAGTGCCATGCGCGTCAGCGCGGCGGAAGCGAATCGAATCATGGAGGTCTCCTGGGGCATCGTTGGAATTCTTCAGGTTCGCACTGCGGCCTTGCGCGCTCGCGCGGCCGGCGGCGCAATGCCGAGGTAGCCGCACAGCAGCCGCGTTAGTTGCCGCGCGAATTCAGCATCGTCGAGGTGCAGCGGCCCGCCATCGGTGAGCGCGGCATTCAGCAGCGCGCTGCGCAGGATTTGCTGCGCGAACAGCAGGTCGGCCCGCGCCGCGGCGCCGCTCCAGCCGGAATGGCGTTTCATGGCAGACAGGAACAGCGCGCGGCTGCGATCCCGCAGCCGCAGCAGCGGCGAGGCCGCGCGCGCCTCTGGCGCCAGACGCCGCAAATTCAGCAGGGCCGTGGCGTACAGGCCGCGATGCAGGCGGAACGAATTCACTGCCAGATCGACCCAGCCGGCGACCAGTTCGCTCGCGCTCTCCTCGCGCCGCTCGGGCGCGGCATGGAACGCCTGGGCGCGCCGCAGCATGGCATCGACCATCAGCCCCAGCAGCGTGTCGAAATACGCGTCCTTGGTGTGGAAGCGCGTGTAGAACGTGCCGACCGAGCAGTCGATGGCGGCGGCAATGTCGGCAATGGTCACGTCGTCCCAGTCGCGCGTCTGGGTCAAGCGCAAACCGGCGTCGATCAAGGCCTGCTGCCGCTCGCGCCCGCGCTGTTGCCGCGGTGGCGTGGCGCAGCGCGCCGGCAGGCTGGTGGACGCGACGTCACGCCACCGCGCCCGCGACGCGTATGCAGGACCCGACGCATCAACCTTTGTCATGAATCCCCGCGATTCTTCCGATTGGCAATTCGACTAAACATGAATACAGGTTCATGTTAAAGCGCACGACAACGCGACGCCATGCGTATTTACCCGCAGTGAATTCAAACGACAGCAGTGCGGCCAGCCGATTCCGGCGTGCAGGCTGAAGGTTCGAGGCGGCACGGTCCAGCCGTAGAGGCTCCGGCAGTGACCGACAACGCCGGCCGAGCCCGGACACCGAGGATCGATACCCGAACTAAAAGAGAGAGCGCGGCTTCGTGCGTTCGTGAATGCTGGCGTCGGTGCGTTGGCCACGCCGCGATTTTCAGAACCGCGTGCGCTCGGCACTGCTTCCGCAATCGGCGGGACTCACGATGTCCGCTCTGCCGCCTTCACCGCGAGGGACGTCGACACCTCCGGTCCGGCAACGCGTGGGATTTCCGCGCGGCCGCCGGCATGCAGCGGCACCCGAACCGACAACAGGTGCGCGTTTACCGACCGGCGTCCACGTGCCACTCGGCGCGGTCGCGGATGATCTGCAGCTCGCGCAGCATGCGCGGGTCACCGCGCGCGGCCGTACGCAACGCCCACTCCGCGTACGCGGCTTTGCGGCGCGCGCGCCAGGCCGCGCCCGCGCGCAGCACGCGCCGGCCGAGGCTGTGCGCCACGCTGGCGCCGCCCGCGAGCACGAGGAAAGCGACAAACCACAAGCCGGCCCACGCCGTCCACTCGTTGTCGGCGGCGCCGCGACCGGCAAAAACGCCGGCGACCGTCAGCAACGCGACCACCAGCGCGGCCACGAAAGCGCTGCCGAACACCCATTCCGCCGGCACATCGCGGCGGCCGATGCGGTCCAATTTCGCCGCAGGCGTCGCTGGACCATCGAAATAATGCAGGACCAGAGCGTTGTTCATCATGATTCGTTCTCCGCCACAAGGTGAATGCGCCACGGCGACACGCGGTCGCCATGGCGTTGCATCA
>SCQQ01000095.1 GCA_004299095.1 Burkholderiaceae bacterium | reverse complement strand
TCAGCAGCCACAGCCTGTGGGAACTGGCGCGCGCGCGCGGCCTGGCGCCGTGGACCATCGCTTGCGGGCCGGTCTGGCCCACGCTCACCAAGGCCATGCCGTGGCAGCCGCAGGGGCTGGACAACCTCGCGTGGTGGGTGCGCATGGCGGGCGCACCGGTCGTCGCCATCGGCGGCATCCTGGACTTCGTGCAGGCGCGGCAAGCGGCGCGCAGCGGCGCGGCCGGGGTGTGCGTGGTACGCGGCCTGGGTGAATCGCCGACGCGCACCGTGCCGCGCTGGCAACAGGCGCTGGCCGCGGGCCGCGCCGATCCACCGCTTGTCGTGCCGCCGCTTCCGCACCCTTCGCTGGCCATGGACGGAACGGGTCTGGCCGGCGCACAATCGTCGGCCGCGTGATGCAACTTTTCGCATTTGACGTGAGCACTCTCCATGACTGATTCGCTGTCTTTTGAATTCGTGCGCGTGCTCACCATCGCCGGCTCCGATTCGGGCGGCGGCGCGGGTGTCCAGGCCGATCTCAAGACCCTCGCCGCGCTGGGTTGCTTCGGCATGAGCGCGATCACCGCGCTCACCGCGCAGAACACGCGCGGCGTGACCGCCATCCACGCCGTACCGGCGGAATTCCTGCGGCAGCAAATCGATGCCGTGATGACCGACATCGGCGCCGGCGCCGTCAAGATCGGCATGCTGCATGCGGCCGACATCGTGCGCACCGTGGCGCAGGCCATCGACCGCCATCAAATGCGGCGCGTGGTGCTGGACCCGGTGATGGCTTCGGCCACCGGGGCCAACCTGATCGAGGATGACGCACAGTCGTCGCTGGTCGGTGAACTCTTCCCCCGCGCCACGCTGATCACGCCCAACCTGGACGAAGCCGCTTTCCTGCTGGGGCGATCGATCACGACGATGGAGGAAATGGTTCCGGCCGCGCAAGCGCTGCAGCGCCAGGGCGCCCACGCCGTGCTGCTCAAGGGCGGGCACCTGAAAGGCGAGAACGTCGCCGACGTGCTGGTGCAGCAGAGCGAAGCGCCGCGCGTGTTCACTGCCCCGCGCATCGCCACCCGCAACCTGCACGGCGCGGGCTGCACGCTGTCATCGGCCGTTGCCGCCTACCTGGCCCTGGGCCAGACGCTGGCCGGTGCCGTCGAGCTGGCGCGCAAGTACGTGCGCATGGCGCTTGACAGCAGCTCCAACGTGGTCACGGGCCACGGCGTGGGGCCGCTGAACCACGGCTTTGCGCCGCAGGGGATGCGGCTGCGGCCAATAAGACCGGAACCGACGAAGTGAGCAAGCCGTGAAGGTGCTCGCCGCGCCAGCAGCTTTCACGGGCTGAGCGCGTCAATGCGCCTCGGGTCCGGGGGCCTTGTGTCCCAGCAATTCGAGCGCTGGCGCCGGATTCGCCACACCGGGTTTTCCGGATGTGTCGATCCAGCGTTCCGTGCCTTGCTTGCATTCCTGCACCACCGGGAAATACAGGGTCTCGCCGGGTTTGAGCGAAGGCAGCAGATATCCCTGGAACGCGAACTGGTCGAAGTAGGCATCGGGCAGGTCGCCGCCGCGCCAGGTGATCTCGCGCACGCCGTGGTCGATGGCCGCGCCGTGCAACTTCGCGGGCTGCGGGTACTGGCCATCCGTGGTCGTGATGGTCCACCCCGGTTTGACCTGCGGCTTGACCGTCACCAGGCCGTCCGGAATCTGCACTTTCAGCGCCACGGTATCCGAGCCTTTGCAGCCGTGCGGCACGGTGAGCACCGCGATGTAGTAGCTGCCCACCGGCGCGGCGCGCGTCTGCAGCGTGACGTGCGCTTGGGCGGGGAGCGCGGCCGCGAGTACCCCGGCCGCCGCGAGCGCCATGAGCGCGCACCGATGCCAGTGGTGATGCCGGGCGGATGCCGGCGTGCTTGTGTTTGCGTTGTCGTTTTTCATGAGGTTTCAGGTCTTTCCTTGAAGTCGATGTGGGTTTGTTTCGCATCCATTGCGGCGGGCCGCGCCCGCAGAGGCGCGGCCCGCGCAAGCGCGCCAGTCGTCCGTCGTCAATAGCGGATTTGCAGTCCGACGTAGACCGCGCGGCCGGCGCCGGGCTCGAACAGCGGCGAGCTGGCGTTGGCGCGATCGGTGATGCTGGCGCTCGCGATGTAGGTGCGATTCGTCAGGTTGCGGCCTTCGATGAAGAGCGAGTAGGGTCCCTGGTTGTAGCCCGCACGCAATCCCAGCAGCGCGTAGGGCGCGGTCTTCAGCGTGTTGGCGTTGTCGGCGTAATACGCTTGCGGCACCCATTCGACGGTCGGGCCGCCGTAAAAACCGCTCGGATGCTTGTAAACAAGCTCGCCGCGCAGGTAATGGCGCGGCATCCCCGGCAACTGGTTGTTGCCCCAGATCGGGTCGTTCTGGAAGTAGAAGTTGCTGTAGGTGTACGCCACCTTGAGGTTCAGGCTGTCACTCGACCGGGCCTGATCGACGAACAGGCCGCGCAGCGCCGTCCACTGCAGGCCCGCTTCGATGCCCTGGTGGATGGTGTGATCCAGGTTTTGCGCCACCTGGCAAATGTTGAACTGCGAGCTCACGCATTCGATCTCGTTCTTCAGGCGGGCGCGGTAAGCGGCGACGTCCCACTTCCAGTCCTTGCTGTTGCCGCGCGTGCCCACTTCGATCGTGGTGCCGCGCTGCGCGTTCAGGCGGGCGAGATCGTTTTGCGTCGAGAACTGCATGTCGCCGAACGTCGGCGGTTCGCCGCTGCGCGACACGTTGCCGTACACCTGCCACGTGGGTCCGGCCTGCCACAACACGCCGAGCTTGGGGTTGAAGAGGTTGTACGTGCGGCTGCCGCTGCGGTTGGCGGGGCCCACGCCGTTGAACAGGTCGGTCTGCTTGCGCTCGGCGCTCAGGTACTGGAACCCAGCGATCAGCGACACGTCGGGCACCACGTGATACGCGTTTTCCCCGTAAACGGTGATGTTGTCTGCACGATTGTTCACGTGTGACAGCAACCCGTTCTTTTGCCCGTCGCTGTTGACATAGTTGCGCGCGTTGACGGTGCCAGCCGACCAGCGCAGCCCCAGCGTGGCGCGGTTGTCATGGCCGGCGATCGGCGTTTCGTTTTGCGCTCGTGCGTACAACCCATAGTCGTTGTACCCGTTGTCCAGGTACTGGTAGATCGGGTGATCCAGGTGCATGCGCGAGAACCATCCGCCCGCCTCGTACGTGGTGTTGCCCGAGATGAAGGTGGTGCGGTTGGAAATGCGCGTCACGTCGTCATTGCGCTGCCAGTCGTTCAAGACATTGATGGCCGCCGCGCGGCGTGGGTCGTGCAGTGCCGCGTCGCGCGTCACGCTGCCGGGCAGTTGGTTGCGTGCCGATCCGCTGAAGAGATAGAAGCGCGTCTCCGCGTTGTTCGCCAGCCGCAGCCCCAGGTTGCCGTTGACGCGCACGGCGTGGTTGCGGCTGTGCTCGCGGAATCCGCTTTCGCGTTGCCACGACCCGGTGATGAAGCCATCCACCTTGCCGCTCACGAACCCCGTGCTGGCCTGCGTGCGTCGCCAACCGAAACTGCCGGTGTCGACGCGCGCCTGGAAGCGATCCGAGTCATGGCCGGTGGGCGAGACGAAATTGATCGCCCCTCCGAGCGTGGTCGCACCAAAGCGCAGCGCGTTCGCGCCCTTGTAAACCTCGACGAACTGGTACGCCGACGGGTCGATCATCTGGAAGTCGGCGCTGCCGTCGGCGTTGTTCATCGGCACACCATCCTGCAGCAGTTCGATGCCGCGCAAGTGGTAATAGCGCGCCAGGCCCGAGCCGCGAATCGACAAACGCGAATCGCCGCCCCACTTGGGCTGCGCGAACACGCCCGGCGTGAAATCCAGCATGTCCTTGAGGGTGGCCGCTGGCGTGTCCTGCCAACTGCTGGCCGGCACCACTTCCACGGCGCCCGGCGTCTGATTGATTTCCTGCGCAGCTTCAGCCGCCGTGGGAACCGTCAGGCTGCCGCCGCGCGGGGCGGTCACGGTGACCGCGGGCAGGGTTTGCGTTTGCGCCTGGGCGGATGGAAAGGCGCCGGCCGCGGCCAGCGCGAGCAAGGTCAGGCGCGCCTTGCGAAAAGAATTGTGTTTGCACATGATTTTTCCTGAGGTCAAAACGGAGCGCGCGCGCACCCCCTCCGGGTGCGGCGGCGATCGAGAACGGGATCAGGAAAAAGCGGGCGGTCCGCGCGGCGGCAGCGGCGCGCGCACATTGAACGCGACACGCGCGTCCGTGCGCTCGAAATGACGCCAGGCTTCCGGCGGCGGCTGCGTCAGCGCCAGCAACGAATGGGCGCTTGGCGGACCACCGGCCGGCACGCACAGCGGGCAGTGAATGCCGTGCGACAGATGCACCGGAGCGGGTTGTTCGCCGTGGCCTTCGTCAACCCATTCGATGGCGCCGTCGGCCGTGCAAATCGGTTCCCCGTGCGGCGGCTGCACCAGCGGCGCTGCCACCGACACCAACTGCATCAGCACGAACAACGCGAGCGCGGAGCGTGCGAGCAACAGGGGGCGGCGGCGGAACCACATGGGTGCGGGCCATTCTAGGGTACGTGCCCCAGCGCGCCGCGGTGCGGGTTCCCGGTCACGCCTGCGCGCGACCTCAAGCGTTAAGGAGGCTCGGGCAGGCGTCGATCAATCACTGTTCGTGCGTTCGGTGGCGGCGACTGGCGTGGCACGCTTCACCGTCGCCCCGCGCACTTCCACGCGGCGTTCGTCCTGCAGCGTGCCGTGGGCGTCACGCAGCTCGATCAGATGGCGGCCGGGCCAAGGCAGCCATCGGGCGCTGGCGCCGCGGCCGATTTCGTGGCCATCGATGGTCCAGCGCAACCGATCGGGCGGGGCCGTGCCAGCGGCGGAGGCCAGGATGAGGCGCTGGTTTTCGGGTGGGATGTCGGGGTCGAGCGCGATGATGGTGCCGCGCGAGGGCGCGGTGATGCGCGCGGCGACTCTACCGGGGTCCGCTCCGGGCTCCGGCGCTTCAGCCGTCGCGGCATGCGTGGGGTCGGTGCTGAGTGCGAACAGGTGCTGCTCGGTGCCCGGCAGGAACCATTCCTCGCGCGCGGCTTCGAGGCCGGGTCCGAATTGAATGGCGGTGTGGATCAGGCCCGCCGGAGGCGTGGGTGGGCGCGACGGCTCGCTCTGATGCAAATAGCGCATCAGCGCGGCCCAGATCGGCGCGGCACCGGCAATGCCGCTCACTTCCCACATCGGTGCACCGTCGGCGTTGCCGACCCACACGCCGACGGTGTAGCGCTCGGACCAGCCGACCACCCAGTTGTCGCGCATGTCCTTGCTGGTGCCGGTCTTGACGGCGCTCCAGAACGGCGTGGCGAGGATGGAATCGGTGCCGAACGTGCGCGCGCGGGCATTGCCGTCGCTCAGGATGTTGCCGATGATGAACGCGGCGCCCGGGTCCAGCGCCTGCGTTCGCGGCGGTTCGCCGACCGCGCCGTAGCGCCCGCCGTTGGCGAGCGCGCGGTAGGCGTTGGTGAGCGCCAGCAGCGTGACTTCGCCGCTGCCCAGCGCCAGGCTGTAGCCGTAGTAGTCGCCGTTCTCCGGCAAGCGGATGCCGAAGCGGCCGAGCTGGCGCTGGAACGCCAGCGGCGACACCATGACGATGGTGCGCACCGCCGGCACGTTGAGCGACGACGCCAGCGCCGTGCGCGCCGACACCCAGCCCTTGAAGTGGTGGTCGTAGTTCTGCGGGATGTAGAGGCCAGTGGCGGTTTGCAGTTGCGCCGGCGAATCGTGCAGCAGCGATGCCGCGGTCAAGCGGTGCTCGGCGATGGCTTCGCCGTACAGGAAGGCTTTCAGCGTGCTGCCGGGCTGGCGCAGCGCGGTCACACTGTCCACCTGGCCCGCGCGGCTCAGCTCGCCGCTGGAGCCCACCCAGGCCAGCACGTCACCGGTGGCGTTGTCCAGCACCACGATCGCGCCATCCGAGATGTGGCGGCCTTGCAGCTCGCGGATCTGTTGCGTGAGCGCGGCGACCGCCACGCGCTGCAGCGGCGCGTCGAGCGTGGTGCGGATTTGCGCCGGCGCGG
>SCQQ01000094.1 GCA_004299095.1 Burkholderiaceae bacterium | reverse complement strand
ACTCCAGTCCACGCTGTCGCCCATGCGGCGCATTTGCTGCGTGATGGTGCTGCCCGACGTTTCTTTCCATTCCCACACGCGCGCGACGAAATTCTTGCGCCCCAGGTCGTAGCGGCTTTGGTTCCGACTCTGCAGTTGGCGCTCGACCACGATTTGCGTGGCGATGCCGGCGTGATCGGTGCCTGGAATCCAGGCCGTGTTGAAGCCGCGCATGCGGTGGTAGCGCGTCAGGCTGTCCATAATGGTCTGGTTGAACGCGTGTCCCATGTGCAGCGTGCCGGTCACGTTCGGCGGCGGCAACTGGATGGCAAAGTTCGCGCCTTGCGCGGCCGCGTCCGCATTGGTCTTGCCCGTGCCGCGCCAGCCGGCGTGCCCCAGACCTTGCCGCTCCCATGTCGGACCCCAAAGTGCCTCGATGGCCGCGGGCTGAAACGACTTGGAAAGCGCTTCAAGGCGCGGCTGTTGAGGTTGATCGGGCATGGCTGAAGAATGCAGGCAAAAAAGCCGCTGGCCCATGGCGGGCTGCGGGCGAAGCAACCGGCGAATTTTAACTTTCAGCCCCGCGTGCACTGCGGCCGGACGCCGCGTGCCGGTTGGGCACCGGTTGCCGGCGGGCTGCCCTTGAATTTCGCGCGGCTGGAAGCCAGCGCTCGCGGGCGGGCGGCGTCGCCTTCCGCGAACACGGTGGCGCTATCACGCGAGCGCTGCCCCGCCTTGAACGCCTTTCCTAAAATTCGTGCCATGCCGACCAACCCCGACGTGATCCGACCCATGCACATCGGGCTGCGGGGCACATTCGTGCTCTCGGTTGTGTTGACCGTCGCTGTCCATACCACTGCAGATGCCATGACCACAGTGAACGACCAAGGCGGGCGCCCGGAACGCCTGCCGTGATGGCGCCTGATATGGAACGCCGCTTCGGCGGCCTGGCGCGGCTCTACGGCGTGGACGGCGCCGCGCGCATCCGTGCGGCACACGTGGCCGTGGTGGGTATCGGCGGGGTCGGCTCGTGGGCGGTGGAAGCGCTGGCGCGCAGCGGTGTGGGCGCGCTCACCTTGGTGGACATGGACCACGTGGTCGAGTCCAACGTCAACCGCCAGGTGCAGGCGATTGACGACACCATCGGCCAGGCCAAGGTGATCGCGATGCACGGGCGCATCACCCAGATCAACCCGGCCTGCGTGGTTCACGAAGTCGACCAGTTCGTTGAGCGCGGCAACTGGCCCGGACTGTTGCCGCACCCGGTCGATGCGGTGATCGACGCGTGTGACGGCCTCACCGCCAAAGCCGTGTTGTCGGCGTGGGCGCTGAAAGGCCAACACCCGTTCGTCGTCGTCGGATCCGCCGGTGGTCGGCAGCATGCCGAGCGGGTCGAAGTGGCGGATATGGCCGAAGTGAGCCACGACGCGCTGATCACGCGGCTGCGCTGGCAGTTGCGTCGCCACGACGGCGCCGCGCGTGGGCAAAAGTTGATCGGCATTCCCTGCGTTTTCAGTCGCGAGAGTGAGGCCGCGCCGGCCGGTGCCGCGGTGCACGACGGAACGCTCAACTGCCACGGCTTCGGTTCGAGCGTGACAGTCACAGCCACTTTTGGCCTATGCGCAGCGGGTTGGGTGCTGAACCGCCTCGCGGCCGCGGGGTAATCGCTCCGTTACAATCGCACGCTTTCGCGATTTCGTGCTGCAACGGCACGGCGCGGGTCGTTAGCTCAGCTGGTAGAGCAGTGGACTTTTAATCCATTGGTCGTGGGTTCGAATCCCGCACGACCCACCAAGTCAAATCAATGACTTAGCGCGTTTTCGACGATGAGCCCCGGCGGTGCCGCTTGCGCTGGTGCCCACTCGGTGCCCGATAGTCAAAATCTCGCGCCAGTGTCCGACACTGCGACTCGGGTATTGCCTGGGGCGTGAGTCCATCACACGGTGGCGCTGCGTTCGATAATCGGCAGCGCCATGCGCCTTCTTGTCGACCTGCTCAAACTCGCGATCAAGTGCGCGGCGTTGATCGTGATCGTCGCCATGATCATTCATTGGATGTCCGGCAACAGTGAGCAAAGCGGCGAGACTGTGAACACCGCCGGCGATCAGCAGCACGATGAACAAGTCTCGGCGATGCAGCAGCAGGCAGCGCGTGAGGTCTCGGGGCTTGCGTCGCAGCACAGCGGCCCCACAGGCAGTACCACACCGCCAGCACAACAGACCAAGACGCCAGCGCCTCCAGCGTGCGCGACTGATTACCGGCTTTGCCGTGATAACGCTGCAGTGGTGAACGACTATCGCGGGATCACGCACGCACGGACAACCTGCGAGACAGAAACGGAAGATAGCGTCGCCTACGGCAGGCCGGACTGGGGTGGTTTTTTCAGCGTTCCATTCGGCAAGTTCTTGCCAGGCGAGGACGCACCACGAACCGGGGTGGTGACGATGATTGATGACAGCGTGGAGCTTCAGAACCAGTTCGGTGCGATGGCGAAATCCGAAGTCGTGTGCCGATACAACCTGCACACCAGGGCAGTGGTGTCCCTCACGATCAATGGGGAGCCTGTCCAGCTCGGCCACGTGCAGCAGTAGGTGAATGAACGGCGGCTGCATGGCGGGCTCGCGCGGCCCGTGAATTTTGAAAACACCCCGCCGGGTACGCTACGAAACCTACAAAACACCCGCGCACCATCCGCCGGTGTGGGGAGTTGTTGAAGTTGGTGGCGGATACGAATCGCGGGCGGCCGTCCGCAGTAATTCAGGACGGTAGCGTCCCGAATTTCACTCGCACCCAAGCCGCAACAGATGCTGGCCTGTCGGAGCGGCAGCGCAAAAGTGCGCACACGGTCGGAATTGCGCAGATTCGCGCTGTTTGAGCGTCGCCACACTTTTGCGGGGACGGTTGGCTGCCTACGAAAAACCCGCGCGCATGATGGTCGCAAGCCCTTGATTTCATTGGTAACGCAAAAGTGCGCCGGATGTCGGCTGAAAACTCAGCCGTCAATCGACGGGCTGGAAAGTGAGCCCGTTCCCCCGCCCGCGCCAGTTGCTGATTGATGGAGCGCTTCGTCTGGCCGGATGCCTCTGCGGTTTCGGCGGCGAACTCGCGCTCTTGTGGAGGAGGTTTCCCGTATCCGATTTCAGGTGGGAAAATTTTTCCCACCTGAATTTCTTCCAGCTTCAGCGTCTTCCAGATTTCCTTGCGACGCTTGACGGCATGTGCGCGCTGCGCTGATAGCTACTGAGCGCGAAATTGCGCTCAGTGTGGGGCAGGTTGCGCCAAGAGCACGCCCCTGTTTCGGGGGCCTGCTGTCGCTCCTCCCCCCCCCCCCCCACGCGCGCGGCTCACTTGAGCGGCACCATCGGTTTGATGCGCCCGGTGCACAGGCCGAAGTAGGCGTCGAACACGTGGGCGGCCGTGGTGCGCTCCAGGGCGTGCGAGAAATACACCTCGTTGATCAGGCTCTTGAGTGCCGAATCATCCATCGGCCCGTAGTCGCCAATGGGAACCCCTCGCAGCGCGGCGTAGGCCACTTGGGGCGTGTTGCCAAGGTTGCGGTTCCACGCGGCGGCTTGGGCGTACAGGCCAAGCTCCATGCACCTATCGCCCGCAGGGTTGGCGAAGGCGCTCCCGCAGGCAAGCGCAAGCGCAAGGATGGCGAGCTTCTTCATGGTGTCCCTTTCGAAACTTTCGAAACTTTCGAAACCCAATCCGGGGCGGAGTGCGGCTTGATTTTCGTTTGATTAAATTCAAAGACCGCCATGGGTTGGGGACGGCTCAAAAGTGAGCCCTTCTTCGCCCACGCGCGCATGCGGATTGCGTCGATGCCGGGAATCCGGCATCGGCAGAGGAACAGATTTCACCGCACGCCCCGCGCTGGGCTCCCGGTCCGGGTGTCCAGGTTTCCGCGTGCATGGGGCTTGCCCAGCCATTTCTATTCTTTTCTGTTTTAGAAAGGCCCCCCGCGCGCGCTTGGGGCGTGCTTGTCGAGACACCCGATCCGGGTGTCCGGGTTTCCTCCCGTGCGCCGTTTGAAACGCGGCTTCTGGCGTCACGGCAGCGGCAGCCAGCCCGGCCGCGAGCGAGCAACAAGAAACACCAGTTGCGCATCAAGCCAAGCGTCCAAGTCGGAAAGCTCGCCCCGTATCCGCTCGAACGTCGACCAGTGCATGCCGCGCGGCTTTTCGGCTTCATCCCATTCGTGAGCTTCGCAGCCAAGGCGCTTGGCAAGTTTGCGCTTCCGGTCCCAAACTCTGGTGCCTGCATCCTCTGACTGGCTCGGGTAGCGCAGCCGGTAGCACTCTCTGCACGCCAAGCGCTCGCCCACGTACAGCACGGCGCAGCGCCGCCTACAGCACGGGCAGCGAAACCACGGCCGCGAGCCGCCGTAGGTGCAGCCGGTCCGGGCAATCTGCACATCTTCCGTCGCGTGCTTGCCGCCGCGCGCGTACTCAAACCGCATGAAGCCATCGTGCATGCTGGTGGTGGCCGTCGCGGTCGGCTCGCCACCACTGGGCCAGCGCCAATAGAGCGTGCAGTCCATCAGCTTGGCGCGCGTGATGCGCCGCAAGTCGATAGACGGCAACGCGCCTGTCTTCGCATGCCAGCCGGGACGCCCCGCGCCGTAACGTGTGCCGCCTCTACTCATGGTTCACAGAATACGAAATCATCAGCGAATCCCTATGCAGAAAATGCGGCCTACAGCGGCTCCCCGGTGTTGCCGCTACCGGTTTGCACGCCCGAATGGACGTGCGTGGTAAGCGACTTGCCGCCTGCGGACACGTCGTTCGTGACGGTCACGGGGCCGAGCATGGTTGCCGTGCCCCCGGCCGCGCCCATGCCTTGCGAGAAGGTGCCGTTGACGGTGGTGTTCGCATTGATGGTGCATTCCGGGGCGTTCAACGTGATGGCGCTGGGCGACGTGAGCGTGATCCCTCCAGCGTTGAACTGCACGTACTGGCTGGGTGTGCCGTTCAGAAGGCCACCGATGTATAGGCCGTCGGACATGCTGAACATGCGCGCCGAGCCGGGCGCGGCTTGCGCTTTCGTCGCCTTCACCTTGGACAGGTCGCGGCTTGCAAAGACGGCAATGCCAATGTCACCCGGTTGCGGGTCAAGGATCACCGCGTTCGCGCCGCCCTGCAGCCGGAAGTAGGGGAGGTGGTGCAGCACGCCATGCGGGACCACGTGGCCCACAGCGTCCGTTTGGTTCACCAGCGGCTGGGCATCAATGAAGCCCACGGGCGACAAGCCCCCGGAGTTGGTGACAGCGACCACGCGCACCAAGGTGGAAGTCCCCATCGTGCCGAGAATGGACTGCACCAGAAAGCGCAGCCTGCTGTACTCGCCGGTGCCCGTGCCCGGATCATCGAATGTCGGTAGCGTCTTCGTGCTCATTGCATGGCCTCCTTCACGGCTTGGACCTCTGTAAACCATGCGCCGCCGGGCAACTCGCTTTCGACGTTGTGAATCACGGAGATGATCGAAAAAATCCCGCAAGCTGGCATCAGGTCGCTTTGGACTTGCATCCTTCTTCCGAGCGCCAGGTCGGGGTTCATGAGCGTGCGCAGGAATATCCGGTCCGATCCAATGTCGGGGTAGCCCACCATGCCGGTCTGCGGCGAAACAGGAATCGGCACCTCGGCTTTGCGCGAGCCGCCCTTGGGCCAAATGGCCAGCACGCCACGGTCGACCGCAAAATTGATGTTCGCTGCATCCGTGCAGGCCACGAGTTGCGTGTAGTCGGTGCCAGAGAAATAGGGGTTGTCCAGGATCACGGAGACGCCGCTGTTCTCGAACGCCAGATTCATGCTCTTGGCGATATCCGCACAGACCGTCGCCGCGTCCACCGACCCGGAGTAACTGCGGGCGGCCACGGGCTTCGCCGATGCAATGACCGCCCCCTGAGCCGACACCAGCAGGCACGGCTCGGGCTGCGAGTTGAACTCGCCAAAGCTGCGCAGGATTTGCCCGTCGTAAATCTGCGCCATGGAACCCTTGGCCGTGCTGGCCGATACGCGGATGCGGCTACCGGTGACCGCGTAGGCGTTCGGGTTGGTGCCGGTGCATTGGTTGATTTCGTTCAACGTCATGCCATAGATGCGCAGGTCGGCAGTCGCTTGCTGCGCGCCATTGATGTAGACGACTTGCGCCAGGACGCGATGCCCGGTGAGCAAGATGTCGGGGCCGGGCGTCGCGCCGTAGTCGCCTTTGCCCCAGTTGATCGTGACGTCGATTGCGCGTTTCGTGAATGTTTGCATGGTGATTCCTTCAGTCTTCGGTTTGCCGTGTGGAAGCGCCCACGGCGGCGCGTTTGCGGGTGACGTGGTAGGGCGTGAGTACCTGGGCGGCCACCACGTCCAAAGCGGGCCGCGCGGTGCCGTCCTTGGCCGTCCATACTTTGGGCGTCGCCGAGCCGGTGAGCGCCAGCGAGTCGCCCGCGTCCAAGGCGAGCAGGGCGGAAACCACACCAGCCTCGAAAGCGATGACGTTCACGAAAAGCGCCTCTTCGCCGGCGGCGGCGCGTACCTTGGCGGTCGCAAAGGTGTTGCCGTTCTTGGCGGTGTGCGGCTGGGGCTTGGCGTAGAGCTTGCCCGCCACAAGTGCATCAATCATTGCGGAGCCTCCAGGGCGAGCGGCTGCAGGAATTCCGCTTCCACGTTGATCGTGAGCGCAGCCGGATCAGCAATGCGGCAGGCTTTGCGCAACCCGGCCAGGGCGTGCGCTTCAACCCTGAGCGCAGCAGCGCGCGCGGCCTCAGCGCGTGAGCTATTCGCGTGAAACCTGCTGTCGGGTACGCACTTTGCTACGGCGATGCGTCGCAGCCGGGCCCGGTTCCATGCGAGCGCGGCGGCGGCCACGGCCAGCAGCTCGCGTTCGCGCTTGGGCGTGAAGTCAATCATGGCTGGCCTCCGCTTGAATGGCCGGGGTGAAGCCGGAGCAGCGCTTCATCGCGCTGGCGTAGTCGCCCATGGCCTCGGCATCACGTGCCTTTACGAAACCAGCAGCGGCCCAGTTGCCGCAGCGCCCGCGCCGGAAGTGCGCGCACTCAATACAGAGCGTCCTATCGTCGCCATCGCGGTCCCGCTGCAGCAGCTCCTCGGCCAAAGTTTCGGCGGCCTTGATGCTCATGCCCCGATCGTTGAAGAGCGCCACGCGCCGGATGAACAGGTCAACCTCTGCCGCGTTCCAGGCGGTGCCGTGCGGCCAGGTGAAAGGCCGGGCGGCCGGGGTTTTCGCCGCGTCGTTGGCGGAAGTGAACTTTTCAGAATCCAGCGCCGGGCACGCTACGAAACCTACAAAACACCCTGTTTTTGCCTCCTGCGGGGGTTTCGTAGCTTTCGTAGCGTCCGAGTTTGGGCGTTCTGGATTTTTCAGTCGTGCGAGCCAGCTCATGACGCACCCCCTGTGATCAGGACGGGGTGCAGCCGATATCGCTCGCTTGGCCGCCCACCAGCAGCGCCGGTCGGGATATCTTCACGTTCCAGCCAACCGTACTCCGCCAGCAGCTCGCAGGCCTTGCGCACTTCGTCGGGCGTCGCGAGCCCGGCCCAATGCTTCACGGCGATTTGCCGGGGTGTGAACGATTCGGGCAGCACGCCATCGGCATCAGCGAGCCGGCCGGCCTTGATCCGGGCGAGCAGTGATTCCGCGCCTGCTGTCTCTGGAATCGTGGCGGCGGCGTACAGGCGCTCGGCGTGCGTGCGCAGGTAGTCGCCCCATGCGAGCGCTCGGGTCAGTTCCTGCACGCCGATGGCCCCCGCGTCGGGCGTGTCGACCAGGGCGAAGATCAGCGCGAGCGCTGGAATGAGCTTGCGGTACTTGGCCAGGTGGGAAACGAGCGCGGGATGCAGCTCCGCCCCGCGCACTTCCCGCTCGAACGGCTCCGCCCAGTCCCAATAAATACCCTGCGCCTGCGGCGTGAACCGCCATTCCCTGGGCGTGGTCTCGCTCGCGGGTTCCAGCGCCGAAAGGCGTTCAAAGACTCGCCAGGCGCGATCCTTGGCATCGGTATCCGGCCAGCGGTCCACCTTGCGCCAGTCGCCCGATATATCAGGCCACACGGTAAGCCCGAAGCGCTGCAGCAGGCCGTCATCACCCTTGCCCCCGCGCACTGCCTCCCGCACGTAGCTTTGCGCCTTGCCCGGCTGCATGCAGCCCAAGAGGGCAAAGCAGACGCGCTGCACGTAGCTTTCACCACGCACGATCCGGTCGACCGCATAGCCCTGGTTGCCGTCATAGGCCGTCAGGTAGAACCCGCGCGCGCCTTCCTGGCCTTCCCGATCCATGCTGGCGATCAGGCCGTGCAGCTCGTCGCGGTACACAAGCAAGCCCCACGGGTTGGCCGTGAGCAAATCCGCGAGCTTTTCCTGCGTTACGTCGTTGGCGATCAGGCGGCGCATGACCGGCTCGGGCGGTGGTTCCACGGCCTGCAGCAGGCTGCGCGCCCTGGCTTTGTCCTTGATGGCTTTGGCCGCCTTCTTCTCGTTTTCCTTGGACTCGATCCCTGCGAGCTTGCATTCGGTCTCCCATTCCGCGTGGGCCAGGTCGAATTTCTCGCGTTCGCTGAGCTCCAGGCGATCGAGCGGTTTCTTGCTTTCGGAGAGTGCGGGCGACTTCATGACGCCAGGTCTGCCGATCACAAGCCCCCACAAGTTGGGCACCACGCGCCAATCGTCGCGCTCCTTCGGGGCGGCCACGGCACGCGCACCAATCAGCCCGGAAAGCGACACGATGGCACCGACCGCCGGAAAATCGGGCGGGCACTGCATGCGCTCGGCAATGTCCATGATCCAGCCCCGGAAGGCTCCGGGCAACAGGTCCGACTCGAACGGCGCCACGGCAGGAAGCGGATCGGGCAGAGGTGTCGGCTCGGGCCATTCGGCAGGTTGGCCGCCGGGCAGCGCGATAACGGTTGCCGAGTGCGCGGGGATTTTCTCGGCATCGGCCAGCACGCCCGCCATGACGGCGCGGTTCTTTTCTTCGCGTGCATTCATGCGGCCACCTCTAGCACGTCGTTGAGGTCGTTCACCTCTTGCCGCGTGACGATCACGTCCGCACCAGCGGCCGACCAGCGCTCTGAGCATTCCCGGCTCGCCTTGATTCCGGCCGGATCGTTGTCGCAGGCGATGGCCAAGGTCTCGATACCCGGCAGCGGCTTGAACCCGCTCAGGTGCCCCGCGTCAAGCATCGCCCACACGGGTGTGAAGCCCCACGCGAGCGACAGCGCCGTTTCGATGCCCTCGGCAATGCCGAGCCCGTAGGTGACCAGTTCATCGGGCCAAAGCCGGATCACGCCGTCCGTGAGGTCGTGGCCCGCAAGGTACAGCCGCGCCGGTTGCACGTCCGCTTTGCCGGTGGCCGTAATCCAGGTTCGGTGCAGGCTGATGGGCTCGCGCGTGAGCGCGTTGGTGACAAGCGCTACCAGCGCCGGGCCAACATGGCCGCTCGGGTGTTTCAGCTTCGGATGCCAGCGCAGCGCGCCGTCGACGGGCGGTAGCACGCAGTTGCGGGCCGTGAGGTACGCGGCGGCGATGCCGCCAATCGGCTGGCATTCGCGCCAGAGCTTGCGGCCCCAGTCCGACAGCTTAGTGCGCAGCGCGTCGGGCTGTACGGCCTGCACTGGCCGCCTGGGAGCATGCCGGTACTCCCCGCGCCAGCCGCGATCACGTGCGAGCCGGAAGAGCGAGCCACTGCGGCCGGAGTGGCCACGGCGTGCCAATGAACGGATGGTGGAGCGGGCGTCGATACAGTTGAAGCCGGGGCCGGATTCGCACCAGGTGAGCACTTCGTCTTCGTCGATTCCGGCCTCCAGGGCGGAGCCCACGATGCGCCACCACGTGTCACGGTCAGCGGGGCAGGGGATGGCGCGCAGGGCCGAATAGGCTTCACGCGGATCGGCCGATCCGGTAAACTCGCGCTGCACTGTTGATTGGAAAGCGCCGCTCGGCTGGAACCCGGAGGCGCTTTTTCTTTGGCCGGTCATTGCGTTGACCTCCCAGTGATCGATTTCCCTATCGCTGAATCGTGCGCCTGCAATGCCCTGCCGATTTGCAACAGGCAACCGTCCAACTCTTCCAGGGCGTCGCGGAAGTCTTCCGGCCATTCAGCGCGGTTTTGCGCGCAGCGGTAGCGGGCCACTACCATCATTGCGTCGCCCAACGAGCGGATGGCTTCCATGATTGGATCGGGTGCGGCTTGCGTCATTGCTTCACCCTCCCGCCGTTCGCCGCCTGTTGGCCCGGTGCCCGCGTCACGTAGCGCGGTCGCTCTTCAACGTGCTGCCAAAGGCCGGGCAGCGCGTCCAGTTGCTCTACCAGCCACGCGGTGTCGTTGCCTGCGGTCGTTCCCTTCTTCGGACACGTGGCGGCCACCATGTTGATCACGCCGGAGATTTGCCACCAGCTTGCTTGCATGGTTTCCAAGGTGGTGTCCGGGGCGATCAGGCGCTTGAGCTCGTCGCGCACCAGCAGCAGGCCGCTGTACGCATGACACTCTGCGGTTTCCTCTTCGGCGGTGCCCCGGTCGGTGCCTTCGTTTTCGTACCGCTCGATCAATCCGTCGACCGTGTACTCCACCAGGTCCAGGCATTGGCGCATCAGCAGCTCGGCGGCTTTCGCTCCGAACATGGGTGACGGCACCAGCAGGGCTTCAGCGGTGTTTTGCGTTTGCTTGCTCATGACGCCACCCCCGAGATGCAAGTCGCGCCGATAGCGTCGGCATGGCGGCCGGAGTCAAGAGCAAAGACGGCGGCGGCCAGTGCGTGCGTGGGCTCGCTGTAGGACGGGCCGGGCAGCGCCTTACGGATGCCGGTTTCGATGCCCGAGCCATCGTCGGGCCCGATGTAGATCAGAGCCGGTTGATACCGGGCATCAGGTGCGCGTTTTCCTGCCGCGCGTGCAGCATGTTGGTTGTGCATGGCGCCGCCTCACGCTTGCTCGGCGGTAGCTACGCTGGCACCATCATTGATGAATCTGGCCAGGTCGGCGCGGCGGTAACGCACCATGCGCGCGCCGATCTTGCAATAGACTGGGCCGGTGCCGTTCCAGCGCCAATTGCGCAAGGTTTGCACGCCCGTATTGAGAATGGCGGCGGCCTGCCGTTCGTCCAACAGTTCGCCCAGCTCGGGCGCTTCTTTCACTTCCTGCGCTTGCGCGCGTTCACGATCAGCCATAGCGGCTTCCTCTATAAAACGCGGCTTCTGGCTTTAAACTGTCGGCACCCTCTCTTCAAAGGTACTGCCAGCCCAGCCGTTGGCCGCTGGTGGGGAACTTGGCCTCGATTCGTACTCGGGGCTTTGTTCTTTCTACGTCATGCGTTTGACGATGCGGTGAGTCTCGTTCCTTGTGTGTCCCTTATGCAATCACTGCTGCCAGCAGAAGCTACCTTCTGCGAGCACAAGGATCATTTAGATGGGCACATGCTTTTCCCAATCGTCGATCCAGCGGCGGATCGTGCCGAGCGTTACAAGCGCGAAATCCTCTCGGTGAATGGCTCGGGCAGCGGCATTTTTCCCGCGTGGTTTCGGCGGATGCGCGTTCAGCCATTCGTAAACCTTTTTCTTCATGGCGCGATCATCCGCATGCCTCATGTCTGCGGAAGCCTTGGCACTACGCCTTTTTTCACCCGCTGCGCCCGACCAGCCGCTGTACATCATCAGCCGAATCACGGCCTCGGGGTAAATGTTCCGCTCCCGGCAGAGTGCGAATAGGACAAGCTGCAAATCCCCCTTTTTTTCTGCTTCCCGTATTATTTTCAATAGGCGCTCCTCTTGCGCCAGTGAATCGTTGCGGGTCAGAAGATGAATTTCCATGTCACTCATTTCCCGCGTGCAGCGTTTGCCGAAATACTCGAACTCTTCTTTTCCCGCCATCGCATCCCCTTGATGCGCCCTGCAAAAGGAGCCAGCCCAGCCCGCCAGGGTGCGCGGGTGTTCGGGGATCAACCTAGGGCTGGCGGAAGGAGTTAAACCATCAATGCGCCGTCGTACCAGCGTTGCAGCTGTTCGAGGTTGGGCGCCCCACACTGTTTGTCTGTTTTGCCGTGCAATCGCTGGGCAAAAAAGACGATTTCCGTGAGTTGCTGAATGCGCCTCATGATCCCGTCGACTGCGATGTCGTCCTCGTTCCCGGACGTTATCTTGGTCACCGCTTCGGCCAGTCTCTGGATCTCGAAATTCGCAGAAAAAGCCAATCCCCGGCGGGCGTCCAAGTCTTCGTTTACAGTTTCTCCAGCCATTTTCAAAGCTCCGTTTTGATGATGGTCAGACAGCCGGGGCGGCTTCTACGCCTTGGCTGTCGCCTTTGTCCCGCAAGGGCCGGTGCGGGGCGTGCCGGATTCGAGGGGGTTTCGTAGGTTTTGTAGCGTACCTATGGGGGGTATCCGCAAAATTCACGCCTTGCGTGAAATCGGCACCACGTCGGCACTCGCGCCGGTGGCGATGCGGTACAGCGCCTCAAGCGCAGCGCGCTTTTCTTCCAGGAAGTCGTAGCGGTTGTAGTTGCGCTCTTGCACGCCACCAAGGCCGTGGCTTTGCAGGTGGGCGCGCACGTCCTTGGATATCTTGGCCGCTGCGAGTCGGGTTTCGATGGTGCGGCGCAAGTCGCCCAAGGTGAAGGGGCCGTGTTCGAGTTCGCCCGCTTTTTCCATGGCGTCGACCACCCGTTCCAGCCGCTTGGCCACCAGGAACCAGCTCGCTCCGCTCTTCCCGGCGGTGGTGGTGAAAAGGAACGGGCCGCCTTGCATCACGTGCATGGCATCGATGGCGGGCTGGATCAGCGGCACCATGTGAGTGCGTGGTTCCGTGCGGCGGCCCTTGATGTCCATGAGGCGCAGCGCCTTGGCGTCGCGGTCGTAATCGTCCAGAGTGACGCGGGCGAGTTGCTGCAGGCGCTGGCCGCCCGTGAGCAAGTGGAAGCGCAGCAGCGCGCCGTCGATTCCGGGAAGCGCCTCGATTCGCCGCCAGTAGGCGCGCAGCTCGGCAACCGAAAGCGCCCGATCACGGGTGCCGGAATTGCCAAGAGGGGCGATGCTGGCGGCGGGGTTGACCGTGATGTGCAGCTCACGCAGTGCGGGCAGCGCGGCGGCATCCCGGTGAGCCTTGATGGCCGCCGAGTACGCGGCGCGGATGTAGGCGCGCAGCTTGCCTGCCGTGCGTGTGCGGCCAGCGCTCGCCACCTTACCCACCACGTCGACCAGGTGGTCGGTGGTGATTTCATCAAGCGGCGTCGACCATAGCTTGGGCCATGCGTCCGCCACGTTGTGCATCAAGCCGGTGCGCACTTCCTTGGCCGTCTTCTTCCCGCTGCGCTCCAGTTGCGCCACGTAGGCCATGAGCAGGTCGCCCAGGTCTTTCGCGTTCTTCGCCTTGGCGCGCTGGCGCACGCGCTCCGCCCGTTCCTCTTTCAGCGTGTCGTACAGATCACGGGTGCCGCCCTGATAGCGCTGGGAAAGCTCGGTGGCGCGCTGCACGGCCATGCGGTAGGGAATCGCACCAAGCGGAATGCGCTCGCGCTTGGCCGTGGTGGTGACGCGGAAGTAGTAGGCCACGGATCCATCAGCGAGCCCGCGCGCCTGCAGGGTGCCGCTGCCCCGGCTTGCCGAGATTGGACGGCTCAGCCACTGGCCAGGCTGCAGCAGCATGGCGCTGCGCGCCGTCAGGGTGGAGGTGGTTTTGGTGCCCATTGCCCGCTTTCTGGTGCCCGCTCGGTGCCCGTTATTCTACGCACAAAAGGGACAAGGCGGGAAACCAATTGACGCCATGCCCTATGAATGCTGGCTTCGCGGGTAGGGACGGGAAACTGGAAAACGGGCACGAAAAGGACTTTTAATCCATTGGTCGTGGGTTCGAATCCCGCACGACCCACCATCCATCCGAAGATCATCCCCACCGACGAACACGCTTGGATTGCACGAAGCGACCGTGTGCAGTCGTGTGTGCTTCGCCCTGCGCGCCGTTAGGTGTTGGGTGGGTCCTTGCGGGATCGGTCGAGTGTTGTTTTTTCGCTGCGGTCAATCACTTGCACCGATTCTGGACTGTGCTGCGGGTCCGAATTTTGTGATTTCGTTCCGCCACGCGGCGGTTTGCATACGGCATTGCTTTAGAATACACGCGGGCTGTTAGCTCAGCTGGCAGAGCAGCGGACTCTTAATCCGACGGTCGCGGGTTCGATCCCCACACGGCCCACCAATTCTGGCGTCGTCGCGTCATCCGCGGCGCCGCTTTGTTCCTGTCGGTCGATGCAGGAAATCACAAGAAAAATGACACCGGCGCGGAAAGCGCAGGCCTTCCGTTGATCGGGGCTTGTCGGAGGAGGTCGATTCATGTCGGAACGCGCAAAAGCGTCGCGCACCGCGCAACGAAAGAGCGCGACACCCGGCGTGCGGGTCATCAGGAAGTACCGCAATCGTCGCCTGTATGATTCAGAAACATCCAGCTACGTCACCTTGGCTGCGGTGCGGGCGCTGGTGATGGGTGGCGAGCCGTTCGTGGTGCGCGATGCGGTGTCGGACGAGGACGTCACGCGCAGCGTGCTGCTGCAGATTTTGCTGGAGGAGGAAACCGGCGGCGTGCCCCTGTTCAGCGACCGCGCACTGGCCGAATTGATTCGCTTCTACGGGCACGCGTCGCAATGGTTTGTGCGGCCGTATTTCGAAAAGAACATCCAGGCGTTGGTCGAGATACAAGCCATGCTGACCGAGCGCTCCAGTCGGTCAAACCCGGATTTGTGGCGCCAATTCATGCAATTGCAGCCGCCTGTGATCCAAACGATGGTGAACAGTTACATCGAGCAATCGCAGGCCACGCTGCTGGATTTGCAAGAGCAAGTGAATGAGGGCGCGCGCCAGATGTGGGATGCGTTACGCGCCAGGGGCTGAGCCGCGCGGTCCGACGCCAGGATGGTGCCGCGCCATTCCGTCGACGGGGTGCCGATGGCGCTCGAGTTGGCACGCGTTGCGTGAGGACCGCGGCGCCTGAGGTGTTGTGCGGCGAATTCGGTATTCGAGAACGTGCCGATCGCGCAAAAAAAGAAAGCCGCATGGTGCGGCTTTCGGATAGGATTTGCGCTGTTTTTGTGTGCAAATCCAATGTGTTTGCTGGTGCCCAAGAGAGGACTCGAACCTCCACGGTGTTACCCGCTAGTACCTGAAACTAGTGCGTCTACCAATTCCGCCACCTGGGCACGGCAAGCGCGCAATTTTATATCAATCTACTTAGAACGAACAACTTGTTGGAAGAAATTGAAGGGGTCGTGGAAGGTCACCGCAGTGGCCACGGCTTTGTGCTGCGTGAAGGCGACGAGCCCGATATTCATTTGAGCGCCGCCGAAATGCGGGCGGTTTTGCACGGCGACCGGGTGCGCGTGCGCGTGGTCAGCCAGGATCGCCGCGGTCGGCCCGAAGGCCATGTCGTCGAGGTCTTGGAGCGCCGCACGCGCACCATCATCGGCCGGCTGCTGAGCGAAGGCGGCGTGTGGCTGGTGGCGCCCGAGGACAAGCGCTACGGGCAAGACATCCTGGTGCCGCCCGCGGGCGTGGGCAGCGCCAAAGCGGGTCAGATCGTGGTGGTGGAACTGACTGAGCCGCCGGCCCTGTATGGGCAACCCGTGGGGCGTGTGATCGAAGCGTTGGGCGAAATCGACGACCCCGGCATCGAAATCAAGATTGCCGTGCGCGAATATGGCGTGCCGCATGAGTTCTCCGAGGCGGGCCTGGCCGAAGCGGAGACGCTTCCCGAGGCCGTCCGGGCCCGTGACAAGTCTGGTCGGGTGGATCTGACGGATATCGCTTTCGTCACCATCGATGGCGAAGACGCGCGCGATTTCGACGATGCCGTGTATTGCCAGCCGACGGACGCGACCGGCAAGACCGGCGCTTGGCGCCTGCTGGTGGCAATTGCCGACGTGAGCCACTACGTGCGCGATGGCCGGGCCATCGACGTCGACGCTTACGAGCGTGCCACCAGCGTCTATTTCCCGCGCCGCGTCATTCCGATGCTGCCGGAGAAATTGAGCAACGGCCTGTGTTCGCTCAACCCGGACGTGGAGCGCCTGTGCATGGTGTGTGACATGGTGATCGACGCCGCGGGCGTGGTTCAGGCCTATCAGTTCTATCCCGCGGTGATCCGCAGTCATGCGCGCCTGACCTATACCGAAGTCGCCAACGCCCTCACCAATTCGCGCGGCGCCGAAGCTTTGCGCTACCGAGCGCTGTTGCCCGATCTGATGCACCTTCAGGGCGTCTACCGTGCGCTGATGCAGGCGCGCGCGAAGCGTGGCGCGGTGGATTTCGATATGCCGGAGACGCAGATCATTTGCGACGAATGGGGCCGCATCACCGCGATAGAGCCGCATGAACGCAACGAGGCCCACCGCATCATCGAGGAGTGCATGCTCGCGGCCAACGTCTGTGCCGCCCGTTTCATTGAAGGCGCCGGTCGCGCCGCCTTGTACCGGGTGCATGACAAGCCGGCGCCCGACAAACTGGCACTGTTGCGCACCTATCTGAAGGCGCTTGGCGTGTCGGCGACGCTCGGCGACGCGCCGCAGCCGCGCGATTTCCAGCACGTGGCGGAAGCCTCCAAGTCGAGCCCCGAGGCGCTGCAGATTCAGACCATGCTGCTACGCTCGATGAGCCAGGCGGTTTACACGCCCGAGAACCGTGGGCATTTCGGCCTGGCCTACCCGGCGTATACGCATTTCACCAGCCCGATCCGGCGCTATCCCGATTTGCTCGTGCACCGCGCCATCAAAGGCATCCTGGCCGACAAGACCTATCGCTTGCGCAAGCTGCCGCCGGTGGGTGAAGTCGAAGAGCGCTTCGGACGGCGCGCCCGTGGGCGCAGCCAAACCAGTGGCGCAGCGACCGAGAACAAAACCCGCAAACCCACCGCCGAAATGGAACGTTGGAACACCGCCGGCCTGCATTGCAGCGCCTGTGAGCGGCGTGCCGACGAAGCCAGCCGCGACGTGGAGTCGTGGCTGAAGTGCCAGTACATGCGCGGCCATTTGGGCGAGGATTACGACGGCACCGTCAGCTCCGTCACCAACTTCGGCATCTTCGTCACGCTGAACGACTGGTACGTGGACGGGCTGGTCCACGTGACCGAACTGGGCGACGAATATTTCCGCTTCGACGAGGCCCGGCAGGAGCTGCGCGGCGAGCGCACCGGCATGCGCTATGCCATCGGCTCGCCGGTTCGGGTGCAGGTCAGTCGCGTGAATCTGGATGCGCGCCAGATCGATTTCCGGTTGTTGCGTGACGGCGGCGACGCCGCGGCAAAAGCGAATGGCCGGAGCGTGGAGCCCGGAGCGGACGAGGGCCATGGGCGCTTGCTGACGCGCACGCCAGGGAAAAGCAAAAACGCCAATGGGGCGTCGGCAAGGAACGCGAGGCCGAGTAGTCGTGGGCGCGGTGCGAAGACCAGCGGCAAAAAAGCCGTCCATCCCGCACGGCGCGACAAGCACTCGCGCGACGGCAAGCGTTGAACCGGGTTCGCGGTCAGCGTCACCCGGGCACGGCCGTCGCGGCTTTGGCCGGTCAGCCGTAAATTGCGTGTTTCACCGGTGTACGGCGGTGGCGCCAACGTGGCGTCATACCCGGAGAATCACGTGCCCGACTTCAACGCTGACTGAGCAGTGCCTCCAGCCGGCATGAGGCGCTCGGCCAGCGTGCCGGCCGTGAGGGTCCGATCATCCGGCCAGTGGTCGGCCAAGGCACCATGCTCGAACACGGCCGCGCATGCGGCTTCAAAGGCGTCGGCGCCCGATGCCAGGCGCGCGCCGGTCAAGCCGGCCAGTACGTCGCCCGTGCCGGCGGTCGCCAGGCGCGCATTGCCGCTCGGATTGATGTGTGGGGTTTCACCCGGCGCGGCAATCACGCTGCCCGAGCCCTTCAGCACCACCACACAGCCAAAGCGCTCGGCCAGCACGTGAGCCGCGCGCAAGCGATCGGATTGAACCGCTTGCGCATTCGTGCCCAGCAGTCGCGCGGCTTCCAGCGGATGGGGCGTCAGGATGGTGGCTTGTCCGTGTTGCGCGCGCGAGGCCAAGGCACTTTGCAGTGCGGGATCGGTTGCCACCGCGTTCAGTGCATCGGCATCAAGGACGAGTTTCGCGGCGTGCTGCAGGATCGCAGGCAACGGTGCGCGGACGGCGTCGCCGCCGCCGCAGCCGCACACCACCGTGAGTTGTTCGAGCGGCAGCGCCCCGGGATCGCGGAACATCAGTTCCGGCTGGCGCCCGCTCAAGCGCGGAACCGCGGCGCCCAAGAGACTCACGTAGACCCGCCCGGCGCCGGCGTGCAGCGCGGCGGTTGCTGCCAGCAGCGCGGCACCCATCATGGACGTGCCGTGCCCAGGGTCGTCCTGGCCGCCCACGACAGCGACGTCGCCAAACGAACCCTTGTGGCTGGCATGGGGACGGATGCGGGGAGTAGGCGCTGCGCTCAACCATGCGTCCGGTGGCGCGGACGGCGACCGCACGCCCAGATCATCGAACCAAACGGTGCCGCAAACATCGCGCCCGTGCGCCGTGAAGAGCCCCGGTTTGAGCGTGAGCAGGCTCAGCGTATGCCGCGGCGCATGCCGGGCGCGTCCCGCGTTCAAGGACTTTGTCGTCGGGTTGTCGGCATGCAGAGCGCCGGTATCGGCATCCAGCCCTGACGGAATGTCGACGGCCAGCAGCGGTGCGGCGCCGTTTCGCAGTTGCTCCAGCCATTGCGCCATCGATCCTGTCGGCGCGCGGCTGGCGCCGATGCCCAGCAGCGCGTCGATGCCCAGGTCGAGCGGCCCGAGGTCATCGGGTGGCGCGTCACCAAACGGAACGCCCGCGGCACGCGCATGCGACAGCGCGAGCGCGGCGTCTGCCGGCAGCCTGGTTTCGCTCCCCAGCCAGGTGACGCAGGGATGGAGACCCCAGCGCTGCAGGTGGCTGGCGGCTTCCAGTCCGTCGCCGCCGTTGTTGCCCGGTCCGCAGGCGATCCAGATGCGCCGGGCGTGGGGCGCGAGCGCCAGCGCGAGCTGTGCGACCGCCAGGCCGGCGCGCGCCATCAGGGCGAATTCGGGCAGCCCGGCTGCGGTGGCGCGCTCCAGCGCGCGCGTGGCCGCTGTGCCGTGCAGCGGCAAGGCCGATCGGGTGTTCAACAACGCAGGCACGGGGTGATTTTGTTCGTGACGCGCCGGTCGCGCGCCTCGGTCGCGCAGTATGTACCATGGTCGACACACCGTTTGTGAGTTGGAAGAATCGTACCGTCATGCGCCAAGTCATCCTGGATCTCGAAGAGTCAAAAATCCGCGAAGTGGCCAACGCCGGCATGGGGCGCAGCGACGTGCTGGCGTTCTGGTTCGGCGAAAGCGACGAAGTCACGCCCGAGCCGGTGCGCGCGGCCGCCATTGCGTCGCTGCAGGCGGGCGAAACTTTTTATGCGCCGAATCTCGGCATTCCCGAATTGCGCACAGCACTGGCGCAATACGTGAGCGGTTTGCACGCGCCGGTCGATGCCGGCAGGATTGCCGTCACGTCGGGCGGTGTCAACGCACTGATGCTGGCCATCCAGGCCTTGGTCGATGCGGGCGACGAGGTGCTGGCGGTCACACCCGTGTGGCCCAACCTGACGGCGCAGCCGGTGATTCTCGGAGCGCATCTGCGGCGCTTGTCGCTCGCGGCGCAATCCGACGGGAGCTGGGCGCTGGACGTGCAGCGGTTGCTGTCGGCGATCACGCCGAAAACCCGGGTGCTCGTCATCAACTCGCCCAACAACCCCACGGGTTGGACCCTCACGCGCGCCGAGCAGCGAGCCATCCTCGAACGGTGTCGCGCAACAGGCACCTGGATCCTGGCCGACGAGGTGTACGAACGCCTGTATTACCGGGGAGATACCGACAACGGCGCGGCGCCGTCGTTTCTGGACATTTCGGCGCCGGACGACCGGCTGGTGGTGGTGCAAAGCTTTTCCAAAGCGTTCCTGATGACCGGCTGGCGCCTGGGCTATCTCACCATGCCGCCAGTGATGGCCGCCAACATGGGCAAGCTGATCGAATTCAACACGTCGTGCGCGCCGGTGTTCGTGCAGCGGGCGGCGCTGGCCGCGCTGACGCAGGTCGGCGCCATCACGCCGCGGCTGGTGGCGCATTTGCATACCTGTCGCGACACATTGGCCTCGCAACTCGTGGGGATCCCGGGGGTGCATACCCGCGCCGCGCCCGGCGGGATGTATGCGTTTTTGCGCGTGGACGGCTTTGCCGATTCGCTCGGACTCGCCAAACGCCTGGTGCGTGAGGCTGGCTTGGGCCTGGCGCCCGGTGTCGCTTTCGCGCCCGAAGCCGAAGGCTGGCTGCGCTGGTGCTTTGCCTCCAAGGACGTTACCCGACTTGCGCAAGGCGTGGAGCGGTTGTGTGGCTGGCTTGCGTCCCAGGCGCCAGGTCAGCAGCAAACCTCACGCCGCGTTGAGCCGCTCTCGCTATAATCGAGCGGCTTTGCAGCATGTTTGCTGCGGGCAAATTCAGAGCCCGTCCGTACGAGGTGTTGCCGCTGCGATTCCGTATCGCCGGCAATCATGGGACCGGGTTCAAAAACCAACCTTGTCGAGGTAATTCATGGCAGTCACGATGCGAGAAATGCTGGAAGCGGGTGTCCACTTTGGTCACCAAACGCGCTTCTGGAATCCGAAGATGGCCCCGTATATTTTTGGCCATCGCAACAAAATCCACATCATCAATCTGGAAAAAACGCTTCCGATGTTTCAGGAAGCGCAGAAGTTCGCACGCCAGATGGCGGCCAATGGCGGCACCATCCTGTTCGTCGGCACCAAGCGCCAGGCGCGCGAGGTGATTGCGCAGGAAGCGCAGCGCGCCGGCATGCCGTATGTCGACCAGCGCTGGCTGGGCGGCATGTTGACCAACTTCAAGACCGTCAAGACCTCGATCAAGCACATGAAGGACATGCAGGCCCAGCGCGAAGCCGGGCTCGATGCCATGAGCAAGAAGGAGCAGCTCGTGTTCACGCGCGAGCTGGCCAAGCTGGAACATGAAATCGGCGGCATCCAGACCATGGACGCGCTGCCCGACGCGATCTTCGTGATCGACGTGGGCTACCACAAGATTGCGGTGTCCGAAGCGCACAAGCTCGGCATTCCGCTGATCGGCGTGGTGGATTCCAACCACAACCCCGAAGGCATCGATCACGTGATCCCGGGCAACGACGACTCGGCGCGTGCCGTGACCCTATACGCCCGTGGCATGGCCGATGCGGTGCTGGAAGGCAAGGCGGGCGCCGTGCAGAAGGTGGCTGAAGCGGCCGCCGGCGATTCGGCGGACGAATTCGTCGAAGTCCCAGAAGAAAGCAGCGCCAAGGCTGCCTGATTGCCGCGGGCCCCAGGCGGCGAGAGTTTTCAATCAGAAAGTGGAGAGAGGGCGCTGGGCGCCCTCTCTTTTTATCGAAAAGGCAACGGACCGGGTGTGCCACTCGGTCCACATTGAATCCGAGATGGAGAGAACATGACGGCGATTACGGCGAAGATGGTGGGTGAGCTGCGGGCAAAGACCGACGCCCCCATGATGGAATGCAAGAAGGCGCTGACCGAAGCCGGCGGCGACATGGCCAAGGCGGAAGAGTTGATCCGCGTCAAGCTGGGCACCAAGGCCGGCAAGGCGGCCGGCCGGGTCACCGCGGAAGGCGTGGTGGCGATCTGCGTCGAAGGCAGCACCGGCGCGATGGTTGAAGTCAATTGCGAAACCGATTTCGTCAGCAAGAACGAGATGTTCCTGGCGATGGCGCAAGGTGCCGCGAAGCTGGTGGCCGAGAAGGCGCCAGCCGACGTGGCGGCGCTGTCCGCGTTACCGTACGAGCAAGACGGCTACGGCCCGACGCTGGAGGACGTGCGCAAGGGCCTGATCGGCAAGATTGGCGAGAACATGAGCGTCCGCCGCTTCGTACGCAAATCTGGCGGTGCCCACATCGCGCACTATCTGCATGGCACGCGCATCGGCGTGCTGGTGCAATACCAGGGCGATGCCGAAGCGGCCAAGGACGTGGCGATGCAAGTGGCCGCCATGAAACCCAAGGCGCTCACCGAGGCTGAAGTACCGGCCGAATTGCTCGCCAGCGAACGCCGCGTGGCCGAAGAGAAGGCGCGCGAATCAGGCAAGCCCGATGCCATCATTCCGAAGATTGTCGAAGGCTCGGTTCACAAATACCTCAAAGAGGTCGTGCTGCTACAGCAAGGCTTCGTGAAAGACGAAAAGCACTCGGTCGGCGATATGCTCAAGGCGAAAAACACCACGGTGTCCGGCTTTGCGCTGTACGTCGTGGGCGAAGGGATCGAGAAGAAAAGCGAGGATTTCGCCGATGAAGTGGCCGCGCAAGTGGCTGCGGCCCAAAGCAAGGGCTGAGGGCCCCACAGCCCTGCGCGGTTGCGCGCGGCGTTGTCTGGCCTTTTCCCCCAACTGGATTCGCTCAATACTCGAAGATCTCCATGACCACCACTGAGCCACGCCCGCGCCGGGTCTTGCTGAAACTTTCAGGTGAAGCCCTGATGGGTGATGAAGCCTTCGGCATCCATCGCGGCACCATCGAGCGCATCGTCGGCGAAATCGCCGAAGTCGTACGCACCGGCGTGCAGGTCGCAGTGGTCATTGGCGGCGGCAACATCTTTCGCGGCGTGGCTGGCGGTTCGGCCGGAATGGATCGCGCCACCGCCGACTACATGGGGATGCTGGCCACGGTGATGAACGCGCTCGCGCTGGCCGACGCCATGAACCACCAAGGCCTGACGGCGCGCGTCATGTCGGCCATCAACATCGAGCAGGTGGTGGAGCCCTACGTGCGGCCGAAAGCCTTGCAGTATCTCGAAGAGGGCAAGGTGGTGGTCTTCGCGGCCGGAACCGGCAATCCGTTTTTCACCACCGACACGGCGGCCGCGCTGCGCGGTGCTGAAATCGGAGCCGAAGTGGTGCTCAAGGCCACCAAGGTGGACGGTGTCTACAGTGCGGACCCGAACACCGATCCGGATGCCACGCGTTACGCCGAGCTGAGTTTCGACGAGGCCATGAACCGGCATTTGGGCATCATGGACGCCACGGCGTTTGCCTTGTGCCGCGATCAGAAACTTCCGATCAAGGTGTTTTCGATTCGCAAACCCGGCGCACTGCGCAACGTGCTCGCGGGGACGCATGAGGGCACGCTGGTACACGCCTGACTGAACAAAACGGAGCGGTTTGGACATGACGATTTCCGACATCACGACGCAAGCGCAGCAGAAGATGGATCAATCCATCGCCGCCTTCAAGAACAACCTGGCCAAGGTCAGAACCGGCCGCGCCAACCCGGCGTTGCTCGATTCGATCCGGGTCGAGTCCTACGGCAACCACGTGCCACTCACGCAAGTGGCCAGCGTGTCGCTGCTCGACGCGCGCACCATCGGCATTCAGCCTTGGGACAAGGGCATCGGGCCAAAAATCGAGAAAGCCATTCGTGAAAGCGATCTGGGTCTCAATCCCGCCAGCGTCGGCAATCTGATCCGCGTGCCGATGCCGCCGATGAGCGAAGACCGCCGCCGCGAGATGACGAAGATTGCGCGCGCCGAAGGCGAACAGGCCAAGATCGCGATCCGCAATGCCCGGCGCGACGCCAACGATGCCATCAAGCGCCTGGTAAAAGCCAAGGAGGCGTCGGAAGACGAACAGAAGCGTGCCGAGGCTGCCATTCAGAAAGTGACTGACAAACACGTCGCCAACATCGACGTGCTGGTGGCTGCCAAGGAAAAAGACATTCTCGAGGTTTAGGGTGTTTGGCGCGGCTGGCCCACGGAATACGGGATGCGGCCTGGTTGCAGCGGGCCGGCATTCGGCTTGGGTTTCCGGCTTCGCTTTCGCCGGTGCTGCGCAGCGTGCTGTGTGAGAGCGCTGCGTTGACGCTCGCGGTGCGGTCCTGATCCACGGTGGCATCGAAGCCAGCAACGGACATTCATCACATGGCCAAAGCGACGCGCGCGCCAACCCCCGTCGAACCCGTGCACGTGGCCATCGTCATGGACGGCAACGGGCGCTGGGCCAAGCGCCGTTTCCTGCCGCGCGTGGCGGGGCATCGCCAGGGCGTCGACGCGCTCAGGCGCTGCATTCACGCGTGTGCGGAGCGCGGCATTGGCGTGTTGTCGGTGTTCGCCTTTTCGTCGGAAAACTGGCGCCGCCCACGTGATGAAGTGAGCGGACTGATGGACCTGCTCGCCAAGGCGCTGGCGCGCGAAGTACCCGACTTGCAGCGCAACGGCGTCCGCTTGCGTTTCGTTGGCGAGCGCGCGAATCTGGCCGAATCCCTGCGGGTACGCCTGCTCCAGGCCGAACAGACAACCGAAGCCGGGCAGCGCATGACGTTGAATGTCTGTTTCAACTATGGCGGCCGCTGGGATATTGCACAAGCCGCCGCGAAGCTGGCGGCGACCGGCGTAGCAGTCACCGAGGACGCGTTGGGTCGCGCCATGGCGCTCGCCCATGTCCCCGATCCGGATCTGTTGATTCGCACCGGCGGCGAGCAGCGCATCAGCAATTTCATGCTGTGGCAGTGCGCCTACACCGAACTGTTTTTCACCCCTTGCCTGTGGCCCGATTTCGACGAGGCGACGCTGGACGAGGCCCTGGCGTTTTACGCCACGCGCGAACGCCGCTTTGGCAAAACGTCCGAGCAGGTCGAGACGCCCGTAAGCGCGCGATGAGGTCGCCATGCTGAAGCAGCGCGTCATTACCGCCCTGGTCCTGGCGGCCATCTTTTTCCCGGCGCTGTTTGCGCCCACGCCCATTCCCTTCGTTGTCTTGGTCGCGCTGCTGATGGGCGCGGCCGGCTGGGAATGGGCGCACCTCGTAGGAATTCGCGGGGCCGGCGCCTGGCTGACCGGCGTGCTTTGCGTGGCGTTGTGCCTGGTACTTGAACGTGGCGGCGCCGTGCACCACCCCCTGACGGGCTTTTGGCAGGCGGCGGGCGCGATTTGGGTGGTGGCTGGCATCGCGATGCTGGTGCGCGGGCTCTCCGGCTGGGGACGGCTGCCGCGGGCCTGGCGCTGGCTGGCGGGTGTGCTGGTGCTGTGTGTCGCTTGGCTGGCGCTCGCGCGGGCGCGTACCATCGGCATCAACTTTTTGCTGTCAATCCTCTTCTTGGTGTGGGTGGCCGACATCGCTGCTTATTTTTCCGGGCGTGCCTTCGGAGGCCGCCTGACCGGCGGGCGCAAACTGGCGCCGAGCATCAGTCCGGGCAAGACTTGGGAGGGCGTGGCCGGAGCGGTGCTTGGGGTCTGGATCGTGGCGGCCATCTGGATCGTGCTGGACCGCAGTTTCTTTCCGCAAAACCCAAGCCTCTATACACGGTTGCTTGATCGCGGACTGCCCTTTCTGATCTTGGGCGTGTTGTTCCTGGTGGGGATGAGCGTGGTCGGCGACTTGTCCGAATCGCTGGTCAAGCGCGTGGCTGGCGTGAAAGATTCAAGCCGCTTGTTGCCAGGCCACGGCGGCGTGCTGGATCGCGTTGATGCGCTCCTGCCCACGTTGCCGCTGGCGCTGGCGCTGTTGGCTTTTGGTTTTGGACGCTAGGAACGTGCCGCGTCAACGCCTTGCCGTTCTGGGATCGACCGGATCGATCGGCGTCAATACCCTGGAAGTGGCTGCGCTGCATCCCGACCGGTTTGACGTCGTGGCGCTGGCCGCGGCCACGCGGGTCGACGCTCTTTTGGCGCAGTGCGTGCGTTGGCGCCCCAGGATCGCCGTCATGGCCGACGCCACGCACGCCTTGGCGTTGGCGCAAAAGGTCAAGGCGGCGGGCTTGCCGACGCGCGTGGAGAGCGGCGCCCGAGCCGTCGAGCAGCTTGCGGGCAGCGCCGAAGTGGATACGGTCATGGCGGCCATCGTCGGCGCGGCCGGATTGGCGCCCTGTCTTGCCGCCGCCCGTGCCGGCAAGCGCCTGCTTCTGGCCAACAAGGAAGCGCTGGTGGTGGGCGGGCCGTTGTTTTTGGATGCGGTCAAGGCGGGTGGCGCCACGTTGTTGCCGATCGACAGCGAGCATTCCGCAATTTTTCAAGCGTTACCTGCTGACCGCGGCACCTGGAAGGCGCGGGTGGATCGGCTGATCCTGACGGCGTCTGGCGGGCCGTTCCGCGCGCGCGCGCCAGAAACGTTGCGCGATGCCACGCCGGCACAAGCGTGCGCACATCCCAACTGGGTCATGGGGCGCAAGATTTCGGTCGATTCCGCCACCATGATGAACAAGGCGCTGGAAGTGATCGAGGCGTACCACCTGTTCGGCATCGACGCAGAGCGCATCGAGGTGGTGATTCATCCGCAAAGCGTGATTCATTCCATGGTGCAATACCGGGATGGCTCCGTCATTGCGCAATTGGGCACGCCCGACATGAAAATGCCCATCTCTTATGGCTTGGGGTGGCCCGACCGCATCGAATCCGGCGCGCGCGCGCCGGATTTCGCCACGCTCGGCGCCCTCACGTTCGAGGCCGCCGACTCGCCGGCACATCGCGCGCGCTATCCCAGCCTGGCGTTGGCGTGGGAGGCGCTTGCCGCGCCGCCCGGAAGCTGCGCCATCCTCAACGCCGCGAATGAAGTGGCTGTCGCGGCTTTCCTGGATAACCACATCCGGTTCGATCAGATCTATGCCGCGAACCGCGACACGCTCGATTCATTCCAGCCGCGGGCGCCGCACGATTTGGCCGAGCTGCTCGAACTCGACATTCAGGCGCGTTCCCATGCGCGCCAGACCGTGCGGGCGCTGGCGGCAATCGCCTGAATGGCGCAGATGCCATGTTGACCACATTGCTTGCGTTCCTGGTTGCTCTCGGCATCCTGGTGGCCGGGCACGAATGGGGCCACTACCGCATGGCGGTCGCGTGCGGCGTCAAGGTGCTGCGTTTCTCCGTCGGTTTCGGCCCGATCCTGCTGCGCTTCAAGCCGCGTCGCCAGCACCCTGGACAAGACACCGAATTTGTGATCAGTGCCATTCCGCTTGGCGGCTACGTCAAGATGCTGGACGAGCGTGAAGCGCCAGTCCCGGCGGAGGAGCGTGATCGCGCCTACAACGCGCGGCCGCTCGGCGCACGTGCGCTGATTGCCGCGGCGGGGCCGGGGGCCAATCTGATCATGGCGGTGCTGCTCTATGCGCTGGTCAACTGGGTGGGTATTCAGCAGCCACGCGCGCTCCTGTCGACGCCGACAACGGGCACGCTGGCCGCCAAGGCAGGCCTGCAAGCCGGTGATTTGGTCGAGAGCGGGGCGCTTGCCGGCGACCCGCTGGCGCCGCTGGCGTCGTTCGAAAGCTTGCGCTGGCTGCTGACCCAAGGCGCGCTGGACCAGCGCGACGTAAAGCTGCAAGTGCGTCCGACCTTAAGTGCCGGGCCGTCCAAAGAGGTGACGCTGGGTTTGGCGTCACTCCGAGTGCGCGATCCGGATCAGCAGCTTTTCGACGACATCGGCATCGTCGCGCCGGAAAGCAAGCCGGTGATCGGCAAGGTGATCGCGGGTGGCGCGGCCGAGCGCGCGGGTTTGCAAGCAGGTGACGTGGTCGCGCGCATCGGCGGAGCGGCGGTCACCGACGGCCGGCAACTGCGCACGTTGATCGAGGCTTCTGGCAAAAGCGGACCGCCACCCGCGGCGACGTGGGAAATCGAACGCAAAGGCCAGCTGCTGGACGTTGCGGTGCAGCCCGATTCAGTCGAGGACCACGGCAAGCGCATGGGCCGCATTGGCGCTTTCGTCGGCAGCGCGCCCGAAATGGTGCTGGTGCGCATGGGGCCGGTGAGCGGCTTGTGGGCGGGCGTCACCAAGACCTGGGAAATCTCGGTGCTGTCGCTCAAGATGCTGGGCCGCATGGTGGTCGGGCAGATCTCGCTCAAAAGCCTGAGCGGGCCAGTCGCGATCGCCGAGTACGCCGGTCAGTCGGCGCGCCTCGGAGTGACTTACTACCTGGGCTTCTTGGCCTTCATCAGTGTGAGCCTGGGGGTGTTGAATTTACTGCCCATTCCCCTTCTGGATGGGGGGCACCTGATGTATTATCTCTGGGAGGCGGTGACGCGGAAACCCGTGTCCGTTATCTGGATGCAGCGGCTACAGTACCTTGGCATCGTGATCCTGCTCTCTTTCATGTCCATCGCGATCTACAACGACATCGTCAATTACGTGGCTGGCCGAATGGGTTGACCTGATCGCAACGTCCTCTTGCGCCCTTGTCCGGGCGTTTTGTTTGCCAAATTCATGACACTCTGCTCCTCCCGAATCCGCTGGCGTCCCTTGATGGCCTTCCTGGCCCTATTCCTGGCGGCACAAATGGCGTGGGCCGTGAACCCGTTCGTGGTGCACGACATCCAGATCGATGGGCTGCAGCGTACCGAGCCCGGCACCGTTTTTGCGTCCCTGCCGATTCATGTGGGAGATACCTACACCGACGAGAAGGGCGCGGCGGCCATCCGTGCGCTTTATGCGCTGGGCGTGTTTTCCGACGTGCGTCTGGAAGTGAAAGGCGACGTACTGGTGGTGGTGGTGCAGGAGCGGCCGACGATCTCCTCGGTTGAATTCACCGGCAACAAGGAATTCACCAACGACCAGCTGAAGGCGGCGTTGCGCGATGCCGGGATTGCCCCGGGGCGACCATACGACAAGGCGCTGGCCGATCGGGCCGAGCAGGAATTGCGGCGCCAGTACGTCAACCACAGCCTGTATGACGCCCAGGTCCAGACCACCGTCACGCCGGCCGAACGCAACCAGGTGCGCTTGACCTTCGGCATCAACGAAGGGCTGCCGGCGCGCATCAAGGACATCACCATCAACGGCAACCACGCGTATTCATCCAGCGAGCTGAAAAAGCTGTTCAACCTGGACACGGGCGGCTGGCTCGCGTGGTACACCAAAAGCAACCAGTATTCGAAGACCAAGCTGAATGGCGATCTGGAGTCGCTGCGCTCGTTCTACCTGTCGCACGGCTACCTCGATTTCCAGATCAACTCGACGCAGGTCGCCATTTCGCCCGACAAGCAATCGATTTCGATCACTATCAACATCACCGAGGGCAACCAGTTCGTCGTCACGGGCGTCAAGCTGGACGGCAACTATCTGGACCGCACCGACGAATTCAAGTCGTTGGTCACGATCCAACCCGGAAAGCCGTACAACGCCGACCAGGTGACGGAAACCACCAAGGCGTTCACCAACCTGTTTGGCACCTACGGCTACGCATTTGCCAAGGTCGACGCGGTGCCGAACGTGAATCGCGGCGCGCGCCAGGTGGAAATCGTGCTGCACGCCGAGCCCGAGCGGCGCGTTTACGTGCGCCACATCAATATCTCCGGCAACACGCGCACGCGCGACGAAGTGATCCGGCGCGAATTCCGGCAGTACGAGTCTTCCTGGTACGACGCGCAAAAAATCCAACTGTCGCGCGACCGTCTCGACCGCCTGGGCTATTTCAGCGAAGTTTCGGTTTCAACCACCGAAGTGCCTGGTGCGCCGGATGAGGTCGACCTGGACGTCAAGGTGAAGGAAACGCCGACCGGCAGCGTCTCGATCGGCGGCGGCTATTCCTCGGCGGAAAAAATCCAATTGACTTTTGGCCTGTCGCAGGAGAACGCATTCGGCTCCGGCAACAAGTTGAACTTGCAATTGAGCACCGGCAAATACAACCGCACCGGCATCATCAGCGCGACCGATCCGTATTTCACCGTCAACGGCGTCTCGCGCACCGTGGATGTCACCTATGAAAGCCACAAGCCCTACGCCGATCAGGGCGGTGATTACCGCCTGACCACGATCGGCACGGGCTTGAAGTTCGGCTTGCCGGTGACCGAACTGGACACGGTTTATCTGGGCATCCGCGCCGAGCACACCAAGATTGATCCGGGCACCAACATCCCGGCGGCCTACTTGGCTTACGCCGACCAGTTCGGCTTCTCCAGCAACGCCTTCCCGTTCACGCTGGGTTGGTCGCGCGATTCGCGCGACAGCGCTCTGGCGCCGAATTCCGGTCGTTATCAGCGACTCACGGGTGAACTGGGTTTGCTTGGCAACGTCAACTACGTCAAGGCCGACTACCAGATCCAGCAATACATCCCGCTGAACAAGCAATACACCATCGCGCTCAATGGCGAACTGGGCTGGGGCAAGGGCTTGAACGGACAGCCTTTCCCGGTGTTCAAGAACTTCTATTCGGGCGGCCTGGGTTCGGTGCGCGGCTACGAGCAGTCGACGTTGGGTCCGCGCGACGTCACCGGCTCGTTCATCGGCGGCAACCGCAAGGCGACGGTGAACGCCGAGTTCATCACGCCGTTTCCGGGTGCCGGCAACGACCGTACCTTGCGCTTGTTCGGCTTCTTCGACGCCGGTGCGCTGTATGGCGAAGGGCAGCCGATCACCAGCCAAGCGCTGCGCTATTCAACGGGTATTGGCCTGAGCTGGATATCACCCCTCGGCCCCTTGCGCTTTGCCTGGGCGTTCCCGCTGCGCAAGCGGCCGGGCGATAGAATCGAACACTTCCAATTTCAGATCGGAACCACCTTTTAATGTTTACGTTTGCTCGTCGTCTGGCTGTTGTACTTGCGTCGGCGGCCCTGCTGATCACCCCCGTTCTGGCGCAAGCGCAAGACGGCGTCAAGATCGGTTTCGTGAATACCGATCGCTTGCTGCGTGAAGCCGCGCCGGCCAAAGCGGCGCAAGCCAAGCTGGAACAGGAATTCTCGGCACGCGAAAAGACCATCGACGCATCCGGCGCGGCGCTCAAGGCCGCCTCCGACAAGTTCGAGCGCGATGCCGTCACCATGAACGAAACGCAGCGTGCCGCGCAGCAACGCAAGTTGGCCGATCAGGATCGTGAATTCCAGCGCAGCCGCATGGAATTCCAGGAAGATCTGAACGCGCGCAAGCAGGAAGAATTGCAGCGTATCCTGGATCAGGCCAACCGCATCGTCCAGCAAGTGGCGATCGCGGGCAAGTACGACGTGATCCTGCAGGAAGCGGTGTACGTGAATCCCAAGCTGGACATCACCGACCAGGTGATCAAGGCGCTGAACGAGGGCAAGTGATTCAACGGCCTGCCGCACTTGTCCGGCGGGCGCGCTGACCATGACGCTGCGACTGCGAGCCCTCATCGACGCGCTGGGCGGCGAATTGCATGGTGATGCCGATCGCGTCATCGCGGGCTTGGCGCCGCTGGAGCGCGCCAGCGCCACCGAACTGAGTTTCCTGGCCGACGAAAAGCTGGCGCCGTTACTCGCCACCTCGCAAGCGGGTTGCGTGATCGTGGGCCCGCAGCTTGCGCAGGCGGCGGCGCAGCGCGATTGCATCGTGGCGCCCGATCCGCTGCTGTATTTCGCGCGGGTCACGCAGTTGTTTCGCCGTGTGCGAGGGGACGGTCCGCAGCCCGGCATTCACCCCAGCGCCGTGGTGGAAGAAGGCGCCCACATCGACGCCAGCGCGAGCATTGGCGCGCTGTGCTTCGTAGGCCGCAACGCGCGCATTGGCGCGCACACCATCCTCATGCCGCGCGTCACGCTCGGCCACGATTGCGTGCTGGGCGCGCGCTGCATCATTCACAGTGGCGCGGTGATTGGCGCCGACGGTTTCGGCTTTGCGCCCAACGATGGCGCCTGGGAAAAAATCGAACAGTTCGGTGCCGTGCGCATCGGCGACGACGTGCAAATCGGCGCCAACACCTGCGTCGACCGCGGTGCGCTGGATGACACCGTGATCGAGGACGGCGTCAAGCTCGACAACCTGATCCAGATCGGCCACAACTGCCACGTGGGCAAGCACACCGCCATGGCGGGTTGCGTGGGCGTGGCGGGCAGCGCCAACATCGGCGCCTATTGCACCGTGTCGGGAGCGGGCATGATCGCCGGACACATCACGATCTGCGATCACGTGCACGTGATGCCGGCCACGATGATCACGCACTCCGTCACCAAGCCGGGACGCTACAGCGGCTACTTCCCGGTCGACGAGTACGACGTGTGGGAGAAGAATGCGGCCACGCTCAGGCACCTGTATCGATTGCGCGAGCGCGTGCGCCGGCTGGAACGCGCGCTGAACGCCAAGTCCGACGACAGCGCTGAATAGAATAACCAGCCGCGGCGCGCAGGCGGCGAGAACAGCACCCGACATGATGGACATCCACCAAATCCTCACCAAACTCCCGCACCGCTATCCGTTCCTGCTGGTGGATCGCGTGCTGGACATCGACGTGCAGGCCAAGACCATTCGCGCGATCAAGAACGTCACCATCAACGAGCCGTTTTTTACCGGCCACTTCCCCAATCGCCCGGTGATGCCGGGGGTGCTGATCCTGGAAGCCATGGCCCAGGCGTGCGCGTTGCTCACGTTCGAGGTCGAACAGGTCTCGCTGCAAAGCAACCAGGTGTTCTATTTCGTTGGCATCGACGGCGCGCGCTTCAAGCGCCCGGTGGAGCCCGGCGACCAGCTCGTCCTGCACGGCACGATCGAGCGCGCGCGCGCGTTGCTCTATCGCTTCAATTGCAAAGCCACGGTGGACGACGAGGTGGCGTGCGAAGCCGCCGTCATGTGCACCATGCGCGAGGTCGGCTGAGCGCGGCTGCATCGGCGATGAGCGCTTCTCCCGGAGCCATCCACCCGACGGCGCTCGTCGATCCCGCGGCCGACTTGCACCCGAGCGTGCAGGTCGGGGCCTACAGCCTCATCGGTCCGCACGTGCGGATCGGCGAAGGAACGCAGATTGGCCCGCATTGCGTGGTCGACGGGCACACGCGCATCGGCGCCCACAACCGGTTTTTCCAGTTCACCAGCATCGGTGCGATTCCGCAGGACAAGAAGTACGGCGGCGAGCCCACGCGATTGGAAATCGGCGATGGCAACACCATCCGCGAATTCGTCACCATCAACACCGGCACGGCACAGGACGCGGGCGTCACGCGTGTGGGCAACGACAACTGGATCATGGCGTACGTGCACATCGCGCACGATTGCCAGTTGGGCAGCCACCTCATCCTGGCCAATGCCGTGCAGCTTGCCGGCCACGTGCATCTGGACGACTGGGTGTTTCTGGGCGGGTTGACCGGCGTGCATCAGTTCGTCCACGTGGGCGCGCACGCGATGGCGGCGTTCCAGGCGCGGCTGACGCAGGACGTGCCGCCATTCGTGACCGTAAACGGCAACCCGGCGGCGGCGCAGAGCATCAACGCCGAGGGCCTGCGCCGACGCGGTTTTTCCAGCGAGCGCATCGCCCTGGTCAAGCAGATGTATCGCTTGCTGTACCGCAAGGGCCTCACGCTGCACGACAGCCGCGCGGAAATCGAAACGCTGCGCGGCACGGTCGGAGGCGCGGATGCCGATATCGGGTTGATGCAGGACTTTCTGACAGCGGCCACGCGCGGCATCGTGCGCTAGGAACAATGAGCTGCACGACCTGCCGCGTGGCGCGTGTCGCTGGTCTTCGGCGATCGGCAGCGTTGCTTTTGCGGGCAAGAGCCCGGCTATTGCCTGCGAAAAGTTCTTGCAGGGCGCAGGCCAGCCAGAGGCGGACCTTCTTCTTCGTGTTGTCAGGTTATGCAGAACATCCCTGACACGCCCGCGGATTCACTCCAACTGGCGCTGGTGGCAGGCGAAGCGTCGGGCGATTTGCTGGCGGCCCAACTGCTCGGCGCCATGCATGCGCGCTGGCCGCAAGCGCGCACCTGCGGCATCGGCGGCCCGCGCATGGTTGAACGCGGGTTTGACTCCTGGTGGGCGATCGAACGCCTCTCGGTGCGCGGTTATGCCGAGGTCTTGCCGCGGCTGCCCGGCTTGCTGTATCTGCGCTGGCGCCTGATTCAACGCTTGCGCCGCCGCCGGCCCGCGCTCTTCGTCGGCGTGGATGCGCCCGACTTCAATTTCGGCGTGGAACGCGCGCTGAAAACGCGGGGAATCAAAACGCTGCACTTCGTGAGCCCTTCGTTCTGGGCCTGGCGGCCGGAGCGCCTGCGGGTGCTGAAAGCGGCTGCGGACCACGTGCTGTGCCTGTTCCCGTTCGAGCCCGCGCTGCTGGCGGGTCATGGCATCGCGTCCACCTACGTGGGTCATCCGTTGGCGCAAATGATTCCCATGGCGCCTGACCGCGCGCGTGCGCGCGCCGCGCTCGGTTGGTCCGCGCAAGGGTCGATGATCGCGCTGCTTCCGGGCAGCCGCGCGGCTGAAATCAACCACATCGCGCCGCGCTTTTTCAAGGCGTCTCTGCGATTGCATCAACGCCGCCCGGGACTGCACTTCGCGTTGCCGGCGGTGCCGTGGCTGGAACGCCGCATCGGCAAGATCGCGGAAGCGACGGGCGCGCGGGCTGCGCTGGGCGATCATCTGCACATCGTGGCAGGACGGTCGCACGAGGTCCTGGCTGCTTGTGACGCGGCTTTGATCGCGAGCGGCACGGCCACGCTGGAAGCCGCGCTCTTCAAGGTGCCCATGGTGATTGCATATGCCATGCCGAATTTCAGCTACCGTCTGATGCGGCGCAAGCGCCTGCTGCCGTGGGTCGGGCTGCCCAACATTCTGTGCGCGCCGCGTGCGTTGCTGCAGCCTGGCGCCGCCTTTCCGGTCGACGCGCCTTTTGCCGTTCCCGAGCTGATTCAGGACGCCGCCAGTCCGGACGCATTGGCGCAGGCCGTGGAGGATTGGCTCGATGCGCCTGCGAAAGTGGCAGCGCTGCAGGCGCGCTTTTCCGAACTGCACCGCGAGTTGCTGCTGCCGACGGCCGAGCGCGCGGTGGACGCCATGCAGGCGCTGATCGGGGGCGGGTCCGCATGAACTGGCGCGACACCAAAGGCCTGCTGGTTGCCGGCGTGGACGAAGCCGGCCGTGGACCGCTGGCCGGGCCGGTGGTGGCGGCCGCCGTGATCCTGAACCCGCGCGAGCCTATCGCCGGACTGGCCGATTCCAAGAGACTGTCGCCGCGCAAGCGCGAGCGCCTGTTCGACGAAATCCGGGCGTGCGCGCTGTGTTGTTCGATTGCCGAGGCGTCGATCGAAGAAATCGACAGCCTCAACATCCTGCAGGCTACGCTGCTCGCCATGCAGCGCGCCGTCGCCGGCCTGCGGCTGCGCCCCAACGGGGTGCTGGTGGACGGCAACCGCTTGCCCATCCTCACGATGGCGGCCGAAGCGGTGGTGCATGGTGACGCGCTGATCCCGGCGATTTCCGCGGCGTCCATCCTGGCCAAGGTGCACCGCGACCGCTGGTGCGTGCAAGCAGATCGGCAGTGGCCGCAATACGGTTTTGCCGCGCACAAGGGCTACGGCACGGTGGCCCATTTGGCGGCGCTGCAGCGCTTCGGTCCGTGCGAGCTGCACCGTCGCACGTTCGCACCCGTTGCAGCGGCCGCGCGAAAGGCTTCATGACCGGCCCCGTGGTTCCGCGCGTCATCCGGTCCCATGCCAATCCCCAGGTGAAGGCGTGGCGCCAACTGGTGCAGACCCATGATGCGTACCGGCGGCAGAGCCGCATCTGGGTGGAAGGCGATCACCTGTGCCGCGCCGCGCTGGCGCGCGGCTGGAAGCCGCTGCAGGCGGTGTTTGCCGAATCGTTTTGGCTCGCAACACCTCCCGACCTGCGCGACGCGGCGGCCGACACCGTGCTGGTGAGCGATGCGCTGATGGCCACCATCAGCGGCTTGAAATCGCCCGCGCCCATGGCGTTCGTGCTGGCATGGCCGGAGCAACCGACGATACAGCCGGGGGTGGCCAGCGTCGTGCTCGATCGCATCCAGGATGCCGGCAACGTCGGTTCCATCTTGCGCAGTGCCGCGGCTTTTGGTTTCAAGCAGGTGCTGGCGCTTGCCGGCACCGCGGCGCTGGGCTCACCCAAGGTGTTGCGTGCCGGCATGGGAGCGCACTTCGGCCTCCATTTGGTCGAAGGACTCGGCGCGGTCGATCTGAGCGTGCTGTCCGTGCCCCTGCTCTCGACCAGTTCGCACCGGGGCGCGCTGTTGCACGAGGCCGCGCTGCCATGGCCGTGCGCCTGGATTCTGGGCAACGAAGGGCAGGGGGTTGCGGCCGAATTGATGGCACGCACGGCGCAGGTCGTCCGGATCGCGCAACCGGGCGGTGAAGAGTCGCTGAATGTGGCCGCCGCGGCCGCGATTTGCCTGCATGCCAGTGCTGCGGCGCACGGATCGTAAGGGTGAGCCTGCGGCGGCCGGCTGCGCGGCTCCGCTTTCGCCGCTGCCCAGCAAAAACCTCAATATAATGAGAGGCTTTCAACGAAACAGCGTCGCCACGGCTGCACCACTCACGTGATTTTTGGTTGAAGGGCCGCCGCGACACGGTCGTGACGCTGCCAGCACGGGCGAGCCACTCATCGGAGGAGCTTCGTGCTTTCTTCTCTCGCCGCACGCTTTCCAGCGGCCATTCTCGCGCTGGCCGACGGTCACGTTTTCATCGGTGAATCCATCGGTGCAAACGGCCAGACAGTCGGCGAAGTGGTGTTTAACACCGCCATGACGGGTTACCAGGAAATCCTGACCGACCCGAGCTATTGCCAGCAAATCGTCACGCTCACCTATCCGCACATCGGCAACTGCGGCACCAACCTCGAAGACGTCGAATCGGGCCATATTCAGGTGGCGGGCCTGGTGATCAAGGATTTGCCGCTGCGCTACAGCAACTGGCGCGCCGACCAGGGCTTGAGCGATTACCTGAAGGCCGGCCATATCGTGGCCATCGCCGGCATCGACACGCGCCGGCTCACGCGCCTGCTGCGTGACCACGGCGCGCAGAACGGCGCCATCATCGGCCTGAAGGCAGGCGAGCAGCCGACGCAGGAGCGCATCGACCGGGCGCTGGCCGCGGCACGGGCCACGCCGCCCATGGCGGGGCTCGACTTGGCCAAAGTGGTGACGACCAAGAAGCCGTACGCATGGACCGAAACCACCTGGGCGCGTGGCCAAGGCTACGGCCAGCAGACCGAAAAGCGCTTCAAGGTGGTGGCCTACGACTTCGGCGTCAAGCGCAACATCCTGCGCCTGCTGGCCGAGCGCGGTTGCGAGATCACCGTGGTACCTGCCGAAACGCCGGCCGCCGATGTGCTGGCGCGCCAGCCCGACGGCGTTTTTCTCTCCAACGGTCCGGGCGATCCGGATGCCTGCGACTACGCCATCAAGGCGGTGCGCGACATCGTGGCGAGCGGCACGCCGACGTTCGGCATCTGCCTCGGGCACCAGTTGATGGGGCTGGCGATTGGCGCCAGGACTTTCAAGATGGACAACAGCCACCACGGCACCAACCACCCGGTGCGTGACATGGCGACCGGGCGCGTGAGCATCACCAGCCAGAACCACGGGTTTGCCGTGGAAACCCAGTCGCTGCCCGACAACGTCGAGGTCACGCACGTGAGCCTGTTCGATGGCACGCTGCAGGGCTTCGAGTTCAAGGACAAGCCGGCGTTCTGCTTCCAGGGCCACCCGGAAGCGTCGTCGGGTCCGAAAGATATCCACTATCTGTTCGACCGCTTCATCGGTCTGATGGAAAAACGCGCCTGAGGAGCACCGCACCCGGCTCGTGCGGCGTGCCGCGGTCTGAGTGGCGCGTGTTATGACCATGAAACTGTTTGCTTTCCCACGCCCCATCCTCGAAAAAGCCATTGCCAAGCGCATGTTGGCGCTGGCACCGGCCGAGCGCGAATGGTTTGCCGCGCGCTGGAGCCAGAAGCCCTACAAAAAATCGTTTCTGGACCTGAAAACAATGCCGCTGGTGACCCTTCTGGCCAAGGGGAAGAACTGGAGCGACGCGGAATTTGCCGCCCAGTTGGCAGACTGGAAAGTCGAGTTCCATGCGGTCGAGGCCGCCGTCCTGCGGCCGTTGGTGGAGGGCGAGGGGCTCCTCCAATTGATGCAGAAAAAGATGCCCCGGCAGCGCCTGGACGCGCTCATTCAAAAGTTGGAAAACGATTCAAATGCCTAAACGGACAGATCTGAAAACCATCCTCATCATTGGCGCTGGCCCCATCGTCATCGGCCAGGCGTGCGAATTCGATTACTCCGGCGTGCAAGCGTGCAAGGCGCTGCGCGAAGAAGGCTACCGCGTGGTGCTGATCAACAGCAACCCGGCCACCATCATGACCGACCCGGCCACGGCCGACGTGACCTACATCGAGCCCATCACCTGGCAGACGGTGGAAAAAATCATTGCGCGCGAGCGCCCCGACGCCATCCTGCCGACCATGGGCGGACAGACCGCGCTCAATTGCGCCATCGACCTGTGGAAGAACGGCGTTCTTGCCAAGTACAACGTCGAGCTGATCGGCGCCAAGCCGGACGCCATCGAAAAAGCCGAAGACCGGCTGAAATTCAAGGACGCGATGACCAGCATCGGCCTGGAATCGGCGCGCTCCGGCATCGCGCACAGCCTGGAAGAGGCCTGGGCGGCGCAGAAGCAACTGGGTTTCCCGGCCGTGATTCGCCCCAGTTTCACGCTCGGCGGCACCGGCGGCGGCATCGCCTACAACCCGGAAGAGTTCGAGACGATCTGCAAGCGCGGGCTGGATGCGTCGCCGGTGCACGAGTTGCTGATCGAAGAATCGATGCTCGGCTGGAAGGAATTCGAGACCGAAGTGGTGCGCGACCGCGCCGACAACTGCATCATCGTCTGCGTGATCGAGAACCTCGATCCGATGGGCGTGCACACCGGCGACTCGATCACGGTGGCGCCGGCGCAGACGCTGACCGACAAGGAATACCAGATCATGCGCGACGCCAGCATCGCGATCCTGCGCGAAGTGGGCGTTGATACAGGCGGATCCAACGTGCAGTTCGCCGTCAATCCGAAGAACGGCCGCATGATCGTGATCGAAATGAATCCGCGCGTGTCGCGCTCGTCGGCGCTGGCGTCCAAGGCCACGGGCTTCCCGATCGCCAAGGTGGCGGCCAAGCTCGCCATCGGCTACACGCTCGACGAGTTGAAGAACGAAATCACCGGCGGCAAGACGCCGGCGTCGTTCGAGCCGACGCTGGACTATGTCGTCACCAAGATGCCGCGCTTCACGTTCGAGAAATTCCCGGCCGCGGACGACCGCTTGACCACGCAAATGAAGAGCGTGGGCGAGGTCATGGCCATTGGCCGGACCTTCCAGGAATCGCTGCAGAAAGCCATGCGCGGGCTGGAAATCGGCGTCGACGGACTGAACGAGAAAACCCAGGACCCCGAGGTGCTGGAAAAGGAACTGGGCGAGCCCGGGCCGGAGCGTATCTGGTACGTGGGCGACGCCTTCGCCGCCGGCTGGTCGCTGGAGCGGGTGCATGAACTCACCAGCATCGACCCGTGGTTCCTGGCGCAGATCGAGGACATCGTGAAGATCGAACTCGACATCGACGCACAAGTGGTGAAGCTCGGCGCCAATGCGCTCGGCGGACTCAACAAGGATGAGTTCTACAAGTTGAAGCAAAAAGGCTTTTCCGACCGGCGCCTGGCCAAGCTCTTCAAGACCAGTGAGAAAGCGGTGCGCGACGTGCGCCGGGCGCTTGGCGTGCGGCCGGTCTACAAGCGTGTGGACACCTGCGCGGCCGAGTTTCCGACCACCACGGCCTACATGTATTCGACCTACGACGCCGAAGACGAAGCCAATCCGACCACGAAGAAAAAAATCATGGTGCTGGGCGGCGGGCCGAACCGCGTGGGGCAGGGCATCGAGTTCGACTACTGCTGCGTGCACGCGGCGCTCGCCATGCGCGAAGACGGCTACGAGACCATCATGGTCAACTGCAATCCCGAAACGGTATCCACCGACTACGACACCAGCGACCGCCTGTATTTCGAACCGGTCACGCTGGAAGACGTGCTGGAAATCGTCGCCAAGGAAAAGCCCGACGGCGTGATCGTCCAGTACGGCGGCCAGACGCCGTTGAAGCTGGCGCGCGACCTGGCAGCCGAAGGCGTTCCCATCATCGGCACCAGTCCCGACATGATCGACGCGGCCGAAGACCGCGAACGCTTCCAGCACTTGCTGCGCACGCTCGGCTTACGCCAGCCGGTGAACGACACCGCACGCACCGAGGAAGAAGCCATTGCCAAGGCCAATGCCCTCGGCTATCCGCTGGTGGTGCGCCCAAGCTACGTACTCGGCGGCCGCGCTATGGAAATCGTGCGCGAGCAGCGCGACCTGGAGCGCTACATGCGCGAAGCGGTGCGCGTGAGCAACGACGCGCCCGTGCTGCTGGATCGCTTTTTGTCCGACGCCATCGAGTGCGACGTCGATTGCATCCGCGATACCGCGGGCCGCGTGTTCATCGGCGGCGTGATGGAGCACATCGAGGAAGCCGGCGTGCACTCGGGCGATTCGGCCTGCTCGCTGCCGCCGTACTACCTCAAGGCCGAGACCGTGGCCGAACTGAAACGCCAGACCGCGGCCATGGCCGACGGCCTGAACGTCGTGGGTCTGATGAACGTGCAGTTCGCCATTCAGGAGCCGAAGCAAGCCGACGGCAGCATCCAGGACGTGATTTACGTGCTCGAAGTCAATCCGCGCGCGAGCCGCACCGTGCCGTTCGTGAGCAAGGCCACGGGCGTGCAACTGGCCAAGGTGGCCGCGCGCTGCATGGTGGGCGACACGCTGCAAAAACAGGGCGTCACGAAGGAAGTGATACCACCCTACTTCAGCGTGAAGGAAGCGGTGTTTCCGTTCATCAAGTTCCCGGGCGTCGACACCATCCTCGGGCCCGAGATGAAGTCCACCGGCGAAGTCATGGGCGTGGGCCACACCTTTGGAGAGGCTTACGTCAAGGCCGAGATTGGCGCGGGCGAACGCTTGCCAAAACCGCTCAAGAGCGATGGCACGCCAGCCGGCAAGATCTTTCTCTCGGTCAAGGATCACGACAAGCCGGCGGCGGTCAAAGTGGCGCACGACCTGGTGGCCATGGGCTACACGCTGGTGGCGACCAAGGGAACCGCCGCCGCCATCCAGGCGGCCGGCGTGGCCTGCACCCCGGTGAACAAGGTGACCGAGGGCCGCCCCCACATCGTCGACATGATGAAAAACGGCGAGATTTCGCTGGTCATCAACACGGTGGAAGAGCGGCGCAACGCCATCTCGGACAGCCGCACGATCCGCACCACGGCGCTGGCCTCGCGCGTGCCGGTCTTCACGACGATCTGGGGCGCAGAAGCGGTCGCAAGCGGCTTGAAGAGCATGGCGCACCTGGATGTGTTCTCCGTGCAGCATTTGCACGAACTCTGCGCCAAGGCGTAACCTGTGGAGCGCCGCTGATTCAGCTTGGTACGGCGCGCGCACCGCCATCGTGGGCCTGCCCGGCCGGGCGAAAAAGACGCCGTTTCATCGCGGAACTTCAGAGGCATAATGCCTCCAACGACTGCCGATGCTCCCGGGCTCCGGCGGTCTATTTTTTTGTTACCCAATCAAGAGACAGGTCAGCACAATCATGGCAACCCTTCCCATCACCAAGCGGGGTGCGGAACAATTGCAGGCGGAACTGCGCCGCCTGAAAAGCAAGGACCGGCTCGAGGTGGTGAAAGCCATCGCCGAAGCGCGTGCCCAGGGCGATTTGAGCGAGAACGCCGAATACGACGCCGCCAAGGACAAGCAGGGCTTCATCGAGGGCCGTATCAAGGAAATCGAAAGCAAGCTGGCGACCGCGCTGGTCATCGATCCGGTCGAATTGAAGGCCGGCGGCAAAGTGGTGTTCGGCGCCACGGTGGAGCTGGAAGAAGAAGCGAGCGCTGCGCGCGTGACCTACCAGATCGTGGGCGAAGACGAGGCCGATCTGAAGCACGGCCGCATCAACGTGTCCAGCCCGATCGCGCGCGCGCTCATCGGCAAGGAAGAGGGTGACACCGCCGAGGTGCAGGCGCCCGGCGGCGTCAAGTCCTACGAAATCGTGGCGGTGCGCTACGTCTGATGCGCGACCGGCTCGCGCTTTTTGCGGCTGCCCTCTGGTGGGGCGCAATCACGGCCATTTGCGGGCTGGCAGCGCCGCTGCTGTTTCGCTACCTGCCTTCGACTGCCTTGGCCGGCGTGATGGCGGCCCGGCTGTTCACCGCACTCCTGTGGGTCGCCATGGGCTGCGGCGTGATTCTGCTGTTGATTCTCAAGGTCTCGATCGTTCAAAAGCGCGATGAACGCGCGCTCACCACGCTGATGGCGGTGCTGGCCGGCATGCTGTTTGCGCTGTTGATCGAATTCGTCGCCGCGCCGCACATCCGCATGCACGAGCAATTGCCCATGTGGCACGGCGTGGGCGTGGCGTTGTTTCTGCTTCAATGGCTGTGCGCGGGCGCGGTGCTGTGGCGATTGGGCGCGCGCCGGGAGTCGCTTTGACATGGATTCACCCCTTGTTTCGCTTGACCTGAATACTTGGCACCCGGGCCAGGGCGACCCGGCTTGGACTGGTGCCGTGGAGAGCGGCCGGGTGCTGTTCTTTCCACGCCTTGCATTCGAAGTCCTGCCGGCCGAGCGGTCGCTGTTGCGCGAATCCATGCTGGCCGCAGGGTCGCGCAACGTCAGTCTGGACGCCGCCGGGGTGCTGAAAGGCGCGGCGGAGGGCGCGGCTGACCAAGCGGTGCTCAAGGCCATGATCGGGCGCTTTCGCGCGCAGGCGCTGCAGTTGGTGGAAGGCCTTTTCCCGACATACAGGGGTGCACTGCGCGTGGCGCCCACGAGCTTTCGTCCCAGGCGGGTGGAAACGCGAGCGCAATCGGTGCGCGCCGACGACAAACGCCTGCATGTGGATGCGTTTCCCACGCGCCCCAACCATGGTGAGCGCATCCTGCGTGTCTTCGCCAACGTCAACCCGGACGGCGTGCCGCGGGTGTGGCGCGTGGGGTCGGACTTCGAGTCGGTCGCGCGCCAATTCCTGCCGCGCGCCAAGCCTTACCGCCTGTGGCAAGCCAGGGCACTGCAGGCGTTGCACGTCACCAAGTCGCTGCGCAGCGAATACGACCACGACATGCTGCAGTTGCACGATGGCATGAAGCGCGACGACGATTACCAGAGGAACGGTGCGCAGACCGAAGTGAGCTTCCCCACCGGCAGCGTCTGGGTCTGCTTTTCCGACCAGACGGTGCATGCCGCCATGAGCGGGCAGTTCATGATGGAGCAGACCTTGCATCTCCCGGCCGGACGGGAAGCTTCGCGCGCTGCGAGCCCGTTGGCGATCCTCACCCGCCTGGCGGGGCGGCCGCTGGTCGGGATTTCGTACCCGACCTGACGAGTCGCCGTCGACTTGCCGGCGCAGCGCGATGAACGCCCGCGTGTGGTGGGGCAAGGCCACGATCGCATGGGCCCCGCAGCGCCGGATGATGGTCGATCGCGTCCTGGATCTGCGCGCGCACCTCGGCCTGCTCATTCCCGGGGAGGGCGGCAATAAAGCTCACCGACATGAAGCGGTCGACGATGACCTGCTCAGGCGGGCCCTCGTGGCGCTGCTCGAACACGGTCTCGCGCAACGGGCCGAAGGCAGGGTGCGGAAAAGCCTGGCGCCAAGTGCCCTTGTAAAAGCGCGGGGTATATCGCCTTCATACGGCGTGCTGAAGCCTGTGAGCGCGGCCGCCCGGCCGAGCGACCCGTTGCGCACGTTCCACACCGGGCCGAGCCCGCCGCTCGGTTTGAGCGCCCGGGCAGTTCCGTGGTCAGCGCCGTCCGGCCCGAGCCGCGACCGAGGGCCGGCCGCGGCCAACCGCGCAATTCCGGCGGATAACCGGGCCGGCCGCGCGCATCGGCGGCGAATTGATGCTCGAGCCCTTGGCGTGCCGCGGCGCGAACCGGATCACGCATGGCCGTGCGCTTTCATCGCGATGCGCCATCACGCGCGTCTCATGCGGATTGGCGGGATCGCTGAGCCGATGCCCTGCCGTACCATCGCCCCAGAAAAATCCCAACGGAGCGCCTCTTGAAGACCCTGAAAAAAATCCTGCTTGGCCTCGTACTGATCCTCGTCGTGGGCGGCACGCTCGGCTGGTTCAGCTTGGACAAGGAAACGCGTGGCCTGTTGGCGACGTTCCCGACCAATCGCGATTTGCTGTTCTGGAACCAGACACAGCGCGATGCAGCGTTTCGCGCCATGGACCGCATTCCGTTGTTGGCCAAGTGGCACACGGCATTGCCCGGCGTCGCGGCACGGCCGCTGCCCGTGGGCGCGCCGCTCAAGCTGCCGTTGGACGTGGACGCCTACATGGCCAGCCAGCATGCCGCGGCGCTGCTCATCGTGCAGGGCGGCCGGCTGCGGCTGGAGCGCTACGGTCTGGGATTCGACGGCAGCGGGCGCTGGACCAGTTTTTCGGTCGCCAAGTCCTTCACGTCCACACTGGTCGGCGCGGCGCTCAAGGATGGCTACATCAAGAGCATGGACGACAAGGTCAGCGCCTACTTGCCCGACATGAAAGGTTCAGCCTATGACGACGTGAGCGTGCGCCAGTTGCTCACCATGACCTCGGGCGTGCAGTGGAACGAGAACTACAGCGATCCGCATTCGGACGTGGCGCGCTTCAACAACCACGTGCCTGAACCCGGCGTGGACGCGCTGGTGAGTTACATGCGTCGCCTGCCGCGTGCCGCACCACCCGGCACGCGCTGGCACTACAGCACCGGCGAAACCAACCTGGTCGGCGTGATGCTGATTGCGGCCACCGGCAAGCCGCTGGCGCAATACCTGCAGGAAAAGATTTGGCAGCCCGCGGGAATGGAGCAGAAAGCGACCTGGATCCTGAGCAAATCGGGCAAGGAGATCAGCGGCTGCTGCCTGCAGGCCAGCCCGCGCGACTTTGCGCGCTTTGGTGAATTCATCCTGGACGGCGCCAAAGTGAACGGCCAGAGTGTCGTGCCGGACGGGTGGTTCGCCGCCGCCACGCGCAAGGAAGCCGACATCGGTCAGCCCGGGCGCGGCTACGGCTATCTGTGGTGGACGTACGACGACGGCAGCTTTGCCGCGCGCGGCATTTTCGGCCAAGGGATTTTCATCGACCCCAAGCGCCAGTTGGTGATCGTCACGGACTCCGACTGGCCGACCGCGAGCGATCACGAAGCGTCGGCGCAACGTGAAGCGCTGTACAAGACCGTGCAGCAGGCGGTGGACGCCGAAGCGGCTGACGGCAAAAGGTAGGTCTCCTCCCGCGCGCTTCTGCGTAAGGGCGGCGCCACGCGGCGATGCTAGGACTGCGGAGTTGCTGCTTGCGCGCGCGCCGGCTGATCGCTCTGCCAGACACTCTCGTACACCGAGCGGATGCCCGCGGCTTCCTTTTCGACGGAAAAGTGCTCGAGCACGCGCTTGCGCCCGAGCTGTCCCATCTCGAGGGCGCGTTCCGGGTCCTGCATTAGCGCCTCGACCTGTTCGGCCAGTCGCACCGGGTCGCCAGTCGGGACGATATGTCCGGTGACGCCTTCTTCCACGATGATGCTGAAGGCGCCGGTATCGCTTGCCACGACCGCACAACCGCACGCCATGGCTTCCAGCGGCGTGATGCCGAACGGTTCGTAGCGCGGCGACGCCACCGCAATCAGCACGCGCCGGTACCAATGCGGAATCTCCTCGGGCTTGAGATCGCCCAGAAAGATGATCCGGTCGGTCAGGCCGTGGGCCTGGATCTTTGCGACCAGCCTGGCCTTGTATGCGCGGTCGCGCGGCAGGCAATCGCCAGTGATGATGGCGGTGAAATTGGGATACTTGGGCAGCGCTTCGAGCATGGCATCGACGAAGATGTCGGTGCCCTTGGTCGGGCGAATGCGGCCGAACAGGCCGATGCCGAATCGTCCCGGCAGCTTGCTGGTTTCCCAGGCGGTCGATTTGTCGACGGGCGGCGTGAAACGCGACAGTGCCGCGCCGTGATGGACGACCGCGCGCGTGTTCGGGACCAGCGATCCGGCTTTGGGCGTGGTCGCGATCACGGCGTCCATGCGGCTCACCAGCCAGGTTGGCCCCCAGGTGTGCGTGTGTTGCGCGGCCGATGTGAACACCAAGCGAATCGGGCAGCGGAACAGGTCGCGCAGCAGGATTCCCAAGAGCATTTCGTGGTTGCGCCGCACGTGCCAGATGCGCCGGCGGCCATCGGGCAGGCGCTTGCGGCTGGTCCGGATGGCCGACCAAAGTCCGAGCCGAGTGAAGTGGTCCGGCCGCTCGGCTTGCGCCTGAACCGCGCCGGGCAGCATGCGGCCGACGAAACCGATGTTCAGCTCGCGCGACTGCACCGGCATGAGCGCGCTGATCGTGCCGGACACGCCGGTGTAGCGTTTCTTCAGATTGGTAATGATGACTTCAGGTGACACAGCGGCAATTCAGGCTATTGCCGCGTCTTTTTGATCGATTTTTGCGTGCGGCGCGCTTTCTTCAAGATGCCGCCCGTCGTCATGCGCTCGTTGCCCAGCACGCGCACGCGCCGCACTTCCGGCCGCTGGCCGCCGCGCGAGCTGTATTTCAGCACCTTCACGGTCTTGGGGCCGGGCATGCGGTCTTCATCCAGCACGCGTTCTTTCTCGGGTATTGGGCGCCACAACACCAGCAGCTTGCCGATGTGCTGCACCGGCGCGGCGTTCAATTCGCTGGTCAATTGCTGCAGCAGCGCGGCGCGCTCGCCGTGGTCGCCTTCCAGCACGCGGATCTTGATGAGGCCATGGGCGTTGAGCGCAGCGTCGGCTTCCTTCCGCACCGCGGCGGTCAGCCCGCCATGACCAATCATCACGACCGGATCCAGGTGATGCGCTTCGGCGCGATGCACTGCGCGCTCTGCGGGAGTGAGTTGAATTTGCGCCATGGCCGTATTATCGCGGGCCCATGAAGGTCCGAACCAAAAGCAAGAAGGTCAACAAGGCGTGGCTCAACGACCACGTCAACGACCCCTACGTCAAGCTGGCGCAGAAAGAGGGTTATCGGGCGCGCGCGGCGTACAAGCTGAAGGAAATCGACGAAGAGTTCCACCTGATCAAGCCGGGTGATCGCATCGTCGATCTGGGTTCCACTCCCGGGGCTTGGAGCCAGTACCTGCGACACCGCCTGTCCCCGGCGGGCGCGGCGGCAGGTGCTTTGCATGGCAGCATCGTGGCGCTGGACCTGCTGCCGATGGAGGCGATCGAGGGCGTGCACTTCTTTCAGGGTGATTTCCGTGAACCCGACGTGCTGGCGCAGCTGGAAGCCACGCTGGGTGGAGAGCGCCTGGACTTGGTCGTCTCGGACATGGCGCCCAATTTGTCGGGCATTGCGTCCAGCGACGCGGCGCGCGTCAGCAATCTGGTGGAACTGGCGTTTGATTTCGCGTTGCACCATTTGAAGCCCGACGGCGCGCTGCTGGTCAAGCTGTTCCATGGCAGCGGCTACAGCCAGCTCGTGCAGTTGTTCAAAAGCCGTTTCCGGGTGGTCAAACCGATCAAACCCAAGGCGTCGCGCAGCCATTCGGCGGAAACCTTCCTGCTCGGGCGCGGATTGAAATAGCTGTCGCCACCCCCATAGTTCGTACTGATCAGCGCGCGTTTCCATCGTCGAATGCGTGGCGTGCGGCGGACTGCGGCAGTAGGCCGGCACGGGGCACGGTGATTTTCGTTGCGACACGGCAACGTGGACGCAGTGCCTACAATGGAAGCGGCGCATTGGTGGCTGATTTCCTGACTGGAGCAGAAAGCTTTGAATAATCAGTGGTTCCCGAAAATTGCCGTCTGGATGGTGATCGCCATGGTGCTGTTCACCGTCTTCAAGCAGTTTGACGGTGGTCGCATGGCGACTGCGAACTCGATGGAGTACTCGCAGTTTCTGGATGCGGTGCGCACCAATCGCGTCAAGTCGGTGACGTTGCAAGACGGGCAAAACGGCGTGAACATCGTCGCAACGCTGAACGATGGGCGCCGCGTTGACTCGCAGGGTACCTACATGGATCGCGGCCTGATCGGCGATCTGATCAACCACAACGTCCAGTTCAACGTCAAGCCGCGCGAGGAAGGCTCGCTCCTGATGACGCTGCTGGTCAGTTGGGGTCCGATGCTGTTGCTGATCGGCGTGTGGATTTATTTCATGCGGCAGATGCAGGGCGGCGGCAAGGGCGGTGCCTTCAGCTTCGGCAAGAGCAAGGCGCGCATGCTAGACGAAAACAGCAACACCGTTACTTTTGCGGATGTGGCCGGCTGCGACGAGGCGAAGGAAGAGGTCTCGGAAGTGGTCGAGTTCCTCAAAGACCCGCAGAAATACCAGAAGCTGGGCGGGCGCATTCCGCGCGGTTTGCTCCTCGTGGGCCCCCCCGGCACCGGCAAAACGCTGCTCGCCAAGTCCATCGCAGGCGAAGCCAAGGTGCCATTCTTCAGCATTTCCGGCTCCGATTTCGTTGAAATGTTCGTCGGCGTGGGCGCGGCACGCGTGCGCGACATGTTCGAAAACGCCAAGAAGAACGCGCCTTGCATCATTTTCGTCGATGAAATCGACGCGGTCGGTCGCCAGCGCGGCGCGGGCCTGGGCGGCGGCAACGACGAGCGTGAGCAGACGCTGAACCAGATGCTGGTCGAGATGGATGGTTTCGAGACCAACCTGGGTGTGATCGTGGTGGCCGCCACCAATCGGCCCGACATCTTGGATGCCGCGCTGTTGCGCCCCGGCCGCTTCGACCGTCAGGTGTACGTCACGCTGCCCGACATACGCGGCCGCGAGCAGATCCTGAACGTACACATGCGCAAGATTGCCATCGGGCAAGACATCAGTGCGTCGGTGATTGCGCGCGGCACGCCGGGCATGAGCGGTGCCGATTTGGCGAACTTGTGCAACGAAGCAGCGCTGATGGCCGCGCGGCGCAACGCGCGCGTGGTCGAAATGCAGGACTTCGAGAAAGCCAAGGACAAGATCTTCATGGGCCCCGAGCGCAAGAGCATGGTCATGGCCGAGGAGGAGCGCCGCAATACGGCCTACCACGAATCGGGTCACGCGCTCCTCGGCAAGCTGTTGCCGAAGTGCGATCCGGTGCACAAGGTCACCATCATCCCGCGCGGGCGTGCTTTGGGCGTCACCATGAGTCTGCCCGAATCCGATCGCTACAGCTACGACAAGGAATACATGCTGCAGCAAATCAGCATGATGTGCGGCGGGCGCGTGGCGGAAGAAGTGTTCATGAATCACGTGACCACGGGCGCTTCCAACGACTTCGAGCGGGCGACGCAAATGGCGCGTGACATGGTCATGAAGTACGGCATGAGCGAGGCCATGGGGCCGATGGTCTATGCCGAGAACGAGGGCGAAGTGTTCCTGGGCCGCAGCGTCACCAAGACCACCAACATCTCTGAGAAGACCATGCAGCAGGTCGATTCGGAAGTGCGCCGCATCATTGATGAGCAGTACGCGCTGGCGCGCCAGTTGATCGAGAGCAACAAGGACAAGATGCACGCCATGGCCAAGGCGCTGCTCGAATGGGAAACCATCGAAAGCGAGCAGCTCGAAGACATCATGGCCGGCCGCGATCCGCGCCCGCCCAAGGACTGGACGCCGCGCACGCCGCCGTCGGGCGGGGGCAGCGGCGGCACGCCGGCCGCGGTCAAACCGGCCGAGCCGGCGACGACGGCGGCCTGATTGTGGTCATGCACCTGAAACGGGGCTTTGGCCCCGTTTTTGTTGGCAGGTTTCCTCATGATCTGGAAAACAACCCGGTTCGCCATTGATCTCACGCGGCCTCGCATCATGGGCATCGTCAACGTCACGCCGGATTCGTTTTCCGACGGCGGCGCGTTCCTGAATGCCAAAGCCGCCATCCGTCATTGCGAGGAATTGCTGGAGGACGGCGCGGACATTCTCGATATCGGCGGCGAATCCACACGCCCGGGCAGCCCGCCCGTGCCGCTGGCGGAGGAACTCGCGCGCGTGCTGCCGGTGCTGCGCGCGGCAGTCACGCTGGGCGTGCCGGTATCGATCGACACCAACAAGCCGCAAGTCATGCAGGCTGTGCTTGACGCGGGGGCCGACATCATCAACGACGTTTGGGCGCTGCGGCGCGAAAGCGCTGCGGAAACGGTCGCGCGCCATGGTCGGTGCGGCGTCTGCCTGATGCACATGCATGGCGAGCCGAAAACCATGCAGGTTGCGCCCATGCAAGGCGATGCGGTCCCGCAGGTGCGGCGTTTTCTGGCGGACGCGGCGGATCGATTGGTGGCGGACGGCGTGCAGAAGGACAGGATCGTTCTCGATCCCGGCATTGGTTTTGGCAAGACCGTGGAGCAGAACTTTGCCCTGCTGGCGCGGCAGCAGGAGTTGTTGACGCTGGGCTACCCTCTGTTGGTGGGCTGGTCGCGCAAATCGTCGATCGGCGCGGCATTGCAGAAGAGGGGCGCCAAACCACCGGCGCCCGCCGAGCGTGTGGCGGGCAGCGTGGCGGCGGCTTTGATGTCTGTGGGGCGCGGCGCGCGCATCGTGCGCGCGCACGACGTTCGGCCCACTGCGCAGGCGCTCGCGGTGTGGTCGCGAGTCGCCCAGGCGGAGCGGCCGGTCGCTGGGTGACGCGGCTGCGGAGCGGCGTTGCGGCGTTGCCGCGCCGCGTGTGACCGACGTCTTCCGACGATTGAAGGTACTACTTGCAGGCGCTGGCTTGCGTGGCCGCGCAGACCGCGCTGGATTGCTCAGAGCGGCGCAGGGCGTGGGCTATTATTCTTTGCAGTAGCCACCCACTTTCTTCGAAGGAGATTCGCATGCCGAAACAAGGGTTTGACGCCGCGCGCCTGAAAAACATCAAGCGCCACTTTGCCGCTTACGTGGACGATGGTCGCCTGCCGGGGTGGCAGGTGCAGATCAATCGCCACGGCGAGGCGGTCTACCACGAGAACTACGGCTTTCGCGATATCGAGAAGAAGCTGCCGATCGAAGACGACACGGTGTTTCGCATTTATTCGATGACCAAGCCGATCACGTCGATCGCGGCCATGATCCTGTTCGAGGAAGGGCGTTTCGAGCTGACCGATCCGGTGGCCAAATTCATGCCCGAATTCGCCAACATGCGCGTGATCACCGGCGGCACGGCGATCAAGCCGATGCTGCGGCCGGCCACCGAGCCGATCCGCATCGTGAATTTGCTGAACCACACGTCGGGGCTGACGTACGGCTTCCACCACATCCACGTGCAGGACGAGATGTACCGCAATGCCGGCTATGAATGGGGCGCGCCCAAGGGCCACACGCTGGCGCAATGCGTGACCGACTGGGCGCGGCTGCCGCTGCGCTTCGATCCCGGAACGCGCTGGAACTACTCCGTTTCGACCGACGTGCTCGGCCGCTTGGTCGAAGTGGTTTCGGGGCAAACGCTGGACAAATTCATGCAGGAGCGGATTTTCGATCCGCTCGGCATGAAAGACACCTCGTTCACCGTGCGCGGTACGCTGGGGAAACGTCTCGGCGCGCTCTACATCCCCAATGCCAAGGGCAAGGCCACGCGCAACGACGAGTTCGGCAATGCGGCGCGCGGCAAGGTCACGTTCCTCTCGGGGGGCGGCGGCCTGCTGTCCACCACGGCCGATTACCAGCGTTTCATCAGCATGCTGCTGGGTGAGGGCGAGATCGACGGCACGCGCATCCTGGGCAGCCGAACGGTGCGCTACATGGCGACCAATTCGTTGCCCGGCGGGCAGGATTTGCAGACTTTCGGCATTCCGCTGTTTGCCGAGGTGCGCTTCGACGGGCAAGGGTTCGGGCTCGGCTTCGCCGTCATGCAGGACCCGATGGCGGCGCGCACGCTGGGCTCCAGAGGCGAATACAACTGGGGCGGCGCGGCCAGCACGGCGTTCTGGGTGGATCCCCTGGAGGGCATCACCGCCACGTTCATGACGCAATTGCTGCCATCCAGCACCTACCCGCTGCGCACGCAACTGCGACAACTGGTCTACTCGGCGCTGGTGGACTGAGGATCGCGACCGGGGCTTTCTTCCGCGTCGGGAAAAAGCGCCAGGCTTTCGTTCTGCGGCGGCTTCGGGTCAAAGGCCGCAACGTCATCTGCATGGACGAGCGAGCCGACCCGCACGCCCAAGAGGCGCAGCCGGCGCGATAAATCGACGCGTCTCAGGCATTGCCCCGCGACTTGACGAATGGTGTGGGCGTCGTTGACGAAGTGCGCTATCGTTTGCACGCGCGTGACGATCCTGAAATCGGCGTAGCGCAGCTTGATGCCGATGGTGCGGCCCACGTAGCCGCCGGATTGCAGGTCACCTGCCACTTGCTCGGCCAGTTCGGTGAAGGCCGCGCCGAGTTCCGCGCGGTCCGCGACGGCGTGCAGATCGCGCTCGAACGTGGTTTCGCGACTCATGCTGACCGGCTCGCTGTGCGTGATGACCGGCCGCTCGTCCAATCCCCATGCGGCCTCGTGCAGCCAAGTGCCGTGAGCCGGGCCAAAGTGTTCGATCAACCATGCGCCATCGCACGCGGCCAGTTCGCCGATGGTGCGGATGCCGTGTTCCTGCAGCCGCGCGTCGGTTTTCGGGCCGATGCCGTTGATCTTGCGACAGGGGAGCGGCCAGATGCGGGGCTGCAGGTCGCTCTCGCGCACGATGCTGATGCCGCCGGGCTTGTTGAACTCGCTCGCCATCTTGGCAATCAGCTTGTTGGGCGCGACGCCGATGGAGCAGGTGAGGCCTGTTGCGTCAAGAATGCCTTTTTGCAGGCGCCGCGCCAGGACTGCGCCCCCCTGTTGCTGACCCGCCGGCACGTGGGTGAAGTCGATGTAGACCTCGTCGACGCCGCGATCTTCCATCACCGGCGCCATGCCGAGGATCACGCGCTTGAAGGCGTGCGAGTAACGCCGGTATTCCTTGAAATCCGCCGGCAGCAGAATGGCCTGCGGACACAGGCGCGCGGCTTTCATCAGTCCCATGGCCGAGCCCACGCCGAATTTGCGTGCGGCATAGGTGGCCGTGGTGATCACGCCGCGGCCCGCGTAGTCCGCCAGGCGCGGGAAGTAGTCGAGCGGAATGTGGGCTCGATCGGCTTCCGTCCAGGCGCGCTCGGGCCGTTCGCTGCGCAAGCGCTGCAAGTGGGTTTCCAGCAAGCCCCAGCCGGCACCGATCACCATGGGCAGCCCCTTGAGCTGCGGGTAGCGCAGGCTTTCGACCGACGCGTAGAACGCATCCATGTCCAAATGCGCAACGCGCCGCGGGAGTGGGGCATCGATCATGAAAACGTCCGTCGGCTGGCCCGCTGAGGAGCGACAATCAAAGGTTGTCGCACACGCGTTATAGGCTTGCCCGCCGCTGGCGGTAGCGCGTCCGCGGTGCGTTTCTGGTTTTCGCGGAAAATTACGCCTGATTCCACGCGCGAAAACGCCCCGCCGCGGCGCCGTTTTTGACCATGGCGCCGTTGCGGAGTCGCAATCTGCGGTACCTTCGCATATGGCTGCTGATATCCGTCAGCCGCTGCTGCTCACGAAGTTTGGAGATGAGTCATGGCCCTTGCTGAACAGGACGCATCCGTCGTCAAGGCACTCGAGAAAAAATACGAACCGGGGTTCGTCACCGACATTGAGTCCGAATCTTTGCCTCCTGGCTTGAATGAGGATGTCGTTCGCGAAATTTCGCGCCGCAAAAAGGAGCCTGAGTTCCTGACCAAACGACGCCTGGATGCGCTGGCGCATTGGAAGAAGATGCCCAAGCCCAACTGGGCCCGGTTGCGCATCGACCCGATCGATTTTCAGGCCATTTCGTATTACTCAGCGCCGAAGTCAACTAAAGAAGAACCCAAGAGCATGGATCAGGTCGATCCCAAGCTGCTGGAGACGTACGAGAAGCTGGGCATCCCGCTGCACGAGCGCGCGGCGCTCGCCGGCGTGGCGGTGGATGCGGTGTTCGATTCGGTGTCGGTCGGCACGACGTTCCGCAAACAGTTAGCCGACGTCGGCGTGATCTTTGCGTCGTTTGGCTATGCGGTCGAGCACCACCCGGAGCTGATCGAACAGTATCTGGGCACGGTCGTGCCGATCAACGACAATTTCTACGCCACGCTCAATTCGGCGGTGTTTTCCGACGGCTCGTTCGTGTTCGTGCCCAAGGGCGTGAGATGCCCGATGGAGCTTTCCTCATACTTCCGCATCAACGCGCCCAACACCGGCCAGTTCGAGCGCACGCTGATCATTGCCGAGGCCGGCTCTGAAGTCAGCTACCTCGAAGGCTGCACGGCGCCCAAGCGCGACGCCAACCAGTTGCACGCCGCCGTGGTCGAGCTGTACGCGCACGACGACGCCTACATCAAATACTCCACGGTCCAGAACTGGTACCCCGGCGACGAAAACGGCAAGGGCGGTATCTACAACTTCGTGACCAAGCGCGGGCTGTGCGCGGGCAAGCGCTCGCACATCGCCTGGACGCAAGTGGAGACCGGTGCTGCCATTACCTGGAAATACCCGAGCGTGGTGCTGCGCGGGGACGATTCCAACGGCGAGTTCTACTCGGTGGCCGTAACCAATCACTTCCAGCAGGCCGATACCGGCACGAAGATGATCCACATGGGCAAGAACACCACCAGCCGCATCGTCTCCAAGGGCATCAGCGCCGGGCGCTCGCACAACAGCTATCGCGGCTTGGTGCGCGTCACGCCAACGGCAGCGCACGCGCGCAACCACACGCAGTGTGATTCGCTGCTGATCGGCACGCAATGCGGCGCGCATACGTTCCCGTACCTCGACACGGCGCGCAACGACGCGGTGCTGGAGCACGAAGCCACCACCACCAAGATCTCCGAAGAGCGCATGTTCTATTGCCAGCAGCGCGGCATCAAGCCGGAAGAGGCCACGTCGCTGATCGTGGGCGGCTTCTGCCAGACGGTGCTGGAAGAGCTGCCGATGGAGTTTGCGCTGGAAGCCAAGTCGCTTCTGGCGGTGTCGCTCGAAGGCGCCGTGGGCTGAGCGCCGGCTGCCATAGAGACGTGGGTCTTGGGACTGGGAAAGTAGCGAGAACAAGGAAATTCATGAGTTCATCTGAAACGCTTCTGAACGTGAGCGATCTGCATGTGGAAGTGGCCGGGCACGACGTGCTGCAGGGCGTCACGCTTGAGGTGCCCGCGGGCGAGCTGCACATCCTGATGGGCGCCAACGGCAGTGGCAAGAGCACGCTCGGGCTCGCGCTCGCGGGGCATCCCCATTACCACGTGACGTCCGGCAGCGCGCAGTTCGGCGGCCAGGACTTGCTCGCGTTGGTGCCCGAGGCCCGGGCGCAGGCGGGGCTTTTCTTGTCGTTCCAGGCGCCGCCCGACATTCCCGGCGTGAAGAACCAGTTGTTCATTCGCACGGCGATGAATGCGGTGCGCCAGGCGCACGGAGAAAAGCCGCTCGACGGCTTCGATTTCCTGAAAACCGCGCGCGCCACGGCCAAGGATTTGGGGCTGCCGGCCAAGATGCTGGCGCGTCCGGTCAACGATGGCTTTTCGGGCGGCGAGCGCAAGCGCAACGAGTTGCTGCAACTGGCGTTGCTGCATCCCAAGCTCGCGATCCTGGACGAGATCGACTCGGGGCTGGACGTCGACGGGGTGCGCGCTGTCACCACGCTGGTGCAGAAGTTGCGTGGCGAGGGCATGTCGTTCCTGATCGTTTCGCACTATCTGCAGATGATCGAATCGCTCCAGCCGAATGCCGTCCATCGCATGGAAAGCGGTCGTATTGCCGAGTCGGGCGACATCGAATTGGCGCGCGGCATTGCCAAGACCGGTTACGCGCATCTGGCCGCCGCCGTGGAGGCGTGAGCGATGGCCGATGCACAAGCTGCCATGCTGACCGCGCGCGAGCGCCTGGCGACGCTAGGCTGGATTCCGCTGCGGTCCGAATACTTTCACCACGTGGCGCCACCGGCCGCCGACGTCTGGATCGGCGACGGCGCCGTGTCGCCGGCACGGGCGCTTGCGGCAACCGATGGCTGGACGATCGAGCCGCTGGGCAGCGGCGTCCAGGGGCGCGTCGACATCGAGCGACTGGATGCCACCGAAGACGACGCGCGGCGCGCGCTGTTCGAAGGGACGCGAGAGCCCGACATGAGCGATGCCGACCGCTTTGCCTGGGCGCACCAGGCGGTGTGCCGGCGCGGACTGCGCCTGCGCGTGGGCCAGGGGACGGGCGACGTGGTGCAACTGGTTCTGCACCGCAGCGCGCAAGCGGCGCTCGAGGCGCCCACGCTGGTCATCGACGTGGCGGCCGGCGTGCATTGCGTTCTGGTGGAAACGCACGAGCGTGCGGCCGACGCCGAAGCGGTCGTGCAGAACTTGCGCATCGATGCGCGCTTGGGCGCGGGCGCGCGGCTGCAGCACTTGCGCGTGGTGGCGCCGCAACCAGGCGATCGGATTGCCCACCTGATTTATGCGTCGATCGGCCAGGGCGCCTGTTACGAAGAGGCGCTGATTGCGAGTGGCGCGCAGTACCACTTGCAGCGCACCGAGCTTGACTTGAGCGCGCCCGAATCCACGGGTCGCGTCGGTGGCGCCTTGTTTGCGGCCGGCAACGTGCTCGATCAGCAGGTCGAAGCATTTCACCGGAACATCAAGACGTGCAGCGAGGTCGAATCACTGATGCTGGCGCAAGGGCGCGCACGTGGCGTGATCAACGCCATGTGCCGTATTGCCCAAGGGTCGGATGAAGCGTGGGCGCGGCAGCGCCTGAGCGGTATTCCGACCGGCGGGAACCCGAAGCTGGTGTTGCGGCCGCACTTGGAGATTTGCCACGACAACGTGGAAGCGGTTCATGGCGCCACCTGGGGTTCCTTGCCGGAGGACGCCATGTTCTACGCGCGCCAGCGCGGATTGGACGAACGTACCGCCAGGGCGCTGATCGTGAAGGGCCTGATGACGGCGCTGCTCACGCACAGCTTGGGCGACGCCGATCTGATTGAGTCGCTGGGGGTCGCCGGGCGGCTTGAGGCGACGGTTGCGGCTTACCTCGACGTCGCCAAATGAGGGTTTGCACATGACCGAAGTGATTGATAGCGCGCTCAATATCGAAGACATCGCGGCCCAGTTTCCCATCCTGAACCAGAGGGTGAACGGGGTTGCGCTGGCTTACCTCGACAACGCGGCCACCACGCAGGTGCCGCGCTCGGTTATTACGGCCATGAGCCAGTTCGAGCAGCATGATCGCGCCAATATCCACCGCGGTGTTCATACGCTGAGTCAGCGCGCGACTGACGATTTCGAGGCCGCACGCGCCAACGTGAAGAAGTTCCTGCAGGTGCCGAAGATGCACGAGCTGATCTTCACTTCGGGTACCACCGATGCGCTCAACATGCTGGCGCAAGGCATGACGTTTGCCATTTCTGGCGAGCCCTTGCTGCGTGCCGGCGACGAAATCGTCGTGAGCGGCCTGGAGCACCACGCCAACCTGATCCCTTGGCAGCAAGCCGCGCGGCGTACCGGCGCGGTGCTGCGCATCGTCAAACCCGACGACCAAGGGCGCTTGCACGCGGACGATTTGCGCAAGATGCTGTCGTCGAAAACGCGCGTGTTCTCGATCACGGCGTGCGCCAACGCCACCGGCTATTGCCCGCCGCTCAAGGAGATGCTGCGCCTGGCAGCGGGTGCGGGCGCCATGACGGTGGTCGACGCGGCGCAGGCCGTGGGACACGGCAAGGTGGATGTCGAAGACTGGGGTTGTGACTTTCTCGCGTTTTCGGCGCACAAGATGTACGGCCCCATGGGGATGGGGGGCCTGGTCGGGCGCCGGTCCTTGCTCGAACGCCTGTCGCCGCTGCGCTTTGGCGGCGATATGGTCGATTGGGTCACGTTCGACGACGCCGCTTTCAACGACATTCCAGCGCGCCTTGAAGGCGGCACACCCAACGTCGGCGGCACCATCGGCATGTCGGCCGCAGCGACTTTCATGATGAACCTGGATCGCCAGGCCCTGGCAACTCATCTCGCCGCGCTGCGCGCGCAAGCGGTGGCGGCGCTGCAGAAAATGGACGGCGTGCGCGTGTTCGTGCCCGAGAACAGCGACGCGGAGGCGATCGTTTCCTTCGTGGTCGACGGCGTACATCCGCATGACATCGGCACGTTTCTGGATGAGAAAGGTGTGGCGGTGCGCACGGGCCATCATTGCGCGCAGCCGCTGCTCGAATGCCTGGGCGTGGGCTCCACCACGCGCGCGTCGTTTGCGGTCTACAACACGCACGACCAGATCGACCAGTTGGTGGCCGGCGTGGCGCGCGCCATCAAGGTGCTTAGATGAACGCCGACGTCGACCTGTATCAGGAAATCGTGGTTGAGCACAAGCGCTCGCCGCGCAATTTTGGCGAGCTTGCGCATTTCACCAATCAGGCGCGCGGCCGCAATCCGTCGTGCGGCGACGATATCGGCGTCCAGCTTGATGTCGAGGACGGCAAGATCGCCGACATCCGCTTCCACGGCGTGGGTTGCGCGATCTGCATTGCCTCGGCCTCGCTCATGACCGAAGCAGTGCGCGGTGCCACGGTGACCGACGCACTGGAGCTGCAAGGGCACTTCCGCGCGCTCATGACCGGCGAGGAAGAGGGCGACGAGGAGGAACTCGGCAAGCTGGTCAGCTTGGCCGCGGTGCAGCGTTACCCGAGCCGCATCAAGTGCGCGTTGCTCGGCTGGCACGCGCTGGCGCATGCGTTGAACGACAGGCCCGGCGGCGCGTCCGAGACCTCGACCGAACAATCGAATGGATCGAAAGGATAGATCGTGACCCCGAATCGTGAACCGGCCCTGGTGCGACGCCAGGTGACGGTGGAAATCATCCCGGAAGGGCACCAGTTCGTGTTGCCTGAAGGGACCATGGTCGAGATCACGCAGGCGCTGGGCTCCAGCTTCACGCTCTACGTCGAGGGCCGGCTGGTGCGCCTGAAGGGCGAGGATGCCGACGCCATCGGCAAGGGTGTGCCCGAGCACCCCGGCCAGAACGTGTCCGAAGATGCCAGCGACGACGAAATCCGCGAGCTGGTGTGGGAAACGCTCAAGACCTGCTACGACCCGGAGATTCCGGTCGACATCGTCGATCTGGGGCTGGTGTACGTCTGCGATGTCATGCCGCTGCAAGACGGCAAGATCTGGATCTCCATCAAGATGACTTTGACCGCGCCCGGTTGCGGCATGGGCGAAGCGATTGCCAACGAAGTCAAGCAGAAGCTGGGGCGCTTGCCGCGCGTCGAGAAAATCGACGTCGAAGTGGTGTTCGATCCGCCGTGGACGCGCGAGATGATGTCGGAAGAGGCCGAATTGATGCTCGGGCTTTGATGGCTCCGTGCATGCGCGCCACGGCAGGTTGACGTGGCGCGCGGAAACAAAAAGCGATCCGGCCGGATCGCTTTTTTATGTTTCGCGTGAAAGCTCAGTTCGTCGCGATTTCTTCCGACGACGCCGGTTCGGCACCCGGCGTCCCCGATGGCGGCAGCGGCGTGATTTCGAGCCGCACTTCATCCCTGTCGTCCAAGTCGACGGTCACGTGACCCCCTTCGGTCAGGCGACCAAAAAGCAGCTCGTCGGCCAGCGCCTTGCGGATCGTGTCCTGGATCAGCCGCTGCATCGGCCGCGCGCCCATGAGCGGGTCGAAGCCTTTTTTGGCCAAGTATTTGCGCAGCGTGTCGGTGAACGTGACATCCACTTTCTTCTCGGCCAGTTGCTGCTCGAGCTGCAGCAGGAATTTGTCGACCACGCGCAGGATGACCTGCTCGTCCAGCGCCTTGAAGCTCACGATGGCGTCCAGCCGGTTGCGGAACTCGGGCGAGAACAGGCGCTTGATGTCGACCATTTCGTCGCCCGCCTGGCGCGCGTTGGTAAAACCGATCGCGGCCTTGTTCATGGTGTCGGCGCCCGCGTTGGTCGTCATGATGATGATGACGTTGCGGAAGTCGGCCTTGCGCCCGTTGTTGTCGGTGAGCGTGCCGTGGTCCATGACCTGCAGCAGCACGTTGAAGATGTCGGGGTGTGCTTTTTCGATTTCGTCCAGCAGCAGCACGCAGTGCGGCTTTTTGGTGACGGCCTCGGTCAGCAGGCCGCCTTGGTCGAAGCCGACGTAACCCGGAGGCGCGCCGATCAGGCGACTCACCGCGTGACGTTCCATGTACTCCGACATGTCGAAGCGGATCAGCTCCACGCCCATGATGTAGGCCAGTTGCTTGGCCGCTTCGGTCTTGCCCACGCCCGTGGGCCCGGAAAACAGGAACGAACCGATGGGCTTGTCGGTCTTGCCCAACCCCGAGCGCGCCATCTTGACGGCCGACGAGAGCACTTCAAGTGCATGGTCTTGGCCGAACACCACGCTTTTCAGGTCGCGTTCCAGCGTTTTCAGTTTGCCGCGGTCGTCGTCGCTCACACTGGCCGGCGGTATGCGCGCGATCTTGGCGATGATTTCCTCGATCTCGTGCTTGCCGATGGTGGCCTTGCGCATGTCGGCCTTGGCGATGCGTTGCGCCGCGCCGGCCTCGTCGATCACGTCGATGGCCTTGTCGGGCAGGTGGCGGTCATTGATGTAGCGGTTGCTGAGTTCAGCCGCCGCCTGCAGCGCATCGGGTTCGTACTTGACGCTGTGGTGTTCCTCGAAGCGGCTTTTCAGGCCATTCAGGATGTCCACGGTTTCCGCCACCGTTGGCTCCACCACGTCGATTTTCTGGAAACGCCGCGATAGCGCAGCGTCTTTCTCGAAAATGCCGCGGTACTCGGTGAACGTGGTCGCGCCGATGCATTTCAGGCGGCCGTTGGAGAGTGCCGGTTTCAGCAGATTGGACGCGTCCAGCGTGCCGCCCGAGGCGGCACCCGCGCCAATCAGCGTGTGGATTTCGTCGATGAAGAGAACGGCGTTGGGTTTTTCCTCCAAACCTTTCAGCACGCCTTTCAAGCGCTGTTCGAAGTCGCCGCGGTATTTGGTGCCGGCCAGCAGCGCGCCCATGTCCAGCGCATACACGGTGGCTTCGGACAAGACGTCGGGTACCGTGCCTTGCGTCACGCGCCACGCCAAGCCTTCCGCGATCGCCGTTTTGCCGACGCCGGCTTCGCCCACCAGGAGCGGGTTGTTCTTGCGCCGCCGGCACAGGATCTGGATGGCGCGCTCGACCTCGTAGTCGCGGCCGATGAGCGGGTCGATCTTGCCGTCCTTGGCCTGCTGGTTCAGGTTGACGGTAAATTGCTCGAGCGGCGTTTGCTTTTCGCTTTTGCCGCTGCTCTCTTCAGCTTCCGCGGCACCGCCATCTGATTGGCCTTCGCCGCGTTCGCCGGCATTGGCGGAATCGGTCTTGCGAATGCCGTGCGCGATGAAGTTGACCACGTCGAGGCGCGTCACGCCCTGCTGGTGCAGGTAGTACACCGCGTGCGAATCCTTCTCGCCAAAGATGGCGACCAGCACGTTGGCGCCGGTCACTTCTTTCTTGCCGTTGCCGGTGGATTGCACGTGCATGATGGCGCGCTGGATCACGCGCTGGAAGCCGAGCGTGGGTTGCGTGTCGACTTCGTCGGTGCCCTCGACCTGCGGCGTGTTGTCCTTGATGAAGGTGCTGAGGGCCTGCCGCAACTCGTCGATGTTGGCGGCACACGCGCGCAGCACTTCGGCCGCGCTCGGGTTGTCGAGCAGCGCCAGCAACAGGTGCTCGACCGTGATGAATTCATGGCGCTGCTGCCGGGCCTCGACAAAGGCCATGTGGAGGCTGACTTCCAGTTCCTGCGCAATCATGGGGTGTGTTTCCTTGGTGTCTGACTTGAGCTTACGCCAAATCGGCCATTTCCGGGGTAGTAGCTGAGGCTGTTGCGGGTGCTATTCAATACGGGGCGCAGACGGCGTTTCGCTTTTGTCTGCGCGATCAATCCACCGGCTCGCTCACGCACTGCAGCGGATGGCCCGCCTCGTGCGCGGCGCGGTGTACTTGCTCGACCTTGGTCGCCGCGATGTCGGCGGTGTAAACGCCGCACACGCCCTTGCCGTGCAAGTGAATTTTCAACATGATTTGGGTCGCGGTTTCGCGGTCCTTGTGGAAGAACTCCTGGATCACGACCACGACGAATTCCATCGGCGTGTAGTCGTCGTTCAGCAGCACCACGCGGTACATGTGGGGCGGCTTCACCTTTTGCGGCACGCGCTCCAGCACCGCCTCGCTGCTGCCCTCGAACGGCCGGTCCGGGATCGCTGGCAACAGCGGCGCCGCAGGGTTGACAGGTTGGGATGTTGCCATGGAAATTGATTCTAGCGAGGCCGCAAACGCGCGCTCGGCCCTCTGATGGGCGCTGCGACGCGGGAGTTCCGTCGGGTTCGGCGAGTCGTGGAAACGCCCATCGCGAGGCTCGGAGCGGGCGGCTGGCCCAGGGCATGGACACTGCCGCGCCCGACCTAGGGATTTATCAGCATTGACAACCGCCGGTGCGCTTGCCCACACTGAAACACCCAGTGAAGTTGCTGGCAAAGGAGGTCAGAATGCCAAGCGGACGGGTGAAGTGGTTCAATGATCAGAAGGGCTTTGGCTTCATTGAACCGGACCAGGGCGGGCCCGATGTGTTCGCTCATTTTTCGGCCATCGACATGGATGGCTTCAGGACGTTGAAAGAAGGCGCTCACGTCAGCTACGAAGTGAGCGAGGGGCCCAAGGGGCTCTTGGCCAGCAAGATCAAAGCGGTGGCCGCCGAAGCCGCGGCGCCCCCCGCAGAGCAGGCGCCTGCAAGCGCACAACAACCGGAAAGCTGACCGACCCGCCTGGGGTCTTCGCGCCAGGCCGGTGCATGACTGGCGCGGATTGCCGCGGTCTGGACATGTTTCCATCCGTTGCTTCGGGGCTATCTGGCTGATGCGGTCGGATCGCGCGCCATTTGTCCGTCACGCTCACGACACGTGAGACGGTGGGCGCCTGCACGCGGCCGCCGGGCGGTCAAACCGTCGACGGAATCCGGTGACGGGTGCATGCAAAAAAGGGGTGCTCGGGACCGGAATGCCGTGGTGAGGCTCGTGTCAACGTCCTGCGTCGGTCATTCGAACAGCAGCCCCTTGGCTGTGGCCGACGCGACCGCCTGCGCGCGGGTGCGCGCGCCCAGCTTGCGGAAGGCGTGCTTGAGGTGCGCGTTGACGGTTTCGTTGCTGATGAAAAGTCGCTTGCCGATTTCGCAACTGGTGTAGCCGATGGACACCAGCCGCAGGACCTCGCGCTCACGCGGTGACAATCGCTCGCTGGAATCCGACTGGGATTGTTGTGCCGGCGTGGCGGCCTGGCCCGTGCCGCCGTTCAGGCGTTTGAGCAGCCGGCGCGTCACGGTGGGCGTGACGGCTGCGCCACCATTCACCACCTGCAAGATCGCATCGACGAAATTGCCGAACCAGGAGCTCTTGATCAGGTAGCCGCTGGCCCCAAGCGCAAAAGCGTGCAACGCCGATTCGTCGTCCTCCATCACGGACACGACCACCGCTTCGGCGGCAGGCTGGATGCGCTTCATCGACTCGAGCAGCTCGTAGCCAGAGCCGTCGCGCAACTTCAGGTCGGTCAGCATCACGTCGAAGTCGATCGTCGCGATGCTGCGTTTGCCTTCGTGCGCCGATCGGGCCACCGCGACCACGCGAATGCGCACGTCTTGCGCCAGCTCGTGCGCGATGGTCTCGCGCATGTGCGGATCGTCCGCGACCAACAGGACGCGAACCGGATTCTCTGGTTGCCCCACCAGGAATGGCGCCCAATGGTCGGAAGGTCCGTTCCGCGCTGCAGGGGCGCTTGCGCTCGATGGCTTGTGCGCTGGTGAGGTGACTCTCGTTATTGCTCTTTCGGTGGGCTTCATGGCAGCCCTTTCGATCAAACTACGCCCTCGATCGCACCGTGACCGGTCATCTCGTCGGGAAATCTCGATTCACCCGACACGCGAGAAAACCGATGGGTGCGCGCAAAAGTAAACGCTTTACAAAGCGAGATATGGCGGCAAGGTACCCATTTCCGGTGACTCCCTCAGTAGTTATCGGCGTGGCTAATAGCCACTACGCGCGCCGTGGTTATAGCACTTTGCCACGTGCAGCTACATCCCCATTTTGGGTAATCCCAAGCCAGTACCTATCCGGGGAATTTACACAGCGACCCGCCACCGGAATAGTCGTGCTTGACGAAATCCCGCGCTGTGACGCCTATTGGGGCGAACGACCGGGACAACGTCGACCGGGCGCGTTGGATGGGCCAACAGAGCCGGTTTTGTGGAGCACAACTCGTGCGATTCTTGGAGGACTCATCATGAAAAAACTTGCACTTATCGCCGTCGTCGCGGCGACCTCTCTCGCCCTTAGCACAGGCGCTCTCGCGCACGATGATGGCGGTGGTGATGGCGGCGGCTCCGGCGGCTCCGGCTCCTGCACGCCCTGTTCGTTCCAGGGCGTGTACGTGGGCGCGCCGCTCAACCAAGCGGTATCCCTGTCCGGCAGCAATGTCAATGCCACCGCGAGCGGCTCAAGCAGCTACGCCAACAACAACATCGCCACCAATACTTTTGGCGTGAAGATCATGGCGGCCACCAATCAAGTGGCATCCATCAGCGGCAGCAACGTGAACGCCACGGCGTCGGGAGCGAACTCCGAGGCCAAGAACAACCTGGCGAGCAACATCGGACCGGTGTACGTGGCGGCAGCGCTCAATCAGGCGGTGTCGGCCAGCGGCAGCAACATCAACGCGACCGCGTCCGGTGCCTGGTCACAAGCCGTCAACAACCTGGCCACCAACAACGGCTGCCAGACCTGCTCGGCCCCCCTGCCGCGGTGACATGACGGCACGAACCTGGCGGCGCAGCAAGACCCACTGGTTTGGGTGGGCGCCTTGCCGCCGCCTTTTTTGAAGAATCAGGAGATCGCCATGCAAACGCAACTGATTGCGACGTTGATCGCGTTTGCCGCTTTGAGCTCGGGCTCCTGGGCCAGTGCCCAGAACGCACCGGGGTCCGATCCGATCGTCATCCAGGGCAAAGTCACCTTTGTCCCGCTTCCGTTGAAGAACCCGATCCCAGCGTCACAGCCGCTGGATCCGAGCCCGCAGTTGCCGCCGGGACTCCAAGCCATGATCGCGCGTTTTGAAGCCGACGCGTACAACGCCCTGGGCAGCGGCAGCGGCACGATTCAAACCGGCAAGGACGTGGTGAGCGTGCAGACCGGCAACGCGCTGCAGCGCACCTGCACCACCAACGTCGCCAGCAACATCGCCGGGCCATCGACCACCGGGGGTGCGGTTTCGCCGAGCGGCAGCCCGATCGGCCCGAACCCGGCGGCGGCGGGCCCCACGGGGCAATTGGGGAGCGCGATCACGAACCAGATCGCGGTTTTACAGGGCAATCTGGTCACGATTTGCAATTAGCCGGCCGATCCGGACCAGGCAGCAAAACGGACACATCCGCAGTACGGCAGTTGAGCAGGGACACGCCTATTTGACGCAGAAGCTGATTTGATTTGAGGTCATGGCGCCGGATGGAAAACAGCAGGGGCGCGCTGCACGAACAACCCGAGGGAACCATCATGTCAAGCACTTCCGACCGCTCTTCCGCGCGCTTCACGCGCTTCAGCCACGGCGTCCTGCTGTGCGTTTCGGCGGCCACTGTCGCGGTGCTGGCGGCGTGTTCCACGCCCATGGCGCCAAAGGACGGCGCGCGCTTCGATTCCTATGCCAGCGCGGCGGACCGACCGGCAACGCGGCCGGTGCGCTCGGTGACCAGCTTCACCGATTCACTGTCCTGCATGGACCACATGATGCGCGACGCGGGCACACCTACCACGCTCATCAGCAGCACGTTCTTCCAGGATTATTCGGGGCGCATTCCGGTCGATACCAAGGACATGGTGATCACGGCGCTGTCGCAAATGTCGCGCCTCTCCAACGCCTTCCGCTACGTCGACTTCGAAGTGAACATCGTGCAACAGGACACGGTGCAGAACCTGACCACGATTCTGCTCAACACCCACCAGATGCAATTGCAGCGTCCGGCGCTCTATTTCTCGGGCGGGATCTCGTTTGCCGATCAAAGCGTGCTGTCGACGAACGGTAGCGCGGCCGTTTCCAGCACGCATTTCGAAGCCGGCTACAACCTCAATCGCGCGGCGACCATCATCGGCTTGGAAATGCATTTGGGCGATTTCCGCACGCGCACATTCATCCCCGGAATGGATTCGGCCAACGAGGTGGTGATCGATACCTCGGGCCAGGGACTGGACGTCTCCGCAAAAATCGGCGCGGTCGGCCTGACCTTCAATTTGGGCCGCAACCTGACGCAGGGTTCGGGCGCGGCGGTGCGCGCGCTGGCCGAGCTTGGAGCCATCGAACTGGTGGGCAAGTACACCAAGCTGCCCTATTGGCGCTGCCTGATGCAGGACAGCACGAATCCTGAATTCCGGCGCCAGTTGCGCGAGTGGTACGACTCGGAAGATGGCGCCACGCACGCACGCTTGATCGAGCGCTATCTGGTCAGCCAGGGCTACCTTGCCGCGCAAGGCGAGCCGCGCGCGCCCGACAGCGCCGACCTGCGCCAAGCGATCGCACGCTTCCAGGCCGATCACGGCATGGTGGTCACCGGCGTGCCTGATTACACGGCCTACGAACGCGCGATGCGCGACTTTGTCGCCATCGGGCCAGATGGCAATCTGGAACGCGTGGGATGGCCCACCGGCGACGCCACCCTGTCGCGGACGCCGCTCAGCGTGACCATGGCAATCGAAAACCCCGTGCGCGACCGTACCGAGTTCGCCGCTGGCACGCAGATCTTTGCGTCGGCCACGGTATCGCGCTCGGCCTACCTGTACTGCTATCTGCAGGACGCCAACGGCAACGTGGTCCAGTTGCAGCCCAACATGGCGAGCCCGTCGGCGCTGGTGTCGTCCAATGAAGCGCTGCGCTTGCCGGACTGGATGGCGCCTTATCCGGCTTATCTGCTGGAAACCGGCCGGCAAGGGCGCGAAGCCCTGATGTGCATCGCCGCCGACGAAGACTTGAAGCCGCGTCTGCCCGAAGCTCTGCAGGCACCACCCTTGACGCCGGTCCGGGGGTACTCGGTGTTGCAGCAGGTCAAGGACGCTTTCGATGCGGCCGCGCAGGGCAGGGAGACGGCAAGCGCGCTGCTGACCTGGAACGTCAAGCCGGCGAGCGCCAAGGCAACGCCAGCGGACAAGGGAGGCACAGGCGTCAAGCCGCTTGCCAAGGCGGGCCAGACGCCGCCGGCCACCCAGCCGTCAGCCAGCGGCACGAACACGCCGAGCGAGATCCAGAAGATACTCAGCGTGCAGCAAGGGCATTGATGGCGGCTCGACCGGGGTCGTCACCTGCTCGGAGTAGCGCAAATGCACCAGCACCGGAAGCCGACCGGACGCCACGCGTCGCACGAATGGGCACGGCCTGAATCGAGAGCCTGGGCCGCGGGAAACCGTCGGCCGCAACCGACTTCGCTTCGACTCCTCCTGTGGTCCAAGCGCCTCGCCTGGCGGATGATTTTCCGCAGCTGCTGCCGAGGCGCTCTGGCACTCGTGCTCACCGGCGCGGCGTTGGCGCAGCCCGGTGTGCGGATCGACCCGGGCAGCCAGAGCCGGCCGCCGATTCGCATTGGGTCCCCCAATCCGGTCCCTGCACCCACGGCCGGCCCGCTCGGAGGTCCGCCGATCGACGTCGATACGTCAGCAGGCCCGCGTGGCCCGGAAATCACCCGGGCGCCCGCGGCACGCTACCAGGGCGAGTTGAACCGGTTGCGCCAAGCGGCGCAGCCCGCATCCGGCTACGGCTCCACGCGGGCGGCCGCGCACGCCGCCTGGGTCCTCGGGCTGCTCGATCTGCACGGCGGGGTCGTGGCGCTCGTGCCGCGGCAAGCCGCCACGTGGTTTGAGCGGGCAACGCGCTCGGGCCACGAACCGCTGGCCTGGGCGGGCGTGGCGTGGTGCGCCATCGACGGTTGCGAAAGCCCCCCCGACCCGGCTGCCGCGCAAGCGGCGATCAATCGACTCAGGCCCGTGCGGCGTGGCCTCGCCCTGTACCTGCAATGGGTGCTCGACGTGCGGCACGAACCGGTCACGCTGGCGGAAGTCGATCGTGCCCAAGTGGATCAAACCCCCGGGCAACTGCCGCAACTCGATCTGCTGCGCCAGGCTGCTGCGGCCGGCGACGCGGCGGCACAAAACGAGCTTGGCATTGCCGCCGCCGCGCGCGACGACTACGCACAGGCGCGCGCCGACTTCCAGAAAGCGGCCAGCAACTCGCCGGCCGCGCGCGCCAACCTGCAGTTGCTGGCGCAGCGTGAATCCCGCCCGACATCTTCACCCGGCAACGCGGCCGACGCGCTGTTCGTGCAGGCCCAGCGCTTCCATCGCGGCGACGGCGTTCCGGTCGATTACGCAAGGGCGCTGCGGCTTTACCAGGAGGCTGCAAGCCAGGGCAGCCTGCCCGCACGCCGCATGCTCGAACTGATCCTGTCACGGCCCACCCCCAGCGGGACCTTGAACATCGCCTGGATGGCGCAGTTGGCGCAGGTCGACGTGCGCTCGGGTTTGCCGCAGATCGACGCGTATCGCTTTGCTGACCGCATGCTGCGTGACCCGACACCGCTCTTCGGATTGATTCCCGCGCCCTGGTTGCAGCGCATCTTGGCCGCGCGCAATCAACCGTAGATCGCTCGGCACGTTGCCGCCCTTGCGGCGCGTCGGTGCCGGCACGCCGCCCAAGATGAGCGCCGGTGGACGGATGGAGTTATGTCATCAACCTCACGCGCAAGTGCCGCAAACTGGGCAATGCCGCGATCGCCGGTCGTGCCGGCGTGTCACGCGCCACGGTCTACAAGGTCGAAGCGGGTGATCATGGGGCTTTTTGATCGGCGTACCGGATTTGACCCGGCGGGGCGCTTTGCGCTTTTGCCAATCTGACACGCGGCGGCGTTTCCTGGGCGACAAACCTTTGGTAGCGCCGGAGGCGCCGACGCTGCCGGAACTGGAGCTGGTCGCATGGCAACTCACGCGCCACGGTGTTGAAGATCGCGATGCATTGCGTTGGTAGCCTGCGGTCCTCGTCGCGTCCGGCGCGCCTCCCGGCGGAGTGCGCCCGAAAGCCAACTTCAGGCAACCCGATGACTCCTTGTGGGTTGGCAAGTTTCCCGCGCGGGATGACGCGCACGACATCGCCGCATGGGAATATGTCGCGCACCGGTTGTCCGAGGCTGCCGGTATTGCCGTGCCCGCCGCGAAGTGGGTGAAGCTGGATAGCGGCTTTCGTACGTTTTGCGTGCAGCGCTTTGACCGAGCCGTCGGTGCCCAGTGTTTCTATGCCTCAGCCATGGCCTTGCTGCGCACGGCGAAGGCGTGGACTACCTCGGACTCGCGCAATTCATCCGCTCCCAGGGCGACGCCGAGTACGCCGACGCCGATCTGGCGCAACTCTTTCGACGAGTCGCGTTCAACGTGGCCATCGGCAACTGCGATGACCATCTGTGGAATCACGGTTTCGTTTTGGATCGTCCCGGCTTGCGCCTGGCGCCCGTTTTCGACGTGAACCCGAACATGGAAAAGGGGATATATCTTGAACATCAACGACGTCGACACCCGTCCCGGCTTGGATACGGTTCTGGAGACGGCGGTTTTTATGGCTTGACCGACACGTGGGTTATGGAGATGGCGCAAGACGTGGTTGCTGTCGCCTCTGGATCGCACGATGTCGCCCGACGAGCCGGGCTTGCCGCGGCGAATATCGACCTGATGGGATCGGCTTTTTCTGCGCTGGCGCGGTGGCGAGCGAGGTCAGTCCGGAGTAAATCGAAGGCTGCGCATTGACCTCCAGGGAGGTCAATCAAGAAATGCACTTGGCCGGATTGGCGATGCGCGTTTGAATTGTGACCACGGCTTGTGGCGCCGCTCCAGCCAAGCGCCGTCGCGACACATGGATAGGTGAAAGCTGGCGGTTCGCTCACAAAGCCCGAATAAAAACCCCCACAAGCGAATGTTTCATGTGGGATTCTTTGTGAGGCTAAACGCCTGTGTGCTCGCGAGTCATTGATCCTCCCTGCACACCGGCGGAGACGGAGGGATTCGAACCCTCGATGAGGCTCAACACCCCATACTCCCTTAGCAGGGGAGCACCTTCGGCCGCTCGGTCACGTCTCCATGCGCTGACGCGCAAGGGGTGCATTATGCCATTGGGGGTGTGCCCGGCTGATCCAGATGGAAGGCCCGGTGCAGCACGCGCACGGCCAGTTCCATGTATTTTTCGTCGATCACGACCGAAGTCTTGATTTCGCTGGTGGAAATCATGCGGATATTGATGTTTTCGGCGCTGAGCACGTGAAACATCTTGGCGGCAACGCCGACGTGGCTGCGCATGCCCATGCCGACGATGCTGACCTTGCAAATCTGCGGGTCGCCAATGACGCCGGCGGCGCCGATTTTCGGAGCGATGTCGTTCTTGAGCAGTTCCAGCGTGCGCTCGAAATCGTTCTGCTGAACGGTGAAGCTGAAGTCGGTCTTGCCGTCACGGCTGACGTTCTGGATGATCATGTCGACTTCGACGTTGATGTCGGCGACAGCCCCGAGGATCTGCCAAGCGATGCCCGGCCGGTCGGGCACGCCGATCACTGAAATCTTGGTTTCGTCGCGCGTGAACGCAATGCCGGATACGAGCGCGTGTTCCATTTTTTCATCTTCCTCGTAAGTAATCAGCGTGCCGGATTTGTCTTCGGTATCGATGTCGATGTCCCAGGGCGTGAAGCTCGACAGCACGCGCAGCCGCACCTTGTATTTGCCGGCCAGTTCGACCGAGCGCAGTTGCAGCACCTTGCTGCCGAGACTGGCCATTTCCATCATTTCTTCGAAGCTGATGGTGGATAGGCGCCGCGCTTCCGGCACCACGCGCGGATCGCTGGTGTAGATGCCGTCGACGTCGGTGAAGATCAGACATTCGTCGGCCTTCAGCGCGGCTGCGATGGCCACCGCCGAGGTGTCGGAGCCGCCGCGGCCCAGCGTGGTGATGTGACCATTGGCATCCATGCCCTGGAAACCGGTGACGATCACCACCTTGCCCGCGGCCAGGCCGGCCAGCACTTTCTTGTTCTCGATGCCTTCGATGCGCGCCTTGGTGTAGGCGCTGCTGGTGCGGATCGGCAGTTGCCAGCCGGCATAGCTGATCGCGGGCGTACCTTCGGCTTGCAGCGCGATCGAGAGCAGCCCGACCGAGACCTGTTCGCCGGTGGAAGCCAGCATGTCCAATTCGCGGTCGTAGTCGCAGCCGGGGTGCGCCGGCGCCAATTCGTGCGCCAGGCCGAGCAGGCGGTTGGTCTCACCCTTCATGGCGCTGGGCACCACCACCACTTTGTGTCCGGCGCGCACCCATTTGGTCACCCGCTTGGCCACGCTGGCGATGCGCTCGGTCGACCCCATGGAGGTGCCGCCGTATTTGTGAACGATCAAGGCCATCCCGAATGCCTCAGTGTGTACGCGCTGCTCGCGAAAAAACGCGCTATTTTAGTGGCTCGGATGGCGCAGGCTGCGAGACCGCAGCCGCCCAGCACAGCGCTTCGCCCACGCGCCGTACGCGGCCATCGGCCACCTTGAGATCGATGTGGTGGCCGCGCGTCATGCAGGCCTCGATTTGCGCTTGCAGTTCATCGAGTTGGGCGCGGGTGGGCGCCCGGCCACCCCTCGTCTTGAGCCAATGACGCAGCGCGTTGGCGCGGCGCGCAGGTGTCAGGCTGCGCAAAGCGGCAATGCGTGGCGGGTCGCCGCAGTCGGCCAGGTCGAGCGCTGCGACGTCCGTCAGGATTTCCTGCGCTTGCGCGGCGTGGTCAGCGCTGCGCGCGAACGTGGTGCGAAAGGCGGGAAAGATCCGGTCGAGCACCGGGAGCAACTGCGCGCGCACGCGGTTGCGGGCATAGCGCAGGTTGATGTTGGTCGGGTCTTCGATCCAGTCTATGCCCCGGGCTTGCAACCACGCGCGGATGGCGCTCCTCGGTACATGCAGCAGCGGCCGCCAGTAATCGGTGCCGGCGCGCGACCAGTGCATAGCCATGGCCGCGAGTCCCGGCAGACCGGCGCCGCGCGAGAGCGCGAGCAGGATGGTCTCGGCCTGGTCGTCGGCGTGCTGGGCCAGGGCGACAGCGGGCACATTCAAGCGTGCGGCCAAGCGGTCGAATGCCTGGTAACGCCGCGTGCGCGCCGCATCTTCCGGGCTCTCGCCCCGGCCTGAGCGCGCGTCAACACGTTCGATGGTCAAGGGAACGCCAAGCTCGCGGCAACGCGCGGCGCAGTGGTTGGCAAAGGCGTCCGCCGCCGCTTGCAGTCCGTGGTGGACATGCCAGGCTTGGACTTGTTCGGGCCAGCGCTCTGCGCACGCGACCAGAAGGGCAGTGGAATCCGCGCCGCCGCTGTAGGCCACGGCGAGCGGAAGCTTGGGACCGCGTTCCGCGAACGCATCGATGGCAACCTCGACCGCTGTTGCGCTGTTCATAGGGCCAGGAGATGCAGCAAAGGGCACGAGTGCAGCTTCAGTTCAAGCCGACGCGGAGGTGCGGCAGGAGCAGCTCGTCGGTTTCAACATGTCGCCTTGCCATTGGCTGTATTGGCGGGCCAAAGCGTGTGTACTGGCCGAAGGCGGCAACCTACGGGTTCGCTCCCGTGTCGGTAAAACGCCCGTAGGCGCGCAGACGCTGGTAGCGGCGCTCGAGCAGATCGGCGGGCTTCAGGTCGCTCACTTCGCGCCAGGCATCGCGCAACGCACGCTTGAGCGCGGTTGCCATCTGGTGCGCATCCTGCTGTGCACCGCCCACCGGTTCGTCGACGATTTTGTCGATCAGGCCCAGCGTTTTCAGCTCGGGCGCGGTAATGCACAACGCCTCGGCCGCGGTTTCGGCCTTGTCGCTGGTCTTCCACAAGATCGACGCGCAGCCCTCGGGGCTGATGACCGAATAAACGGCGTATTGCAGCATCAGCACTTCGTCGGCCACGGCAATCGCCAACGCGCCGCCGGAACCCCCCTCGCCAATGACGGTGGCGATGATCGGCACCTGCAGTTGCGCCATTTCGAAAATGTTGCGGCCGATGGCTTCGGATTGGCCGCGCTCTTCGGCGTCGATTCCGGGAAACGCGCCCGGCGTGTCGATGAACGTGAACACCGGCAGCTTGAATTTCTCCGCTGTCTTCATGAGGCGCAGCGCCTTGCGGTAACCCTCGGGTCGCGTCATGCCGAAATTGCGCAGCGCGCGCTCTTTCGTGTCGCGCCCTTTCTGGTGGCCGATGACCACGCAGGCGTTGCCGTTGAAGCGTGCCAAGCCGCTGATGATGCTTTGATCGTCGCCGAAATGGCGGTCGCCGTGCAACTCGATGAAATCAGTGAAGCATTCGCGCACGTAGTCCAGTGTGTAGGGCCGTTCCGGGTGGCGCGCGATTTTGGTGATTTGCCACGGCGTCAGGTTCTTGTAGACCCTTTGCGTGAGCTTGAGGCTTTTTTGTTCCAGTTGGCCGATTTCCCTGGAAATGTCGACCTTGCTTCCCGGAAGCATCTGACGCAGTTCTTCGATCTTGTGTTCGAGTTCCGCAACCGGTTTCTCAAAGTCAAGAAAAGTTCGTTTGGCCAATATTGGCTCCTCCTTCGCGATCCGCGCATTGTCGCCGAACGCAGCGCGCGCTCAGTACGTGATGGCCATCGGGTCGAGCGAACGCCACATGTACCACGTGGCCACGCTGCGCCACGGGGCCCACGCGGCGCCGACCTCGCGCGCTTCGCTGCGGCTCACCGGTTCGCCGGAAAAATAGTTGGTGCTGATGCCCTTGAGCAGTCCGATGTCGTCCAGCGGCAGCACGTTGGGGCGCAGCAGATGGAACATCAGGAACATTTCGGCGGTCCAGCGGCCAATGCCGCGGATGGTGACCAGCTCGGCGATCACGGCTTCGTCTTCCATTGCGTCCCAGTGGCCGACGGCGATGCCGGTCGAGTCGAAGTGCCGCGACAGGTCGAGCAGGTATTCCGATTTGCGCAACGACAGGCCGGCCGAGCGCAGAGTGGCCACTTCGAGCCGCAGGATCGCGGGCGGCGTGACCGTTTCCACGAGGCACGCAAAACGCTCCCATACCGAAGCGGCCGCCTTGACCGAGATCTGCTGCCCCACGATCGAGCGCGCCAGCGTGATGAACGGATCGCCGCGCGATTCCAGCCGAGCGTCGCCATAGCGCGGGATCAGGCGCCGCAGGATGCGGTCGCTGCGGCTCAGGGCGCGACAAGCGTCTTTCCAGTAGTCGGGCGTGATCACGGGCGACGGCAGGCTGGCCGCGGCGGCTGCGTCCTTCGGCGCGGCAGCGGTCACAAGGCTTCCCACGTGGTGCCCGCCGGCGTGTCCTTGATGGCGATGCCGGCAGCGTGCAGCTCGGCGCGGATGCGGTCGGCTTCAGCGAAGTTTCGAGCCTTCTTGGCCGCCGCCCGGGCCTCGATGCGCGCCGCTATGGCCGCAGCATCCAGCGCGGTCTCGCCGCTTTGCAGGAACGCCTGGGGATTGCGCTGCAGCAGCCCGAGCAGCGCGCCCAGCGCTTTCAGCAGGCCAGCGTCTTCGGGTCGGCCGTGGCGGTTGACTTCGCTCGCCAGTTCGAACAGTGCGGCGATCGCGTCGGGCGTGCCGAAATCCTCGTCCATCGCAGCTTTGAAGCGCGCGGCGAAAGGTTGCGTCCAGTCGATCTCCGGCATCGGCGCGGGTGCCGTTTTGTCCAGCGCGGTATAGAGCCGCTTCAGCGCCGCGTGGGCCTCGGTCAGGTGCGCGTCGCTGTAGTTCAGCGGGCTGCGGTAGTGCGCGCGCAGGATGAAGAAGCGGATGGTCTCGGCATCGAACGCACGCAGCACGTCGCGGATGGTGAAGAAATTGCCCAGCGACTTCGACATTTTTTCGTTGTCGACGTTGACGAAACCGTTGTGCATCCAGATGTGCGCAAGCGGCTTGCCGCCGTGCGCGCCTTCGCTTTGCGCAATTTCGTTTTCGTGGTGCGGGAAGGTGAGGTCGGCGCCGCCGCCATGGATGTCGAAGGTGTCACCCAAGAGCGCGCTGCTCATGGCCGAGCACTCGATATGCCAGCCCGGCCGGCCGCGGCCGAATGGGCTGTCCCACTTGGCGCCGTCCGGCTCGCTCTCCTTGGCGGCTTTCCACAGCACGAAGTCGAGCGGATCGTGCTTGGCGTCGCTCACGGCCACGCGCTCCCCGGCCTGCAGTTCGTCCAGTGTTTTGCCGGAGAGTTTGCCGTAACCGGCAAACTCGCGCACCGGGTAGTTGATGTCCCCGCCCGCGCTTTGATACGCCAGGCCCTTGTCTTTCAGTTCGCCGATCAGCGCCAGCATTTGCGGCACGTAATCGGTGGCGCGCGGGTCGGCGGTCGGGCGCTCGACGCCGAGCGCGTCGAAATCCCGGTACATCTCGGCGATCATGCGATCGGTGAGGGCGCGGATGGATTCGCCGTTTTCCTGCGCGCGCCGGATGATCTTGTCATCGATGTCGGTGATGTTGCGCACGAATGTGACCGCCAGGCCGCCGGCCTTGAGCCAGCGCTGCACCACGTCGAAGGCCACCACGGAACGCGCGTGGCCGATGTGGCAGAAGTCGTAGACCGTGATGCCGCACACGTACATGCGCACATGCCCCGGCTCGATGGGCGTGAGGTCCTCGACCGTGCGGGTGAGCGAGTTGTAAATGCGCTGGGTCATGGATGGGAGAAGAGTGCGGATGCGCGCCTGCGGCCGGGTGGCTTGGCCCGATCAGTTTGGCCGCGTCGCGCGACCGGTCATGCCCGTCTTGCGTGCCTGCCGCCTCATACAATATCGGCCAAGTATAAAGGCGCGCCCGCGGCCCGCCGCGTCGTGCGGGGCCGCCACTGTGGGGTCCGCCGCCACTCGTTTTTACATGCACGGTTTTGATTTTTTCGGATGGTGCCGCTGCGCCGGACGCGCTTGCGTGCCGCTGTTGTTGGGCGCGGCGCTGGTGGCCTCGGCCTGGGCCGACGACTACGGCGACGTGCAGCACCTGCAGAGCGAAGGCAAGGCGGCTGCCGCGCTGGCCAAGGCTGACAGCTACATCGCCGCGCACCCGAACGATCCGCAAATGCGCTTCGTCAAGGCCAATCTGCTGAGCAGCACGGGCCACACCGAAGAGGCACGCAAGATCCTGGTGCAACTGACGCACGATTATCCCGAGCTGGCGGAACCGTGGAACAACTTGGCGGTGTTGGACGCGAGTGCCGGGCATCTGGCCGATGCGCGCCAGGCGCTGGAAATGGCGCTGGGCATTCAGCCGGACTATCCCACGGCGCTGGAAAACATGGGCGATTTGCAGGCGCGCGAGGCGCTGCAGTCCTATATCCGGGCGCAGCAACTCGACCCGGGCAACGCACGCCTGGCACCCAAGATCGCGGCGCTGCGCCGGGTGATCAGCGCGGGCAGCGCGCCGCCTGCCAAGTAAGTCCTGCCGCGGAACTCGGGCGGCTGCCCGGACCCGAATCGTTTCCTTCACAAGGTTTTTCCCGCTCATGATCTGTTCCCGCCGCGCGCTGGCGCGCTTTCTACCCGCTCTGGCGTTGTCTTTGGTGGCGCTCACAGGGCAGCCGGCCCAGGCCGCCGAGCCGCAAGTGAAATTCGTCACCAGCGAGGGCGATTTCGTTGTCGAAGTGGCGGCCGACAAGGCGCCGAAGACGGCCGCGAATTTTCTTCAGTACGTGCGCGATGGCTTCTACGACGGCACCATCTTTCATCGCGTCATTCCCAATTTCATGATCCAGGGGGGCGGCTTTGACGAGCATTACGCCAAGAAGCCGACGCGGGCGCCGATCGCGCACGAGGGCAGAGTCGCGCTCGCTCATGGGCTGAAGAACGTGGTGGGCAGCATCGCCATGGCGCGTACCGCCGATCCGAATTCGGCCACCTCGCAGTTCTTTATCAACGTGGCCAACAACGCGCAACTGGATCCGGTGCCGATTCCGGACGGCGATCCGGTGCCCGAATTTCACTACCTGGGCCAGACCTACAAGAACGTGCCGCGCGCCAATCTGGTGAGCAACCCGCAGTTGCTGGGCTACACCGTGTTTGGCCAGGTGGTGAGCGGCATGGATACCGTGGAAAAAATCAGCCACCTGGCCACCGGCGCGGCCGGACCGTTTGCTTCCGACGTGCCGAAGACCATGGTGGTGATCCGATCGGCGCGCATCATTCAACCCTGAAACTTGATCGAAAGAGAAGTCATGAGCAACCCCCAAGTCGAACTGCACATCACTGGCCACGGCGTGATCACGCTGGAACTGGACCAGGCCAAGGCGCCCAAGTCGGTGAAAAACTTCCTGAGCTACGTGGAAAGCGGCCATTACGACAACACCGTGTTCCACCGCGTGATCGACAACTTCATGATCCAGGGCGGCGGGTTCGAGCCGGGCATGAAGCAGAAGGGCGCGCAGGCACCAGTCGTCAACGAGGCTGACAATGGTCTTGTCAACGACCGCTACACCGTGGCCATGGCGCGCACCAGCGATCCGCATTCCGCCACGGCGCAGTTCTTCATCAACGTGGCCGACAACGACTTCCTGAATTTCAAGTCGCCCACGCCGCAGGGCTGGGGCTATGCCGTGTTCGGCAAGGTGGTCAAGGGCCAGGACATCATCGACGCCATCAAGGCGGTACCCACCGGCCGCAAGGGCTTCCACGATGACGTGCCGAAAGAAGACGTCGTGCTGGAAAAAGCGATTCTCGTGAGCGCCGCGTAGGAGCCCAAGGTGGCTGGCGCGCCATCGTTCGACCTGTTGGAGGCGCCGGCGCGCTGGCGCGTGGTGGATTTCATTTCCGACTTGCACTTGAAGCCGGAAGAGCCGCGGACGTTCGAGGCCTGGTCGCGTTACATGGCGCATACGCCAGCCGATGCGGTCGTCATTCTGGGCGATCTGTTCGAAGTATGGGTGGGCGACGACGCGGCGCTGGGCGACAGCTTCGAGGCCCGCTGCGGCGCGGTGCTGGACGGATGCTCGGCCGACCTCGCTTTCATGCGCGGCAATCGTGATTTCCTGGTAGGCGCTGCTTTTTTGTCACGGCACCGGGTGCGCGATCTGGCCGATCCAGCAGTGTTCACGTTGGCTGGCCAGCGTTTCGTTCTAACCCACGGCGATCTGCTCTGCACCCGTGACGTGGCCTACCAGGCCTTTCGTCGCCAAGTGCGCGCACCGGCGGTGCAGCAGGCGTTTTTGGTGCGATCGCTGGCCGAGCGCCGCGTGCTGGCGCGGCACATGCGCGAGCAAAGCGAAGCCGGGCACGATGGCGTGATGGACCCGGCGCGCACGTACACCGATTCCGACCTGGTGCGCGCGTGGCTGCAGGCGGCGGACGCTGCGACCTTGATCCATGGCCACACACACCTACCCGCTGATCACGCGCTGGGTTTCGACACGCGTGGCCGGGCACTCACGCAAGTGGTGCTGAGCGATTGGCACATCGCCGCAATGACCCGGCGCGCCGAGGTGCTGCGCCTCGGCGCGTCAGGCGAACGCGCGCGCATCGATCCCGCGATCGCGGCGCCGGGATGACGTTTGCGGGCGCGGCGCGGCGTTGGTGGCGGCGCGTGCTGTGGGCACCCCGGCCGATTCCCGATGCGCTCTGGCAACGCACGCTGGGCCACTACCCCTTTCTGGCGCGCCTGCCCCAGGCCGAACGCCTGCGCTTGCGGCGCCTGGCCACCTTCTTTCTGGCCGAAAAGGAATTCACCGGCACGCATGGCTTGCGCGTGGGTGACGCCATGGCCACTGCGGTGGCCGCGCAGGCCTGCCTGCTGCTGCTTCATCTGGGGCCGCCGGACCGGCCCGAGGCGGCCTTGCGCTGGTACGACGATTTCGTCGGCATCGTCATGTACCCAACCGATGCCGTGGCGCATCGCGAGCGCGTGGATCACGCTGGCGTCGTGCACCACTACGACGAAATGCTGGCGGGCGAAACCATGCCGCACGGACCGGTGATGCTCAGTTGGCCGGCCGTCAAGGAGAGTGGCGCGGAAGGCGCGCGCAGCGTCGTCATTCACGAATTTGCGCACAAGCTCGACATGCGCGGCGGCCGCGCCCGTGGCGCACCGCCGCTGCCGGGCGGTTTCATGGGGACGAGGAGCGCGGCCGCTGCCCAAGCCGCATGGGGAAATACCTGGTCACATGCGTATCGAGCGTTTCGGCGTGAGGTCCGTCGAGCCGAAAGCCTGGGCGAGCCGTTGCCGTGGCTGGACGCCTACGGCGCCACGGCGCCGGCCGAATTTTTTGCGGTGGCGTGCGAAGCCTACTTCGTGGAGTCGGATCGCTTTGCCGAAGAGTTCCCCGAGTTGAATGCCGCGCTGACGGCGTTTTTCAGGCCCGGCTCCGCGTCGTGACCGGATTTGAATCATGAAAACTGCGTCGGCTGGGCTGGTGGGCCGATCCCGGGGCAATCCCCCGTCGTTCAATCAGGGTCCGTAGCCGACCAGCGTGCGTCCCAGTCGGCGTGGCGTTCGCGATCGAGTGCGCGCCGATCGCGCTTGGTGGGACGGCCGTGCGGAATGGTTTGCGCAGGCTCGGGCGCCAGGCGCCGTTGCGAGGCGGCACGCGCGTGCGCGGCGGCGCTTTCAGGCGTTTCCTGGTACAGCGTTTGGGCGACGGGTGCGGGTCCGCGCGTGGCGCTCAAGCCCGCCACGGCGACTTCGCGGATGGCCCAGCCTTGACGCACAGTCACGGTTTCTCCGATCTTGATTTCACGCGCCGGCTTGACGGCGTCGCCGGCCACCAGAACATGGTGACGCTCGATCGCCTGCACCGCCAGCGAGCGGGTCTTGTAGAAACGTGCGGCCCACAGCCACTTGTCGATGCGCTGGCGTTGCAATGCGTCACTCATTGGATGCGATTGTGGCGGACTTTTGTACCGATAGCATGTGGAACATGCGGCTTTTCAGCGGCGCCAGAGGGCGATGCTGCAGGTATACGAATACTTGGATTCCAACCGCCCGCGACGTCGGCGCGCCCTCTAAAATAGGCATTTCGCCAGGAACCTCTGCGAATGCATTTGCACCCCGTGTGGCACCCTCTCTTCAAGCTGGCCGGTTGCGCGCTCGTGTGGATCGTGGCGGCGGCGGTCGCGCCGATGTCATCCTGGCTGCCCGATGCGCAGGCGCAAACGCTGCGCACGTTTCCGGCGAGGGCGCTGCGCGGCAACATGACGTTTGTCGACGCGGTCCACGTGGTGCTGGATGGCCAGCAAGAGCGTCTGAGCCCCGGCGTGCGGGTGCGCAATCAGCAAAACCGCATCGTGTTTCCGAACTCGCTCAGCGGTCGGAACTTCGCCGTCAACTATTTCCGTGATGCGGCCGGGCGCATCAACGAGGTGTGGATTCTCACGCCGGCCGAAATGTCGCGTGACCTGCGCAAAAGCGCGCCCAATCGGCTGCAGGGCGCTGGCTCGGCGTCCTACATCAATTGAGTGCAGCGCAGCACGCATGATTCCGTCCGTGTAGATTCGGACGTCGGTCAACGCCCCTGATTTCCTGAAAACACCATGTCTTCCAAGCTCTACATCAAAACCTTCGGCTGCCAGATGAACGAATATGACTCAGGCAAGATTGCCGACGTCATGGCCGCGGCCGATGGCTACGAACTCACCGACAACCCGGAAGACGCCGACCTGATCGTTTTCAACACCTGCTCGGTGCGCGAGAAGGCGCAGGAGAAAGTGTTCTCCGATCTGGGCCGCGTGAAGCATCTGAAGGACAACGGTGCGCTGATCGGCGTGGGCGGTTGTGTCGCCAGCCAGGAAGGCGCCGAGATCATCAAGCGCGCGCCCTACGTGGACGTGGTGTTTGGCCCGCAAACGCTGCACCGCCTGCCGCAACTGCTGGAAAACCGCAAGCGCTTCAACGCGCCGCAGGTGGACGTGAGCTTTCCGGAAATCGAGAAATTCGACAACCTGCCGCCGGCGCGCGTCGATGGCGTGACGGCGTTCGTCTCCATCATGGAAGGCTGTTCCAAGTACTGCAGCTATTGCGTGGTGCCGTACACGCGCGGCGAGGAATTCAGCCGCCCGTTCGATGACGTGCTGACCGAACTGGCCGACTTGGCCGACCAGGGTGTGAAGGAAGTCACGCTGCTCGGGCAGAACGTCAACGCCTACCGCGGCAAGATGGGCGAGTCGGGCGAGGTGGCGGACCTGGCGACGCTGATCGAATACTTGGCCGAGATCCCTGGCATCGCGCGCATCCGCTACACCACCAGCCACCCCAAGGACTTCACGCAAAGCCTGATCGACGTCTACGGTAAGGTCGACAAGCTCGCGAGCCACGTACACTTGCCGGTGCAGCACGCGAGCGATCGCATCCTGGCCATGATGAAGCGCGGCTACACCGCGCTGGAATACAAGAGCATCATCCGCCGCCTGCGCGCGGTGCGGCCTGAGATCAGCATTTCCAGCGACTTCATCGTCGGCTTTCCGAGCGAGAAGGAAGAGGATTTCGAACAACTGATGGCGCTGGTCGAAGATATCGGCTACGACGACAGCTTCAGTTTTATTTATAGCCCGCGACCGGGTACGCCGGCCGCCAATCTGCGCGACAGCACGCCGCAGCAAGTCAAGCTCGATCGCCTGCAACGGCTGCAGGCGCGCATCGACGCCCAGGCACGCGCCATCAGCCTGAGCCGTGTCGGGACGGTGCAGCGCGTGCTGGTGGAAGGGCGCTCGCGCAAGAACCCGAACGAGCTCATGGCGCGCACCGGGTGCAACCGCGTGGTCAATTTCGACGGTGGCCCCGATTCGGCGGAATTGATCGGCCGCATGCTGGATCTGCGTATCACGGAAGCGCGGGCGCACACCTTGCGCGGTGAACTCGAGCGGGTACACGCGTGATGGCGATAGCGTTCGAACGCTCGATCCGGCTGGATGGCGCAACCAATTTCCGCGACTTGGGCGGCTACCGCGGGATCGATGATCGCCCGGTGCGCTGGCGCACGCTGTTCCGCTCGGATCACCTGGGCGAACTGAGTGCGCAGGACGTGGATGCGCTGCGTGCGCTGCAGCTCGGCCGCGTGTTCGATTTCCGCGGCGTGCAGGAGCGCGCAGCGCTGCCCGACAAGGCACCTGGCATGCAATCGTGGTCGCTGCCGGTCGAGCCCACGGTGTTTGCGCGCATCCAGCAGTTGCTGCAAGAGGGCGAACCGATCACGCAGCCGCTCATGGTGGCGACCATGGAAGAGACCTACCGCGATTTCGTGCGCAACGACACGGCACAGTTCTCGGGCCTGTTCGCGCACTTGCTCGACGATGCCACGCCGCTCGTGTTTCACTGCACCGCGGGCAAGGACCGCACCGGCTTCGCCGCGGCCATGATCCTGCTCGCGCTCGGCATATCGCGCGACGCGGTGATGGAAGACTATCTCCTCACCAACCGCTGCTACCGTGCGCCAGCCGCGCCGCCGGATGCGCGCGTGCCGACTGCGGCACGGGAGGTGCTGTGGGGCGTGCGCGCCGAGTTCCTGGCGGCCGCGCTGGACGTGATTGATACCGACTGCGGCGGTGTCGACGCCTACCTGGATTCGCAGCTTGGCATGGGGCCGACGGAGCGCGCGCGGCTCGCGCAAGCCTATTTGAGCGATTGAGTGCGGCCGCGCGGGGCGGCAAGCGCTCTGTTCTACGACGCCGGAATCCGTTCGTATACGAACAGCGTTTCGGTCTTGTGCGAAGGCCGTGGCACTTCCTTCACCAGGCGCCAGTGGTCGGTTTGCTGCGCCGTCGGCAGATCCTCGAAGGCGTGCCGGCTGGCCAGCAGCCACGGGCAGGTCGCGGGCCCGGTAATCGGAATGGGCTGCCAGCCACCGTGGTACATGATCGCCGCGATCTGGCTTTGCAGCAGCCCCTGCACCTCGACGCATGGAGCTTGGCCGATGACGGCCTTGATGGCGGCCATTTGCGGTGCGTAGCTGCGCGAGTAATTGAGCGCCGGCATCCACAGCGTGGCCAACAACAACCAGCACAACGTGGTGCCGCCCGCCGGCAAAACCAGGCTTTTCCAGAGCGCGGGACGATGGCGCGCCGTGCGCCATTGGGCCAAAGCGACCCAGGCAATGGTCCCGCCCAAAGCCGCCACCAGTGCGGGCCACTGGAAGATCGATACGAAGTCGGGCGCAAGGCGCGCAACGTTGGCCGCCGGTTTGGCCGGAAAACCGGTTTGCACCGAAATCCAGACGACCCAGATCGCGATCGCGCAAATGCTGAAGAACAGCACGCTGAACGAGTCGATCAGTGCCGCGGCAGCGCGCTTGAACGTCGGCAGCGCAAATGCAGCCAGCGCCGCCAATGCCGGCAGGGCCAGCAGCAGGGCGCGGTCGCCGGCGAGCGTCAGCGTGGCGTTGGCCACGGGGACGCTGGCGATGAAGATCGGAATCCCAAGGTGCGGTTGCCGCTGCAGATGGAGCAACTGGCGACGCCAGCGCCACAGCGTCCACAGGACGAACGCCCAGCAGGGCCAGGTGAACCACAGGAACAATTGACCCAGCGCCTGCCATTGCGCGGTCGTGGTGCGCCAAGGCTCCAGATGCCAGTTGGGCGTGACGATCCCGAGGCCCAGGAGCAGCCCGCAGGCCAACGTGGCAGCCGCCACCAGCGCAGCCGTCCACGCGGCGCGCGGTCGGCGATCGCCTTTGACTGCCGCCCCGATCGCTGCCAAGCTTGCACCGATGCCATAGACCAAGGCGCTGGCCGGCGCGCCGCCGAGCGAGAGGCCCACGAGCCCTGCCGCCAGAAGCCACGCCGTGGCGGCGCGGGGACGGGCGAAACCCAGAGCGGACAAGCCGCAGAACGTCAGCGCAGTGAAAAACAGTTGGGCGACGTCCGGCGTGGTCTCGTGCGACAACTGCGCCAGTCCCAGGGTGGCGATCAGCGCCAGCAGGCCGCCATCGGCCAGAGCACGGGCGTAATCGCGGCCCTCGGCTTCGCCGCCGAAAGCGAAGGCCACGGGTTGCGCGCTGGCGTGGCTTGCCAGGTTCTTGACCGCGTACCAAGTGGTCGCGAACGTGCCGATCAGCATCAACAGAAATGGCAGGCGCACCGCCAAGTCGGGCGCGATTCCGGCGGGGGCAATGCGCAGCGTCAACGCACCCAGCCAATAGGGCAGCAACGCCGTGGATTCGGGCACCATGCCCATCAACGTCGGGTGGAGCCATGCCGTCCACGCGTGCGCGGACTGCAACTCGAGCATGGTGCCGAAGGCGGCGATGTCGGCGTTCTTCCACGGGTCGCGGCCCAGGTACCCGGGCAGGACGTAGGCCAAGCAGACCAGGATCAAAGCCCAGCGCGGGAGCCGGTGGTGGACCGACTCCTCGGCGACGATGGCGGGGCTGGGTTCAGTCAAGATGGTACGGCGCTAGGTGAGGCTCGGAAAAAGACAAGGCAGTAGGGCGTGCCGTACTGCCTTGTAATGCGCGCGCCCGAAGACGCAACGACGGGCGGCGGAAGCGACGCGCCTAGCGCGCCACTTTGCCGTAGCGGTTGCGGAATCTTTCGACGCGACCGCCCATGTTGTCCACCGATTTTTGCGTACCGGTGTAGAACGGGTGCGAAGCACTCGAGGTATCCAGCTTGTACAGCGGCAGCTCGCGGCCGTCGTCCATCTTGATGGTTTCCCTGGTGTTGGCGCACGAACGTGTGACGAATTTGAAGCCGTTGGACACGTCGACGAAGCACACTTCGCGGTAGTCGGGGTGAATGCCTTCACGCATGATGAAATCCTTGGATGTTTTGGGTGCGGCAGCCGCGCCGACCTGTGCGGCGTACTTTCCGATAAACCGCAAATTATAAATTCAATGGCTGTCGTGCCGCGCATGCGGCAGCGTTGACTGAAGGGTCGCCGTTCCGGTCATGGGCGCACAGCGCCCGTCATCGAAGTGCAGCGAGGTCATTTCGTCATGGATAGGGTCAGCCGCCGCGCCGCATCATGTCGAAGAAATCGACGTTGGTCTTGGTCGCCTTCATGCTTTTCTGGACCATTTCCATGGCTTCGATTTCGTCCATGTTGTACATGAACTGGCGCAGGATGCGCGACTTCTGCAGCACCTCGGGCGCCAGCAGAAGTTCCTCGCGACGCGTGCTGGAGCGGTTCAATTGGATGGCCGGGAACACGCGCTTTTCGTACAGGCGGCGATCCAAGTGGATTTCGCTGTTGCCCGTGCCCTTGAATTCCTCGAAGATCACCTCGTCCATGCGGCTGCCGGTGTCGATCAGCGCGGTGGCGATGATGGTGAGCGAGCCGCCTTCCTCGATGTTGCGCGCCGCGCCCAGGAAGCGCTTGGGGCGCTGCAGTGCGTTCGAATCGACGCCGCCCGTGAGCACCTTGCCCGACGACGGCACGACGTTGTTGTAGGCGCGTGCCAGGCGCGTGATCGAATCCAGCAGGATCACCACGTCCTTTTTCATTTCGACCAGGCGCTTGGCCCGCTCGATCACCATTTCGGCCACGTGCACGTGGCGCGTCGCGGGTTCGTCAAATGTCGAGGCGATCACCTCGGCGTTGACCGAGCGCTGCATGTCGGTGACTTCCTCGGGCCGCTCGTCGATCAGCAGCACCATCATCGGGATGTCGGGGTAGTTGGCGCTGATGGCGTGGGCGATGGTTTGCATCATCACCGTCTTGCCGCTCTTGGGCGGCGCCACGATCAGCGCACGCTGGCCCTTGCCGATGGGCGCCACGATGTCGATGATGCGGCCGGTGATGTTTTCCTCACCCTTGAAGTTCTCGCGCTCCAAGTGCATGGCTTCGTCCGGAAACAGCGGCGTCAGGTTCTCGAACATGATCTTGTGCTTGTTCTGCTCGGGCGGGTTGCCGTTCACCGCGTCGAGCCGCGTCAGCGCGAAGTAGCGCTCGCCATCCTTCGGAATGCGCACTTCGCCTTCGATCATGTCGCCGGTGCGCAGATTGAAGCGGCGCACCTGGCTCGGGCTGATGTAGATGTCTTCGGTCGAGGCGGTGTAGCTGGTGTCGGGGCTGCGCAGGAAGCCGAAGCCATCCGGCAGCGTTTCCAGCACGCCATCGGCAAACACTTGCTCGCCGCCCTTGGCGCGCTTCTTGATGATGGCGAACATCAACTCCTGCTTGCGCAAGCGGCTCGCGTTTTCGATTTCCAGTTCTTCGGCCTGCTTCAGCAGCTCCGAGACGTGGAGCACTTTGAGTTCTTTGAGATGCATAGGGTGGGGGCCAGCTAAATTCGGCCCGGCAGAAAGGCTTGAGTGAAGCCGGCCACATGCGCGGCAACGGCCTTGATTCACACGGGAAAGACTGAAGGTTGGAAGTTTTAGCGGCCGGCCATCCCGTAGGTCTCGGGTGGTCCCGCTGTCGCACCGCTTGGCATGCGACTCGACGCGGCGTTTGGACCGCGTCGAAGTTGGAAATTATGACAGGGTTTTGGGCGCGGCGCGGCCCGCGTTGCGCGCGCGCCGGCGATTCACGCCAGTTGCTGGTCGATGAATTTGCTCAACTGCGCTTTCGTCAGGGCGCCGATACGGCTGTCGGCCAGTTCGCCCTTCTTGAAAATCATCAGCGTCGGAATGCTGCGGATGCCGAACTTGGCCGGAATCGCCTGGTTTTCGTCCACGTTGACCTTGGCGATCTGCAGCCGCTCGCCGTAGTCGGTGGCGAGCTCGTCGAGCGTCGGCGCAATCGATTTGCACGGGCCGCACCATTCAGCCCAGAAATCGACCAGGACGGGCTTGTCCGACTTGAGAACTTCGGTTTCAAAAGAGCTGTCGCTGACGTGCTTGATCAGTTGGTTTGCCATGAGTGAGTCTTCCGGGAAAAGTGGCATGAGCGTCGGAGCATGGAAGCGGCCAGTGCGTGGGTGCGGTGCCTGACGGGGTACGCACGTTGCGCGCGGGCCGGACGCTCTTCCGTCACGCGGTAAAGTGGGGATGATTGTGACAGAAACACGATATTTGGGATGCGCTTGGCGGATTGGCAATGGGTGAGGGGTTGAAGCGGAATTCGGGGGCGGCCGGCCAGGGTGCGACGGGCATCGTGGGCGACCGCTGGCACACGCGTCTGGCCCGCATCCAAAGCGAGCTGCAAGAGGCGGGCGTTCACCCGGCGCATGCCGTGGTTTTGCTGCCGTACCTGCAATTGGTGCCGCTGGCCGCTCGCTTCTGGGCGGCGCAGTTTCCGAACCATTTCATGCCGCATTTCGAGACCACGCGCACCTGGGCCGAACGCGTCGGCTTCTTCGCGCCCGATGAAGCGGATTTGAGCTTCGATCAGGGACGCGATCTGCTGGCCGCGGCGCGCTTGCTGGAGCAAACGCCGCTCCGGGCAGAGCGCGACGCACTGGCGGCTGCCCTGGTCGCGCAAGCCACGGAACTGAGCCGCGTGATTGGCGCGGTCGCGCCGGCGCATCGGGCCGATTGGGTGGCCGCGGCCGCGCGCTTCATGCCGACGGCCGGGGTGGCGTCGCAAAAATATGAAGCGGTGCTGGCCCGAGTGGCGCTGGCCTGGGCCGGTCAATCCGGTTACGCCACCGACGCCTTGTTCGGGTCGGACGTGGGGCGCGATCTGGAGCGCTTGTTTGTCGTGCGCGGTCTGGAACCGGATGCGTTGACCGAGGCCCTGCTCGCGCGCTTTGCCGATTGCGTCGTGGAATGGGCGCCAGACCCCCGGGCGGCCGGGGCGACGACCCGGCTGCACCCCTGCGCCGATGCTGCCGACGAAGCCGAACGCGCCGCCGCGTGCGTCCTGAACCATCTGGCGGAAGGGCGCGCCCCGGTGGCACTGGTGGCGACGGATCGTGAGGTCACCCGGCAGATCAGCGCTATGCTGGCTTCGGCGGGCGTGCAGCCCGGCGTCCATCTGCGCGACGAAACCGGCTGGAAGCTCTCCACCACCCACGCCGCGGCCAGCGTCATGGCGGCGTTGCGGGCCTGTGCGTTCGACGCCTCCAGCGACGACGTGCTCGATTGGGTCAAGCTGACGCCGGCCTTCGCGCCTGCGGAGCGGCGCGCGCTCGAGCATTGGTTGCGGCACGAAACCGTGCGTGGCTGGTCGCGTGCCACGCAGTTGCCCGACGCGCCGGCGTTGGTCGCGGCGATCGAAGCGTTGCGGGCTCCGATGGCGGCGGGGCGCGCGCTGGCGCGTTGGCTCGCGGCCACGCGTACGCTGCTGGAGGCTTGCGGGCTGTGGGCGCCGCTCGCCGCCGACGACGCGGGCAGCGCGCTGATCCAGGCGCTGGGCCTGGACGATGAAACGCTGGCGCAATGGCAGGCGTGGCCCGCGGCGCGGCGCCGCATGGATTTCGACGCCTTCATGCACTGGGCGCGCGCCACCCTCGAAGCGGCGACTTTCAAGCCACCCAAGCCCGCGGAGGCCGACGTGGTGGTGCTGCCCCTCAGCCAACTGCTGGATCGGCCATTTGCGGCGGCGGTGATACCCGGCGCCGACGAAAAGCGGCTGCCGATGACGCCTGAGATCACCGGTCCCTGGAGCGACGCGCAGCGGCAGGCGTTGGGCTTGCCCACCCGCACGGTCGTGCGCGCCGTGCAGCAAGCGGCCTGGGCGCAGGTGTTTGCAAGCCCTGCGGTCGACGTGCTGTGGTCGCAAAGCACCGCGCGCGGCGAGGCGTTGCAGGCATCGCCCCTGGTTCGTCTGCTGGACTTCGACGACGCGTTGCGACCTGTGGACGACGCACCCGAGCCGCGCGTTGCGCGCACTGTGATGGCGATTCCCACCCTGCGTCCCAAACCGGTGGCTTCGAGGCTGCCGATGGGTGCGCTCTCGGCCACCAGTTACGAGATGCTGCGCGCTTGCCCATATCGCTTTTTTGCCAAGCATCTGCTGGGGCTGGGCGAAGACAGCGAACTCGACCAAGACGTCGAAAAACGCGATTGGGGCACCTGGGTGCACGCGGTGCTGTACCGCTTTCATCAGGCGCTGCGCGATCGCCCCGATGGTGACCGGCTGGTGTTGATCGAAGCCGCGGCCGAGCAGGCCACGCGCGAACGCGGACTGGATCGGAATCCGGGCGAATTCCTGCCGTTCAAGGCCGCGTGGCCGGCGCTGCGCGATGCTTATCTCGAATGGCAACGCGAGCGCGAGGCCGAGGGCTTTCGCTTCGAGGTCGGTGAGCTGCCTATCCAGACGCGCCGCGGCGAACTGCTGCTGCGCGGCCGCATCGATCGCATCGATCGCGACGCGGCGGGGCAGCGGGTTCTGATCGATTACAAGACCGAGGCGCAAGACAAAACCAGGGGTCGCCTGAAAGCCGGCAGCGAGGACACGCAATTGCCGTTTTACGCGCTGTTGTCGGGCGACGAGACGCCGCGCGCGGCCTATCTCAATCTGGATGACCGCAAGGGGCCCAGCTGGTGGGAAGTCAACGATCTCGCCGGGCGCGCCGCCGCATTGCACGAAGGCATGGCGCACGACGTCGAGCGAATCGCCCAGGGTGCGACCCTGCGCGCGCTGGGCGAGGGCGACGTGTGCGAGTGGTGCGAAGTGCGCGGCCTGTGCCGCAAGGATTTCTGGTCATGACCGCCGCGGCCTACGAACACAACGGCGCGCCGTGCACGCGCGCGGCGTTTTATGCCATCGCCTGCAATCCAGTGCGCAGTGTCGCCGTGGAAGCCTGCGCGGGCGCCGGCAAGACTTGGATGCTGGTGTCGCGCATCGTGCGCGCGCTGCTGGATGGCGCCGAGCCGGACCAGATTCTGGCCATCACCTTCACGCGCAAGGCAGCGGGCGAGATGCGCGCCCGGCTGTATGCGTGGCTGCGGGAGTTCTCGCGCCCCAACACAGACGAAACGCAGGCGGCTTGGCAGGAACGGCTGCGAACCGAATTAACCGGCCGCGGTATCCCGGCGGACCATGCGGAGCGCTTGCAGGAGCCGCTCGCGGCGCTCTACCGCCGCGTTCTGGAAAGCGGCCGCGAAGTGCAAATCCGCACGTTTCACAGTTGGTTCATCGCGCTGCTCGCGGGTGCGCCGCTCGCGGTGCTGGAACAGTTGGGTCTTCCGCTGGATTACGAATTGCAGGAGGACGACCAGCACGAAATCGACGAAGTCTGGCGGCCGTTTCTGCGCGTGGTCGAAGCCGACGCCGACCTGACGTCCGATTACGTGGGCTTGGTGCAGGCCGCGGGCCGTACCCGTGCGCACCAGGCGCTGGAAGGCGCGCTGAAGCAGCGCACGGCTTTCATGCTGGCGGACGAAGGTGGCGCGGTCGAGGGTGCGGTTCGGCGCTTCGACGCGCTCTATCCCGACCTGGCCGGCTGCGCGGTTCCCGAACAGGCCTTGTTCCGCACCGGCGCCGGCGAGCGCTGGCTCGGCTGGGCGAAGGTGCTCGGCGGGGAAAAGAACAAGACCCCGCAAAAAGCCGCCGCTGGGATCGTCAACGCGTTTGCGGAAAACGATGGCGTCAAACGCCTGGGCCAGTTGCGCAATGCCCTTTTCGTTGCGAAAGAGGACCGGCTGTCCAAGAACCTGGAGAAGTTCGATGTGGCGACCCAGGCCGAAGCCGAACTGCAGCGCTTGTTGCGGGCGGTTCGCCAGCACGACGCCTGGCTCTACCAGCAACGCATGACCCGCCTCGTGCGCGCCCTCGTGGATTGCTTCAAACGCTTGAAACGCGAACGCGGTTGGGTCGACATGGAAGACGTGGAACGGGCGGCGTACACGCTGCTGGCGGATCACGAGGTGTCGGCGCACATCCAGGAGCGGCTCGACCTGCGCGTGCGCCATTTGCTCATCGACGAGTTCCAGGACACCAACGCGCTCCAGTGGCGCGCGCTGCATGCCTGGCTCGCTGCGTACGCCGGTGCGGGCGGCGGGCCGGATGCGCCGCACGTGTTCATCGTGGGCGATCCCAAGCAAAGCATTTACCGCTTTCGCCGCGCCGATCCGCAGCTGTTCGCGGCAGCGCAGGATTTCATCGTCGATGCGTTGGCGGGCGACCGCTTGGCGTGCGACCACACCCGCCGCAACGTTCCCGAAGTGCTCGCCGTGGTCAATCGGGTCATGGGCGCGGCACAGGCACAAGGTGGGTTCAGCGGCTTCCGCGCGCACACCACGGAAAGCACGGGGAGCGGCAGCGCGGGCGCGCTGCCCATGATCCTGCGGCCGCCGAAAGTCAATGCGGAGGCCGCGGACGGAGGGACTCCGGCCTGGCGCGACAGCCTGCAGACGCCGCGTGAAGAAGCCGACGATTCCGTGCGCACCTGCGAATGCCGTCAGGTCGCGCACTGGGTGGTCGGCCGGATCGCAGCCGGCGTCAAGCCGGACGAGATCATGGTGCTGGCGCGCAAACGCAAGCCGCTGGCCGTGCTGCAAACCGAGTTGCGCGCTTGCGGCGTGGCTGCGGAATACGGCGAAAAACAGTTCCTGGCCGGACTGCCGGCGGTGCAGGACGTGCTGGCGCTGGTCGACGCGCTGGTATCGCCCGGCAATGACCTGGCCCTGGCCCGCGCGCTCAAGTCGCCGCTGTTTGGTTTGAGCGATGACCATCTGGTGCGCCTGGCGCTTGCTGCACAAGCAGCGGATCCGGCACGCGCGGCCTGGCTGGATGTGCTGCCAGCGGCCGATCTCGCCGGCGTGGATGCACCCGTGCTGCACGCGCAGTTGCTGCGCTTTCGCACGTTGCTGCTCACCTTGCCGCCGCACGATGCGCTGCAAGCGATCTTCTTCGAACGCGACGCGTTCGCCCGCTTTGCCGCCGCTGCGCCGGCGGCCGAGCGCGAGCACGTGGTGCGCCAGTTGCGCGCCTTGCTCGGTGCGGCGCTCGATGTGGACGGCGGCCGTTTCCTCACCGCGTACCGCTGGCTGCATCTGCTGCGGCGCCAGAACGTCGAAGCGCCGCGGCGCACCCTTCCCGGCAGCGTGCGGCTGCTCACCGTGCACGGCGCCAAGGGGTTGGAGGCGGACGAGGTGGTGCTGCTAGACGCAGCCGTGCCCAGCGACCAGAAACGCAGCGTGCCGGCCGTTCTGGTCGATTGGCCCAGCGGACAGATGGCGCCGGAAAGGCTGGTGTTCGTCGCCAACCAGAACGCGGTGTCTTCCGATGTCGAGGTGTTATCGGCACAGGAGGACCGTGCCGGCGCGCGCGAAGAACTGAATGCCTTGTACGTGGCGATGACCCGGGCGCGCAAGCGCCTGGTCCTGGCGGCATTCGAACCCGGCCAAACCGTCCGCGACAGCTGGTGGCTGCGCATTCGCGAGGGCGCGCCGGATGTCATGGATTTGCCGGCGCCCGAGCGCCCCGCGCCGGCGCCGGCCGCCGGTATGGACGCCAGTGCCGGCGCGTTCAACTTCCTCGGATTGCCTGTGGCGTCTCTGCCGGAGCGCATGTCCCGCAACGACGCGGCATGCGTCGCCGATGCCGAGCCGGCGGACGCCAGCGCCCGGGTCGGCGAGGCAATGCATTGGTTACTCGAGCATGCGGGTGACGCGCCGGCTGCTCCGCCGCCCGAGCGCATCGCCCAGGCCGCGCAGCGCTTTGGCTTGGCTGCACCGCAGGCCGCGCGTGCCGCCGCCATGGCCGAGCGCATCCTTGCCGGGGAAGCGGCGTGGGCGTGGTCGGGAACGGAAATCCTGCGGGCGTTCAATGAAGTGGAGCTCACGCTAGGCGGCGCGCGCCTGCGCCTCGATCGCCTGGTGCAGCGGCGTGCTCGTGACGGCGAGCCGGTCACGTGGTGGGTGCTGGACTACAAGAGCGCAGCGCGTCCTGAACGCGAAAGCGACTTGTGCGAGCAGCTCGGACACTATCGCCTGGCCGTCGAACGGCTTCATCCCGGGGTGCGCGTGCGCGCCGCATTCCTGAGCGCTGAAGGCCGGTTGCTGGAATTGAACTGACCGCATCGGCCGTGATTGGCCTGTCCCGTGTGCCGGCGCGTGCCGATAATGGGTGCAGCCAATTTTCAGGAGAACTCGAATGACGTCTCGCAATATCGCCTACGCGATTGCTGCCAGCTTGTTGTTGGCTGCCATGTCGGCCCAGGCCGGTGCGCTGGATGGACTCAAGGGCGCCGTCTCCGGCTTATCGGGTTCGTCGGGCGCCTCGGGCGCCGCTTCCGCGCTCTCCGGCGGCTCGCTGCTGGACCATTTGGGCGGTGGCGCGACGAGCCTCGCCAGCCCGCAAAACGTGGCGGGCGTCCTGGCCTACTGCCAGGCGCATGGCTATGCGCCCAGCGCCAGCCAAACGGTCAAGGACAAGCTCATGAGCAAACTGGGCCTGCAGCAGCCGGCCAACCAGACCGCCGACTACAAGCAGGGTTTGTCCGGCATGCTGCAAGACGGCAAGGGCGGCAGTTTCGATTTGTCCAAAGTGAAAGATACTGTGGCGAAAAAGGCCTGCGGCATGGTGGCCGATCACGCGGCATCGTCGCTGCTGGGCGGGTAGCGCACGGCGCCGCAGCCATTGCGGGCTGCGGCCAACACTGCGCGGGTGCCGGGATTACTTCAGCATGTCCGCCAGACACAAGTACTTCATCTCCAGGTACTCGTCGATGCCGTGGGTCGAGCCTTCGCGCCCCAGGCCCGACTGCTTCACGCCGCCGAACGGCACGTGCTCGGTGGAAATGAGCCCGGTGTTGATGCCCACCATGCCGTATTCCAGCCCCTCGGCCACGCGCGTGATGCGGCCGACGTCGCGGGCGTAGAAGTAGCTTGCCAAGCCATAGACCGTGGCGTTCGCCGCGTCAATGGCTTCCTGCTCGGTCTTGAAGCGGAACACGGGCGCCACCGGCCCGAAGATTTCCTCGGTGGCAAACAGCATCTTGTCGGTCGCGCCCGAAATCACCGTGGGCTCGAAGAACTGACCCTTCAGCTTGCTGCCGCCGGTGACGATCTTGGCGCCTTTCTTCTTGGCGTCAGCCACGTGCTTTTCCACTTTGGCGAGCGCGGCGGGCTCGATCAACGGGCCGATCACGGTGCTTTCGTCGAAGCCGCTGCCGACCTTGAGGGCCTTGACCTTGGCTGCGAGCTTCTTCACGAACGCGTCGTAAATGCCGTCCTGCGCGTACAGGCGGTTGGCGCAAACGCAGGTCTGGCCCGCGTTCCGGTATTTGCTCACGATGGCGCCTTCCACGGCGGCGTCCAGGTCGGCGTCGTCGAACACGATGAAGGGCGCGTTGCCGCCCAGTTCCAATGACAGCTTCTTCACCGTCGGCGCGCACTGGCTCATGAGGATGCGGCCGACTTCGGTGGAACCGGTGAACGACAGGTGGCGCACGACCGGGCTGTCGCACAGCACTTTGCCGATGGCGGCGGCGTCCATGCCGGTCACGACGTTGATCACGCCCGCCGGGAAGCCGGCGCGATCGGCCAGTTCGGCTGCCGCCAGCGCCGAGAGCGGTGTGAGCTCGGCCGGCTTGATGACCACCGTGCAGCCCGCGGCCAGCGCTGGCGCCACCTTGCGCGTGATCATCGCCAGCGGGAAGTTCCACGGCGTGATCGCCGCGCACACGCCGATGGGCTGGCGAATCACGGTGATGCGTTTGTTGCGGTCGTACGTGGGAATGGTTTCGCCGTGCACGCGCTTGGCTTCCTCGGCAAACCATTCGACGAAGTTGGCGCCGTAAGCCACTTCGCCGCGCGCTTCCTTCATGGGCTTGCCTTCTTCCGCGGTCATCAGGCGCGCCAGGTCTTCCTGGTGTTCCATGAGGAGGTGAAACCACTTCATCAT
>SCQQ01000013.1 GCA_004299095.1 Burkholderiaceae bacterium | reverse complement strand
GCTGCCTCCTTCTGCAGAGGCGAGCCACTCTAGAACCCGACCGCCTGACGCCTCCCGCGCGTGGGCATCAACCGCTCAAGATAGTTGTCGCCGACCGGTCAAGATAATTGTCGTTGGCCATGCTCTCCAAGATGGAAAGAAATCCGGAGCTGATCCGTTCGTTTTTCGAAAATCCTTCTGTTGCCTATCTTTCTGACTGCTAAGTAAGACCTACAAACCTGCAGCGACAAGCAGTTCGATCGGCTGATTGACTTCAACGAGCTACACCTCCCATGGAGTTTCTTGCTCAGGAGCATCAGTGCAATAAGTACCAGCGCGAGACAGTCCGTGGCGCGGCCGTCAACTACCGTGTAAACTGACAACTGACCTGTCAACCACGAAATAACGGGAGCTGCCTATGAGCGCGAAGATGTCGAATGCGCCTGTCTACTATGCGTTGGCACAGGCGCACTTCAACCCAGTTGCGGCGATGGCCAAGTACGTCGATCAAATTCAAGATCGGCTCCGGCGCGACGGGTATCCGCTGTTTGAACCGCAGCAGTTCATGCAACTAGTTGTGCCCGGACCTGGGCAGGCGCAGCCGCGGGAGCCACAGATCCAACAAGCGGTGTCGTGGCTGATGACGCGCAGTGATCGGTCGGCGGGGTTCATTCTCGGGCCTTCGACGATCACCTACCACACGACCCGCTATCAGACGCACAATGAATTCATTGCAGAGTTACTGCGGGGCTTGGCGGCAGTGCATGAGGCCGTTTCACTCGATCACGTTAGTCGGCTGGGACTTCGTTATCTGGATGCCGTTCTGCCGCGCGCCGGAGAGACCACGGAGCAATACCTCGTGGGCGGACTGCATGGCATTGATTTTGATGCGGTCCGTCAGCACGCGATGACTGAATCCGTATTCACGACCGACACGCGTCCGCTTGCGCGGAACGGAACGCTTGTCGTCAGGGTGTATCGAGCGGTCGCCCCCTTGGGCTTCCCGCCAGACATGCTGCCGACTGGACTAGCAGTAGCGCCGCAGTTTGAGATCAAAGAAGCACGCGAGCACGCGATCATTGACACGGATCACTACGTTCAAGGTCGGATGCCCGTGGAATTGGACGAGCTGAATGAGCAATTAATTTCGCTGCACGCCACGATCAAGTCAGTATTCCGTGCAACGACAACGGATCACGCGCGTGGTGTGTGGACCTAACACAACATAAGGTCAAGACGCCATGTACACCGAAATCTTGTCTACCCGTCGTTCTGTACCGTTTCAGCAGCCTGTCAGCACCGCGGTGGTGGTGATTGCTTGCGCGCTCGGGGGCACCGGCAGCGTGTTCGCGCTCTCCCACGCCAGTGCATGGAGCAAGATGCTGGACACGCGCGTGCCGAATTTCTATGTTCAAACGGCTGACGCGAATGTCGCGCGCTTAGACATCCGTTCCACCGCCGAGCATCTTGCGAACATCCGACAGGTGTTCAACCCTGCTATTGCAGACTTAGCAACTGTATTCGGCGTTTCGCGGCAGGCCATCTACAAGTGGATTGGCGGTGAATCCAAACCTGAAGATGAAAAGCTTGCGCGCATCCGTTCTCTCAGTCTTGCCGCCGATGCTTTCCAGAAAGCAAGAGTGACGCGCGCATCCTCCCTGCTAAAGATGAAGGCGTTTGAAGGCCAGTCTCTACTGGACTTGGTTGCGGCTGGAACGCTTTTGCCTGAACACTCCCAGACGCTGGTCGCCGAAGCGCAGGCGATGGATGCAGCGTACAGCCGTTCCGGTTTGGCGCGATCGAAGGCCGCGCCGTCGGACGATTGGCGCGCGGAGCTTTCCATCCCAGGTTCCTCCGAGTGATATTGCCAAGGACGATGGATGCTGACGCGCGATACCGAGTGGCGACAAGGCGATCTTCTTACTCTTGAATCTGCGGCCAGGTTGACTACGTTGAACGGCGCGATCAGCGAGAAGCAGCGCGTCGTCGTTATCACGCACGATTGCGACCTTCCCCACGACCGGGAAACTTCGGTCGAAGTTATCGTCGCCGTCATCGTCACTACAGCCAATCCGCAGTTTTCCTACGCCAAAAACCCACGCAAGCTCGACCTGACCTACGAAATCGCAGGCGGTATACCAATCGTTGTTGAACTTCAGCACGCTGAACGGCGTGTCGTCCCCAAGGGGGAATTTGAAAGGGGTGCTGTCAGGGATCGCACTGCCGTATTGCCCACTGATGCGAAGCGCGTGCTGAAGCAGTGGCTCGCCGCCCGCTATGGTCGACCGGCGTTTCCCAACGCCTTCGAGCAACGGTTGCGAAATTCACTAAACAAGAAGAACACGGTTGAGCGACAAATCGGAAAAATCCTCGAACCCGAAGCAAAATATCTGGTCGGCTTGTTCTTCGATCTGGGCGACCAGCGGTCGGCAGAGGCGCATGCCGACGAACCCTACATGTTGTCGATATCTGTGGTGTACGACGCCACCGAAGGTGGCAGACAGGCCCGAGAGTCTGCTGAAAAGATCGCTTATCAGTTGCGCAACCTTTTCGAGCAGACCTATGGCAAGCCGGACGTGGCGACTGCGATCGCTCTTGATGCATGTGAGGCGGTCGCGGACACTTCCATCACGTTGGCCGATCTTCGGCGCGTAGATCAGTGGCGGTTGGAATACGTCAGCCTGAGCGACGATCGAAACGGAGATTTCCTGCCGATCGGGGAAACGCCGGTGTGATGTTCGGATGGACGTGGAACTACCGCTTCAAATTAACATCCGCCCGTCGCCAATGTCAGAGATCAAGGGATGCCAATCGAGCGAGATTGATGCCCTTTTTTATTTTGTGAGGCGATTCACTCGAGACTTACTGGGAAATTGAAATGGTGCCGACGGCCGGAATCGAACTGGCGACCCACGCGTTACGAGTGCGTTGCTCTACCAACTGAGCTACGTCGGCTTGCGGGAAGACTGCGAATTATAGGGGGAGGCACTCGGCGCCACGGCCAGAGTCGCTCACCGCTAGGGTATTTTCGCCGTCCACTCCGGCGTGGCGAACTTGGTCTTGACCAGTTCCTGCGCCTGCGCCAGCTCCTGCGCGGTGAGCGGGCTTTCCGTGAGGCCGTGCTGCGCGCGGAACACCTCGATCATCTTCTCGATGATGACGCCGCGCGCCAGGCCGGTCTGGCTGCGCAGCGGATCGACGCGCTTGGCGGCGCTTTGCGTGACCTTGTCGGACAGCTTTTCGCGGCCGATGCGCAGCACTTGCACCATCTTGGCGGCGTCGATGTCGTAGGCCATGGTGACGTGGTGCAGCACCGCGCTGCCGCGCCGCGCCTGCGCCGCGCCGGCGATCTTGCCGTTGGCCGACGTGATGTCGTTGAGTGGCTGGTACCACGCCTTGATGCCCAAGTCGGACAGCGCGCGGATCACCCAAGCGTCGAAGAACGCGTAGGAGTCCTGGATGCTCATGCCTTCGACCAGCGTCTTGGGCGCGTAGATCGAATAGGTGATGATGTTGCCCGGCTCCATGAACATGGCGCCGCCGCCGCTCACGCGCCGCACCACGCCCACGCCCAAGCGCTGGGCGGCTTCGAGGTCGACCTCGTTGCGCAGCGACTGGAAACGGCCGATCACGACGGCGGAGCTCGGCCATTCCCACAGGCGCAGCGTCGGCTTGCGGCGGCCGGCGACCACTTCGTCCAGCAACACATCGTCCAAGGCGACATTCAATTCGGGCGATAGCGCGGCTCCGCGGATCAGTCGCCAGTCGAAATCTTTCCAGTCTGCGCGCTTCATTGGGCCTCCAGGGCGCGCAGCACGGCGACTGCGATCGCTTCCGATGAGATGCCGTACATCACCACGTCGGCGCCCAGGGCGGCGTCGAGCGCGTGCGTGAGTTCGGCGGTTTGGGCGGGAACCGCGCGCCCGGTGAGCGCGCGGTTGATGGCGTCCAGCGCCGAATCGGGTTCCAGGAAGAAATCGCCGCTGATCTGGACGTGCGCAAGGCGGCCGCCTTCGACAGCGAGGTCGGCCACCACCAGCTTGCCGCCGGGCATTTTGTATTCACCGTGCATGGCGGCATTATCAGACGGCGGAATGCATGCACTGCCAGTCGGGGCGCGATGGCGCGGGCTGTTTGCACGGCATGTCGGCTCGTGCAAACCGATAATGGAAGGCCTTGAAATCAGGGCTTGAGTGAATGAATCGAGCGGACGATGAAGTCACGCCACGGGCGTTTGACGGATCGGCTGCCCGCGGCACCGGAACGCGGCGGCGTTGCGAGGCGCGTGGTGCGATGCGCTTGCGCAGGCGGTGTCGGCCCGGCCGTGCCGGCACGAGACGGTGCACGCGGTGCGCGGCCTCGTCCGCATTCGAACGGAATCACGCGAGCGTTGTCACGCCATGAACCCGTCTGATGAACGTCCGGTATCTCCCGGCACCCCTGACCGGCCCGGTGCTCCCTACGTGCCGCCGGCTTCCGTGCCGCCGGGCTATCACGAGGGCCTGATTCTCGCGATCACGGTGCTGCTGGCGTTCACGCTGGCGTTCCTGCGTTATTGGGCGTTCGATGCGCCAGGCGACTGGTCCTGGTTGTCGGTCGCGTCGGCCGCGGCGATCGTGGTTTCGGTGCTGCTGCAGCTCGTCGCGCTGTTTCGCGCGCTGCGCTTGCAAGACGAGCAGGCCGCGGTCTACCGTGTCACGGTCCGCTGGTTTGCGGTCGCCGTGATCCTGCTCGTGCTCGGGGTTTTCCTGGCCGCGTTCGAGGTCGACGTCATGCTGTGATGGCGGCGGGCTGGCCGCCGCCAGCACACCGCCATCCGCAGTGGTGCGCTAGTTGCCGGTGGCGACGGGCAGCCCGGGTGTGCGGCACCATTCGCTCCAGCTCCCGGCGTAAATCGGGGTCGGCGCATAGCCCGCCAGTTCCATCGCAAACAGGTTGAAGGTTGCGTACACACCGCTGCCGCACTGGTGCACCACAGACGACGGCTCGCGCCCGGCCAGCAGCGTGCCAAATTCCGCTTTCAGTTGTGCGGTCGGCTTGAAGCGCCCGCCGGCGGCGAGATTTTCGGTGCCGGGGCGGTTCAGGGCGCCGGGAATGTGGCCTGCAACCGGGTCCAGCGGTTCGACGTCGCCGCGGAAGCGCTCGGCGCTGCGCGCATCGACCAGCGTTTGCCCCGCCTGGTTCAGGTGTTGGGCGACGTGCTGGGTGTCGAGCCAGTGGCGCAGCTCCGGCTTGAGCGCAAAGTCGCCTGCCGCTCCTGTCGGCGCGGGGCCGCCCTGCACGGCGCCGCCACTTTTCGTCCACGCCTGGAAACCGCCATCGAGAATGGCCGCGGCGTCGTGGCCGGCCCATTTCAGCATCCACCAGAGGCGCGCGGCCATCACGCCGCCGGCGCGGTCGTAGACCACGGCCTGCATGGCATTGTGGAATCCCAAACTGCGCAGCGTTTGCGCGAACAGTTCACGCCTGGGCAGCGGATGGCGCCCGCCATTGATCGCGTTTTCTGGGGCCGATGCGCTCAGGTCGTGGTCCAGGTCGACGTAAACGGCGCCGGTGACGTGGGCTTCGTCGAACCAGCGTTTGCCCTGCTCGGTGTCCTTGAGGTCGAAACTGCAGTCGAATACCTTGAACGGCGTGTTGCCGTGCTGCAGGGCTTTCAGCTGATCGACCGAGATGAGGTGGGTATACATGGTGCGTGTTCCTTGTGCGTTTGCGAGGGCGCCGCCGCGCGCGTGCGCAGCGCGGTGGCGAACATGCCGCTGGCTGCGATCAGCGCAATGCCAAGCCAGCCGATGGTCGGAATGCGGTCACCGAAGAAGACGAAGCCCAGGATGGCGCCGAAGATGATGCCCGAGTATTGCAGGTTGGCCACGACGATGGTGGCGCCGTGGGTAAAGGCGCGCGTCATGCACAGCTGGCCCATGCCGCCCAGCACGCCCATGGGAATGAGCCAGAGCGCCGCCGGCTGCAGCAGCGTGTGCCCGCCAAAGATCGCGATCCAGGCGAGGCCCGCCAGCAGGCAGCCGATGGAGTAATAGAACACCGTGCGCGTGTCCGGTTCGCCCACGCGCCCGAGCGCCGCGATTTCCATGTAGGCGAGGGCCGCCATCATCCCGCCGGACAGGCCGATCAGTCCGGCGAAAAGCTCGTCGCCGCCCAGCGTGGGCCCGAGCACCAGGATCACGCCGACGAAACCCACGATCACGGCCGTGAGGAGCGGGCCCTGGCCTTGCAGCGTCCCGGCACGCCGCATCAGGACGGTACCGGCCACCATGAAAACGGCAATCCACACACTGCTCATGGATTCGAGCGTGATGGCCGTGGCCAGCGGCAAGTTGGCGATGGCGTAAAACCAGGCCACCATGGCGGCGACGCCGATCACGTTGCGCCACAGGTGCATGGTGGGCACCTGGGTCTGGAGCGGAACGCCGCGCGCGCGTGCCAGCACCGCCATGAAAACGATGCCGATGGCGCCGCGGTAGCCCACCAGCTCCATCAGGTCGAAGTGCGGCGCCGCAAATTTGATGCAGGCGCTCATGGCCGCGAAGAAGAAGGATGCGGCGAGCATCCAGATGGCTTGCATGGATCGAAATGGGAACAAAAATGGGCACCGCAGCGCTGCGGTGCCCAGTGCGCAATTCTAGGCGGGAACGTCAGTCCGTGCTGTTCATTCCCAGGGCACGCCGATACCACGCATGGAAGTGCTGCATGCCGTCTTCCAGTGGGTGCTGGTAGGGGCCGCGGGCATCGTCGCCGCGCTGCATCAGGATCTGCCGGCCTTCGTCCTCGCGTTCCGCGATTTCGTCGTCTTCCAGGCAGGTTTCCATGTAGGCGGCGCGCTGCGCCTCGACGAAGTCGCGCTCGAACGCGGCGATTTCCTCGGGGTAATAGAACGCCACCATGTTCAGCGTTTCGCGCGCGCTGACCGGATGCAGCGTCGAGACCGTGAGCACGTGCGGATACCACTCGACCATGATGTGCGGGTAGTAGGTGAGCCAGATGGCGCCGTGGCGCGGTAACCGGCCGTCGCTGTAGTTCAGCAGTTCGCGGTGCCAGCGTTCGTACACTGGGCTGCCGGAATTTTTCAGGCCATCCGCCACGCCCACGGTCTGCACCGAGAATTCCTGGCCGAACTGCCAGTGCAGGTCGTCGCAGGTGACGAAATTGCCCAGGCCAGGATGGAACGGGCCGACGTGGTAGTCCTCGAGGTAGACCTCGATGAAGGTTTTCCAGTTGTAGTGGCACGGGTGCAGCTCGACGTGGTCGAGCACGTAGCCGTCGAACGACAGCTCGCGTGCCATTCCCATGCCGGCCAGGTCGGCTGCCACGTCACGGCCGTTGTCTTCGAACAGCAGGCCGTTCCATGAACGCAGCGGATAGTTGTCGAGGTTCAACTGCGGGTCGTGATCGAAGTGCGGCGCGCCGATCAGCTTACCGTTGGGCGCGTACGTCCAGCGGTGCACCGGGCAGACGATGTTGCCGCCGGCCGATCCCGGCTGCGTGGTGTGGAGCGAGCCGCGCCCGTCCAGGATGCGCGCCTGCCGGTGGCAGCAGACGTTGGAAATCAGCTCGATGCGGTCTTTTGCGGTGCGCACCAGCGCGCGGCCGCGGTTCTCCTGCGGCAACGCGTAATAGTCGCCGACGTCGGGAACCGACAGCGCGTGGCCGACGTAGCGCGGGCCGTGCTTGAACAGGCGCTCCTGTTCGCGCGCGAACAGCGCCGCGTCAAAGTACGATTGGACGGAAAGAGGACTTGCCGCCTGCTGTAATTGAAGACTCAAGTCAGACATGGCTGTCCTCCTTTAAGACTCCCCCTATGAAGGGGCAGGGTGTGGGCGTATCGCGGGGCTGCCGGAGCCTGGCGCGTTGACAACGACCGAAAACCGCGCATTCTAGACGGAATCGGAACCGCGTTTTCGGCACTGTTCTTTGGGAAGGCGCTCATGAGCACCTTCCTGGGCGTGCGGCCCGCATCTTGCCGGAGGCGCCGGCGCGCGGCTCGGCGCGGCCTAAAATTGGCCCCATTTTCGTATCGCACATGGCCAAGAAAACCCCACCGGTTCTTCCGCCGCCCACCGACTACGGCGCGGCCCTGCAGGAGCTTGAGCGGCTGATTGCCGATCTGGAATCGGGCCAGTTGCCGCTGGACGATTTGCTCGGGCGCTATCGGCGCGGGACCGAGCTGCTCGCGTATTGCCGGGCGCAGTTGCAGAACGTGGAAGACCAGGTCAAGGTATTGGACGAAAGTGGTGACGCAAAGCCGTGGAAGCCGGAGTGAATGAACGCGCCTTCGCGGCCTGGTGCGAGCAGCAGCGCGGGCGCGTGGAAACGGCGCTGGCGGACTGGATCCCCGTCGATGCGCCGGCGCACCTGGGCGAAGTCATGCGCTATGCCGCGCTGGGCGCCGGCAAGCGCTTGCGCCCGCTCCTGGTGCTGGCAGCGGCGCGCGCGGTCGGCGGTCTGGACATCGCCGCCCTGCGCGCGGCGTGCGCGGTCGAAGTGGTGCACGCCTACTCGCTGGTGCACGACGACCTGCCCTGCATGGACAACGACCGCCTGCGGCGCGGCCAGCCCACGGCGCACGTGCGCTATGGCGAGGCCAGGGCGCTGCTGGCGGGGGACGCGCTGCAGGCCTTTGCGTTCGAAATCCTGACGCCTGCGGACGATACCGTTCCGCTGCCGTTGCAGGCGCGTTTGTGTTCGCTGCTGGCGCGTGCCGCCGGCACGTTCGGCATGGCGGGCGGCCAGGCCATCGATCTGGCCAGCGTGAATTGCCGGCTGACCGAACCCGAGCTGCGCACCATGCACCGCCTGAAGACCGGCGCCTTGCTCAAGGGCAGTGTCCGCATGGGCGCCGCCACGGCCATTCACGCTCTTTCGGCAGAAGCGCGCGATGCGCTCGACAATTACGGCGACGCTATTGGTTTGGCGTATCAGGTGGTGGACGACATTTTGGATGTGACCGCAAACACGGGCCAACTCGGCAAGACCGCGGGCAAAGACGCGGCCACCGACAAGCCCACGTACGTTTCGTTGTTGGGGCTGGACGGCGCGCGCGCGCTGGTGGAGCGGCTTTATCAGGATGCGATGCAGGCGCTCGACCTGACCGCACCCCTGCGGGTGGATTGGCTGCGCGCGCTGGCGGGGCGCGTGGTTCACCGCGAGCGTTGACCATGGCCGACGGACTTCTCGACACCATCAACGACCCGGCCGATTTGCGGCGCCTGGCGCGCCCGCAGTTGAAGCCGCTGGCCGACGAGCTGCGCGCGTTCGTTTTGCAAAGCGTGGCGCGCACCGGCGGCCATTTGAGTTCCAACCTGGGCACGGTGGAGCTCACGATCGCGCTGCATTACGTCTTCAACACGCCCTACGACCGCCTGGTATGGGACGTCGGCCACCAGACCTACCCGCACAAGATCCTCACGGGCCGGCGCGAGCAAATGGCGACGCTGCGCCAGTTGGGCGGCATTTCCGGCTTTCCGCGGCGCGAGGAGAGCGCGTACGACACCTTTGGCACGGCGCATTCGTCCACCAGCATTTCGGCGGCGCTCGGCATGGCCGTGGCTGCGCGTCAGAAGCACGAAAACCGCGACGTGGTCGCCATCATCGGCGACGGCGCCATGAGCGCCGGCATGGCGTTCGAGGCGCTGAACAACGCCGGCGTGCAGCGCAACGCGCGGCTGCTGGTGATCCTGAACGACAACGACATGTCGATCAGCCCGCCCGTGGGCGCCTTGAATCGCTACCTGGCGCAATTGATGAGCGGCCGTTTTTACGCTGCTGCCCGGAACGTCGGCAAATCCATGCTGGGCGCGGTGCCGCCGCTGCTGGACTTGGCGCGGCGCCTGGAGCAGCAGGCCAAGGGCCTGGTCACGCCGGCCAAT
>SCQQ01000093.1 GCA_004299095.1 Burkholderiaceae bacterium | reverse complement strand
ATGAAATTCACCATTCCCATCCCGTTGCAGCAGGAGCACGCCGCACTGCACGAGCGCCTGCACAGCGCCACCCTGGAGCCGGGCGCGGTCGGCGCCGCGGCCAGAGAACTGGCTCGCCTGATGCATCCGCACTTCGTCAAGGAGGATGAAATCGCGCTGCCGCCGCTGGGTCTGCTTGCGGCGCTCGCGGAGAGGCAAGTCGACGAGGACATGGAAGCCGTGCTGGTCCTGACCGACCGGCTGGAGGCCGATTTGCCGCAGATGCTGCAGGAGCACAAGGCGATCGTCGTGGCGCTGCAGGCGCTGCGCGCCGCCGCCGAGTTGGCAGAACGGACCGAGGTCGTCGCTTTTGCCGACGATTTGATCCAGCATGCACGCACCGAAGAAGAGGTCATGTACCCGGCCGCGGTCCTGGTCGGCCGCCATGTCCGTCTGGCGCTGGCGCAGCGCGGGCGCGCGGAATCGGCCTGACGAACGACGCGGGCGCCGGCGTTCTTTGCGGACGCCCGCGTCCTGGCCGGTGCGGCGCCGCACCCGGAGCGCTTGACGATCGCCCGGGCGCAACGGACGATCGACGCCTTCGACGTGGATGGAAATCGACGGAGGCGCGCTCATCATGATCGGAGCCATTGCCGTGCTGCTGCTGATGCAGCTCGTGGGCACCTTGCTGGTGCAGTTCACGCACATTCCGCTGCCCGGGCCGGTGATCGGGATGCTGCTGCTCTTCATTTGCCTGTTGTGGCGTGGCCGGGTTCCGCTGCCGCTGGCGCACACCACGCAGCCCATTCTGGAAAACCTGTCGCTGCTGTTCGTGCCGGCGGGCGTGGGCATCATTGCGCACTGGCGCGCCGCGGCGGACCAGGCCGGAGCGATTGCGCTGGTGCTGGTGGCAGCGGCGGCCATCACATTGGTCGTGACGGCCTACACGCTGCATTGGCTGCTTGGGCGCCAGCAGCCGGCGGAACCTGCGGAGTAGCCCGCCATGCGCCTGAACGCGATCTGGGTTTACCTGGCGAGCCAGCCGCTGCTGTGGCTGGCGGTGACGGTCGGCGTGTACTGGCTGGCGCGGCAGCTTTACTTGAAGTCGCATAACTTTGCGCTGCTGAACCCGGTGCTGGTGTCGATTGCCGCCATCGTCGGGCTGTTGCTGGCCACCGACACGGATTACCAGCAGTATTTCGACGGCGCGCAATTCATCCACTTTCTGCTCGGTCCGGCCACGGTGGCGCTGGCGGTGCCGCTGATCGAGCAGATCGCCGCACTCAAGCGCAGCCTGGTGCCGATCACCGTGGCACTGCTGGTCGGGGCACTGACGGGTATTTTCTCCACCGTGGTCTTGTGTCGGCTGCTGGGCGTGGACGGCCACCTGCTGCTGTCGCTCCTGCCACGCTCGATCACCACGCCGATTGCCATGGGCGTTTCCGATCAGATTGGCGGCAGCGCCGAACTCACGGTGGTGTTCGTGGTCATCACCGGTGTGCTGGGCGGCGCGTTCGGCGTGCCGCTGCTGGGGCGCCTGGCACGCAAGGATCCGATCGCGAGCGGCTTTGCGCTCGGCATCACCTCGCACGGCATCGGCACCGCGCGCGCCTTTGAATACAGCCAGCAGGCGGGCGCTTTTGCCGGGCTCGGAATGGGGCTGAACGGGGCGCTGACGGCCGCGCTGATCCCGCTCGTGGTCTGGGCGCTGGGCTTGTAGTTCGAGCCGGGGCACCGCGAGATGCATCGCGGCGTGGTGCGTGGGGTCTGCGCGGCCGTCGCCCGGACCGGAGAGTGCGGCCGGAGCCCTCTGCCGTCGCACCGAGCCTTGAACGTTTTGTCGAGGTTTTTCCCTTGATCGGATCGTCCGCAATTGCAGCGACAATCGCGCCTTGATTTTTCGTCCTCGTTCCCCTGCCTTCGAGAAGGAAAAACCATGTTGATTGGCTTTGTCGCTGTCTACTTGCTGGCATCGATTGCCATTGGGCTGATCGCCGCGCGCCGTGTGCGCAACACCGCGGATTACGCGGTCGCGGGGCGCTCGCTGCCGCTGGCGGTGGTGATCGCCACCACGTTCGCTACCTGGCTCGGATCGGAAACGGTACTGGGCGCGCCCGCGCAGTTCGTCAAGGAGGGCCTCGCGGGTACGGTGGAAGACCCGTTCGGCGCCGGCCTGTGCCTGATCCTGGTGGGCTTCTTTTTTGCCCGCAAGCTGTACGCGCTGAACATCATCACGATTGGCGACTATTACCGCCAGCGCTTCGGCCGCGTGGTCGAGGTGCTGTGCTCCGGCATCATCATCTTCAGCTACCTCGGCTGGGTGGGCGCGCAGGTGACGGCGCTCGGGCTGGTGTTCAACGTGCTGTCGGGCGGCGCCATTTCGCTTTCCTGGGGCATGGTGATCGGCACGGCGGTGGTGCTGATCTACACGCTCTATGGCGGCATGTGGTCGGTGGCCGTGACGGATTTCGTGCAGACCATCGTGATCGTGGCTGGCCTCGGGGCGATTGCCTGGTACGCCGCCGAGCTGGCAGGCGGCGCGGCCAAGGTGATCGACTACACCGCGCAACACGGCAAATTGCAGTTCTTCCCGACCGGCGGGGTGAAGGCGTGGACCTTCTTTTTCGGCGCGCTGGTGACGATGATGCTGGGCTCCATTCCGCAGCAGGACGTGTTCCAGCGCGTGATGTCGTCGAATGGTCCCGTGACCGCCAAGCGCGGGCCCATCATCGGCGGCTCGCTCTACATCGTGTTCGCCTTCGTGCCGATGTTCGTCGTGATGTCGGCACTGATCGTCATGCCGGGCACCGAAACCCTGCTCGCCGACGATCCGCAGAAAGTGTTGCCCACGCTGGTGCTGGAGCACATGCCGGTCGGGCTGCAGGTGGCGTTTTTCGGCGCGCTGCTCTCGGCCATCATGTCGACAGCGTCGGCCACGCTGCTCGCGCCATCGACCACGTTCGTCGAAAACATCCTGCGCAATCTGCGCCCCGGCATGAGCGACGCCGAAACGCTGAAAGCCATGCGCATCAGCGTGCTGGTGTTCACGGGCTGCGTGCTGCTGTATTCCATCACCATGGAAGGCTCGTCGATTTACGAACTGGTTTCGGGTGCCTATCAACTGCCGCTGGTGGGCGCGTTCGTACCGCTGGCTTTCGGCGTGTACTGGAAGCGCGCCACCACGCAAGGCGCGTTGCTGGCCCTGGCGCTGGGCATCGGCACGTGGCTGCTGTTCGCGTCCAGTCCGATGCTGAATGCGGCGTTTCCCCAGCAACTGGCTGGCTTGCTTGCGGCCATGGCGGGGATGATGGGCGGATCCCTCGCGCCGCAGTGGCTGCCGAACCGCAGGGATCGGGCGGCGCGCTATGCGCTGGGCGCCGGCTGAGAGACTGATCTTGCCGGGCGGGTTGCACGGCGCGGGCGTACCCGTCGCTGCACCGCCACCGACCGGGCGGACGGCATGGTTATCGGTTGACTCGCGCCCTTGCCGCGGATTCCAATCGTGTGCAGCCGTGTCGACACCGGCGCGTTTTGCGTCGGCAAGGTCGGCCGGAAATCATCCGTTTTGCAACGAGGACGCAACGTGAGTACAGCAATCGCGGAACATTCGGTCAACGTCGAAGACCGCCTGTCCCCCTGGTGGGTGCGGGCGCTCGTCATCATTTTCATCGTCGGTGGCGCCGTTCTGGTGGCGATGACGGTGCTGGGCTACAAGCACGCGCCGCCCATCCCGGCCAAAGTGGTTGCCGCCGATGGTTCGACCCTGTTCACGCGCGCGGACATCGAGGCCGGGCAGGGCGTTTTCCTGCGCTATGGCCTGATGGACAACGGCTCCATCTGGGGGCACGGTGCCTACCTCGGCATCGACTACTCGGCCGAGGCGCTGCATCAGATGGGCCTGGATACCGCCAATACGCTGGCGGGCACGCAATACGGCAAGTCGTTTTCCGATCTCGACAAGACGCAGCAGGCCGCGGTGCAGGGACAGACCGCGCAACTGCTGAAAACCAACCGCTACGACGCGGCCGCGGACACGCTCACGCTGACCGAGCCGGAAACCGAGGCCTGGAAGCACCAGCTCGGCTACTGGAAAGAATATTTCAAGGACTCCGGGAACAACGGCGGTCTGATGCCGGACTGGATCACCGATCCCAAGGATCTGAGCCATTTCACGGCCTTCGTCACGTGGGCGGCCTGGGCGTCGGTGGCTGATCGGCCCGGACAGAACTACTCCTACACGATGAATTTCCCGTACGACCCCACGGTCGGCAACGTGGCGCCGTCGGACGCCACGCTCTGGAGCGCATTGAGTCTGGTGGTTTTCCTGCTGGGCCTGGGCGTCGCACTGCTGGCGTCGGGCCGGTTTGAATACTTGGGCTGGATCAGCGCCGGCAAGATCGAGCCGCGCGTGACGCCCGGGGTGGCCACCGACGGCCAGCGCGCGCTGGTGAAGTTCTTTGTGATCGTGGCCGCGGTCTGGCTGTTCCAGACGCTGGTGGGCGGCGTCACGGCGCACTTCCGCATCGAGCCCAACGGCTTCTACGGCATTCCGCTGGAGCGCTGGTTTCCGAGCAACCTGATGCGCACCTGGCATTTGCAGAGCGCGATCATGTGGATCGCCACGTCGTACGTGGCAGCGGCCCTGTTCCTCGGCAGCACGCTGCGCAGCAAGGTGCCGGCGGCGCTCGCGATCTGGGCGCACCTGCTGTTCGCCGCGTTCCTGATCGTGATCGTCGGCAGCCTGCTGGGCGAATGGGCTGGCATGCTGCAGTGGTTCGGGAACTGGTGGTTCTGGCTCGGCAACCAGGGCTGGGAATACCTGGAGCTCGGGCGCCTCTGGCAATACATTCTGGTGGTCGGTCTGCTGGTGTGGTTCGGCGTGCTCTGGTGGCTGGCGCGGCCGCGCGAAGTGGCTTCGGTGGAGGCGCGGCCCATCGTCCGCATGTTCATGCTGGCGGCGCTTTCGATCCCGATCTTTTATATCCCCGCGCTCTTTTACGGCCCGCATACCAACTTCACGGTGGTCGACACCTGGCGTTTCTGGATCATTCACTTGTGGGTCGAAGGCTTCTTCGAATTCTTCGCGACCACGGTGGTGGCCATCGTCTTCTACCAACTCGGCCTGACGCGTGCAACCACGGCGCTGCGCGTGATCTACCTCGACGCCATCCTGTTCTTCCTGGGCGGGCTGGTCGGCACGGGCCACCACTGGTACTTCAACGGCCATTCGAGCTTCAACATGGCGGCTTCCGCGCTGGTTTCGGTGCTGGAGGTGGTGCCGCTCACGCTGCTCACGCTGGATGCCTGGGGCTTCATCAAGACCGCCCGCGGCGGCGATCCGCACACGCCGCGCGCGGAGATCGCGCGCAAGCACAAGTGGACGTTGTTTTTTCTGGTTTCCGTGGGCTTCTGGAATTTTCTCGGCGCCGGCGTTTTTGGCTTCCTGATCAACCTGCCCATCGTGAGCTATTACGAAACCGGCACGCAGCTCACGCCCAATCACGGCCACGCGTCGCTGATGGGGGTGTTCGGCATGCTGGCCATCGCGCTCATGGTGTTCGTTCTGCGCCAGACCGCGACCGACAAGGACTGGCCCAGACTGGAAAAGTGGATCAAGGTGACGTTCTGGGGCGCCAACATCGGCCTGATGATGATGGTCGTGTTCAGCCTGTTCCCGAGCGGCGTTCGCCAGATCTGGGACGTGATGCAGAACGGCTACTGGCACGCGCGCAGCGAAGCGTTCATCCACACCACGCCGGCGCTGGTGATCGAGTGGCTGCGCTTCCCGGGCGACATGGTGTTCATCGTCTTCGGTTCGATTCCGCTCACGATCGCATCGGTCAAGGCGTGGCTGGGCGTGCGCCGCCAAGGGCAGGCGGTGCGCGGTTGAGGTCGGGCTGAACCCGAGAAGAGGCGGCGCGCGCATTGCCCACGCGCCGCGCCCGATTTGTCGGTGCAGTTACAACCGGGGATCGACCGTTGATGCACATCGGGTGCGGCCGGGAAATCGGCCGGCTCGCTTTTTGGAAAGGCAATGCACCATGAAACTTCTGGACGCGATGAGCCCGGCGCCACGCTGCCTGCGCATGTATCTGCTAGAAAAGGGTATTACGTTGCCCACCGAGCAGATCGACGTGTTCACCGGCGAGAACCGGCAGGCGCCTTATCTGGCGCACAACCCCGCCGGGCAAACGCCGGCGCTGTTGCTGGACGACGGCAGTTGCATCGCCGAATCCATCGCCGTCATGGAATATCTGGAAGAGTTGCACCCCGAGCCGCCGCTGGTCGGACATACCCGTGAAGAGCGCGCGGTCACGCGCCAGTGGCAGCGCCGGGCCGAATTGAACGTGACCGAGAATATCCACAATGCGTACCACTACGCCGAGGGGCTGAAGCGTTTCGAAGGCCGCATTCCCGTGGCGCCCGAAGCGGCAGCGGGACTGAAGCACGTGGCGCAGGACCGCATCCGCTGGCTGGACGGAATGATGGGCGCGCGCACGTTCCTCGCTGGCGAACGCTTCACCATCGCCGATATCTGGCTCTACGTGTGGCTGGATTTTGGCGCGTCGGTGGGGCAGGACTTCGATCGCGCGCTGCCGCACGTCGGGCCGTGGTTTGAACGCGTCGCGGCGCGCGCCTCGGCCGATGCCAGCCTGCATCCGGCGTGCAAACCGGGCGGCGTGCGCGGCTGAATGGACCGGTGCGGTGGGTTGCGCATGGCGCCCGCTTGCCGGGTTGACGTCGCGGCGAACGCGAGACCCGTTCTGCTTCGGCACCAGAAAATCGGCCATGGCAAAGGGCCATGGCCGATTGACGGGACATCCTGGCCGCCGGTCGGCGGCCAGAAGGGCGCTCAGTGCTGCGCAGGAACGAAGCGCAGGTAGTCGGTGACCTTGCGCACTTTCCCGGGGTATTTCGCTTCCACTTCAGCGTCCGACAGCTTGGGTGAAACGACCACGTCCTCGCCCGGTTTCCAGTCAACCGGAATCGACACGCCCTGTTTGTCGGACTGCTGCAGCGCATCGATGGAACGCAGGATTTCGTCGATGTTGCGGCCGATGCTGGGCGGGTACGTGAGGATCACGCGCGCCTTGCCGTGCGGGTCGATCAGGAACACCGAGCGCACCGTGACGGTGGCGTCGGCCTCGGGGTGGTACATGCCGTACTGCTTGGCGATGGTCAGGTCGGGATCGGCAATGATCGGGTAATCGACTTCGGCGCCACCGACTTTGGCCACGTCCTTGATCCACTTGCGGTGGCTGTCCGACGGATCGACCGAGAGGCCGATCAGGTGCGCCCCGCGCTTGTCGAATTCGGCCTTGCGCCGGGCGAACTGGCCGAGCTCAGTGGTGCAAATCGGCGTGAAGTCCTTCGGGTGGGAAAAAAGCACCACCCATTTGTTTTTCGCCCAGTCGTGGAAATGAATCGTTCCCTGACTGGAATCGGCCGTGAAATCCGGCGCTGTCTGTCCAAGTTGCAAACCCATGATGGAAAACCTCTCTTGTGTTGACGATCAAGGTGAAATCAACCCGCGGGCCTGAGCATTGACACGCTCAAATGTCTGCGTTTGATGTATATATAACAATATGGTATAAAATACTGTATTGCTATACGACAACAGTATATAACACCCTTTGCTCGCGATGTTTTCGGTGTGGACTCGGGCGGCCCGACGTGGGGCCGAGGCTTCCCGAGGTTCGACTGGAAACAGCTGACCGGGCGTGCATATCGCCGCGATCCGTGTTTCCCGGTTCATTCGAACAAGCGCCGCCGTGCCTGCTTGCGCGCGCGTGGCCGCCCGTGAGCGCACCGGCGGGGTGATGGTATGCCCAGTCACCCAGTTTTGCGCCGCCTGAGTAAACTGGGATGACCGAGGGGATTGGGGTTGTCAGCGTGCGTACCGAGCGAAATACCGGCCCGCACGCACAGGAGACACGTGATGACAGCAGCAGAGACCGGCATTGCCGAGAGGACGCTCGACGAAGCCCTGGGTTCGGTGGTTTGGTTCGATCCGTCGAAAATTCTGATAGGCAACCGGTGGCGCAGCGCCGCGTCGGGTGCGACGCTCGCGGTGGAGAATCCGTCCACGGGGCGGGGAATGGGCCACATCGCGCGCGGCGACGCGGCCGACGTGGACGCCGCGGTCGTTGCGGCGCGCGCGGCCTTTGACGGCGCCTGGGGCCGGCTGTCGGCCACCGAGCGCGGCCGCATCCTCGCGAAGATGTCGCAACTGGTGCTGAAGTACGCCGACAAACTGGCCATGATCGAA
>SCQQ01000092.1 GCA_004299095.1 Burkholderiaceae bacterium | reverse complement strand
CATGGCGAAGGCAAGAAGCTCACCTTCATCGACCGCGATCGCGCCCGCATCGCGGATGGCACCTACACCACCTGCGTGCGGCCGGGGCCGGACTGGGTGCCGGACTGGATTCTGCGGGCCGCCAAGCTCGACGTGGACCAAGAAGAGGACGAGGGGCACGCGACCGACGCGGTGCTCGATTTCAAGGGCATGCCGATCCTGGCGCTGCCGTCCATCACGTTTGGCCTGAGCGACAAGCGCCGCTCGGGCTGGCTCGCGCCGACCCTGGCCCTCGACAGTCAGAACGGCATTTCGGTGACCACGCCCTACTACTGGGACATCGCGCCGAACCGCGACGCCACGCTCACGCCCACCGTGATGTCGCGCCGCGGCGTCAACACCGAAGGCGAATTCCGCTACCTGGAGAGCAACTACAACGGCCAGGTGACCGCGGACTTCATGCCCGACGATCGGTTGCGCAACGCCAACCGCTGGGCCCTGTTCACGCAGCACAGCGGCACCTACGACAGCGGCCTGTCGGCGATCGGCAAGTTCGGGCTCAACCTCAACATCAACCACGCCAGCGACAACAACTACTACAGCGACTTTCTCGCCACCGGCACCGGCTTCAACCAGTTGCTGACCACGCGCACGTTGCTGACGAACGGCGCGCTGACTTGGGGGCGCGGCAACTTTTCGGCCAGTATCGGCGCGCAGAAATGGCAGACGCTGCAGGATCCGACCGCGCCGATCACGCCGCCTTACGACCGCTTGCCGCAATTGACGGCCCACTGGGGACGCATCAACGATGGCGGCTTCGACTATTCCATCAACGGCGATTTCTCGCGCTTCCACAACAGCTTTTTCTACACGCAGCAGCCGAATGCCGACCGCAGCGTGGCGCAAGCGCAGATTTCACGCCCGTTCATCGCGCCGTGGGGCTTCTTCACGCCGGCCGCCAAGGTGCACGCGAGCGACTACCGCTTCGACAGTCCGCTCGCGAACGGAGCGACGTCGGCCAACCGTCTCATCCCGACCGTGAGCCTGGACAGCGGCCTGGTGTTCGAGCGGCCGGCCAGCTATTTCGGCCGCGGCTTCACGCAGACGCTGGAGCCGCGCCTCAAATACATCTACACGCCGTATCGCAACCAAAGCCTGATTCCCAACTATGACTCGGGCGCGTACGACTTCAATTTCGCCACCATTTGGGCCGACAACGCGTTTGCCGGCGACGACCGCATCGTCGACAACAACCTGGTGACGGCCGGCGTGACCAGCCGCCTGCTCGATCCCGAAACCGGCGCCGAGGCGCTGCGCCTCGATTTCGCCCAGCGCTACCGTTTCTCGCCGCAACAGGTGACGTTGCCAGGCGGCACGCCCGAAGCGCGCGGCTGGTCGGACATCATGTTGGGCGCCGGCATCCACTGGACGCCGAAATGGTCGATGGACACCGTGCTGCAGTACAACCTCGACACCAACCAGTCGACGCGCAGCAGCATCAGCACGCGCTACCAGCCGAGCAACTTCCACGTGCTCAACCTGACGTACCGCAACGACCGCATCCTCGACACCAAGAGCGTGGGCGTGGGCTGGCAATGGCCGCTGGGCGACATTTTTGGCGGCGGCAACCGCTCCGAGCTGGGCGTGCGGCGCAGCGGCGGCAGCTGCAGCGGGCGTTGGTACAGCGTCGGGCGCCTGGATTACGACCTGATCGGCAAGACGCTGAGCAACGTCATTGCCGGTTTCGAATACGACACCGGCTGCTGGATTGGCCGCATCGTGCTGGAAAAACTGCAGAACGGCTTGGGAACTTCCACCAGCCGGATCATGTTCCAATTGGAATTCAAAGGCCTGACCAGCGTCGGCACGAGTCCGTTGAGCGCGCTACGCGACAATATCCGGGGCTACGAGGCGCTCCCGCGGCAGGCCGCACCACCCAGTCGTTTTACCAACTATGAGTAGATTTCTGCATCGCTGCGCGCTGGCGCAACTCCTGGCGCTGGCGCTTGCCGTCGTGGGTTGGCCCGCGTGGGCGCAAAGCGGCGACGGCGCGCAACCGCCAGCGGCAACCCGGAAAGCCGCGCCGCCCAAGCACAAGGCGCCGGCGAAACACAAGCCCGCGCCCGCCAGGCCAAAGGCCGCGGCGCCCGCAGCCGCGCCGGCGCCGACGCCCGCGGCCAGCAACGTGGTGCACCAGGCCGATTACATCGTCGCCATCGTCAACACCGAGCCCATCACCAACAACGAAGTGCGGGCGCGCATGGCGCGGGCCGAGCGCGACCTGAAGCAGGCGGGCACCCCGCCGCCACCCGAAGCGGAGTTGCGCAAAGAAGTGCTGGATCGCCTGATCACCGAGCGCGCCGAAGTGCAATACGCCCGCGGACACGGCATGACCGTGAGCGACGAGGCGCTGAAGCAGGCCGAGCTGTCGATCGCGCGCCAGAACCAGTTGACCAGCATCGACGAGTTGAAACAGCAGATTGAAGCGGAAGGCATCACGTTCAACGATTTCGTGGCCGATTTGAAGAACCAGGTTCTGCTGGCGGAACTGCGGGCGCGCGAGATCGAACCCGACGTCAAGGTGACCAACGCCGAAGTCGATGCGTTCGTGCAGGAGCAAAGCGGCGGCCACACCACGCCGTCGGAAATCAACCTGGCGATGATCCTGGTGGCCGTGCCCGAAGGCATCAGCCCGCAGGAAGTCGAGCGCCTCAAAGCCAAGGCTGACGACATCGCCAAACGCGCGCGGGCGGGTGAGGATTTCGCCAAGCTGGCATCGGAATATTCCGACGCCAACAAGCACGGCACCGATGGCGGCGTACTCGGCATGCGGCCGGTCAACGAGTATCCGGACCTGTTCCTCCAGGCCACGAAAGACACGCCGGTCGGCGGCATCGCCGGCCCGGTCAAGTCGGGCGCCGGCTTCCACATCCTGAAAGTACTCGATCGCCAGCAGGGCGGACAAGTGGCCGACGTCAAGATTCCGCTCACGCACGTGCGCCAGATCCTGCTCAAGGTGGGGCCGCAGCAAGGCCAGCAGGTGGCCATCGACCGGCTGGCCGATTTCAAGCGCCGCATCCAGTCGGGCGAAGCCCGCTTTTCGCAGTTGGCGCAACAGTATTCGCAGGACGCCAGCGCCAAGGACGGCGGCGACCTGGGGTGGGTGCCACCGGGGCAATTCGTGCCCGAGTTCGAGCAGGCCATGAACAACCTCGATGTGGGCCAGATCAGCGACCCCATCGTCACGCGTTTTGGCGTGCAACTGATCCAGGTCGAAGGCCGGCGCGAACAAGTCCTCACGGCGGCGCAGCAGCATGACTTGGCGCGCAACATCCTGCGCGAGAAGAAGACCCAGGAAGCGTTTGCCGACTGGGCGCGCGACGTGCGTGCGCGCGCTTACGTCGAATACCGCGATCCGCCGCAGTGATCCTGAGTACGGCCCGGCATTTGTCCGGGGCTCCATCCGTGGCCCCGTCGCACGCCGGGCCCGGCAGGCGGGGGCCGCAGTTGCGCGGCACCGGTTGTGCCGCGCATGAATCGGCCGTGGGGCACAACGGTGCGTAATGCCTCGTCGCGTCAATCCGTGGCGCACCACATCCCGCGCAAGCGCTTCGGGCAGCATTTCCTGGCCGACGCGGCGGTCACCGACGCCATCGTGCGTGCCATTCGCCCGGAAGCGGCCGATGCCATGGTCGAAATCGGGCCCGGGCTGGGCGCGCTCACGCGCCCGCTGCTGGAGCGCGTGGAACGCCTGACCGTGATCGAGCTGGATCGTGATCTGGCGGCGCGCCTGCGCGCCTGGCCCAAGCTGCACGTGCGCCAAGCCGACGCACTCAAAGTCGATTTCCGCGCGCTCGCCGAAACCGATTTCGGCGGCGCGCAACTGCGCGTGTGCGGCAACTTGCCCTACAACATTTCCAGCCCCATCCTGTTTCACCTGCTGGCGTTTGCGGAGGCCATCCGTGATCAGCACTTCATGCTGCAAAAAGAGGTCGTCGACCGCATGGTGGCTGCGCCCTGCCACAAGGACTACGGCCGCCTGTCGGTCATGCTGCAGTGGCGCTACGCCATGGAGAAGCTGCTCGACGTGCCGCCCGAAGCGTTCTCGCCGCCGCCCAGGGTGCAAAGCGCCGTGGTGCGCATGCGCCCGCACGCGGCGTTCGCGCCGCTCGACGTGGCGGCTTTTTCCGATCTGGTGCGCGTGGCGTTCAGCCAGCGGCGCAAGCTGCTGCGCCACACGCTGGGGCGCTGGCTGGAAGAACGCGGGTTTGCCGGCCGCTTCGACGTGCAGCGGCGGGCGGAAGAGGTGCCGGTGGCGGAGTACGTGGCGCTCGCGGGGGCCACGCGAGCGCTTGCAGGGACTGAAGGAGAGCGCTGAGCCCGGACGTCAATTTAACGCCATGCTGAGCTTGCGCCGGTAATCCGACACCAGCTCGGCGCGCGGGTCTTGCTGCAGGGCGGCGTTGCCGGTGAGTTCGATGCCGCCTTTGGCCGCGGCGCCGGGCGCGGTCGGTTTGGCGGGCGGCGGCGCGATCAGGTCGAGGATCGCCACGTAGGTCTTGCGTGCGGCCTCGTCGTTCCATTTCTTGTCGCGCATCACGATTTCCAGCAGCTCGTCCATGGCGGCGGTCCACTCGCCCTGGGCCATCAGCGTTTGTGCCTTGGCGAAACGCGTGTCGAAGTCGCGCTTGTTCTCGGCGATCCTGGCGTCGAACTGTGCCGCGCTCCACTGGCCGCGCGCATCTTCTTTCGTGAAGCCGATGGCGGCGAGCCAGCGCCCGAGCGCGTCGAAGCGCAGCGGCCGGGGCTCGCGCGAGAGCGGCTCCTGCAATGCGGCCGTGGCCTTGGCGTAATCGCCGGTGCCGATCAGCAGGCGCACGTAGTCGACACGGGCGTCATCGTTCGCCGGGTCCTGCGTGAGTGCGGCTTCCAGCTTGGCCAGCGCCGCGCCGGTGTCGCCCGATTGCAATAATTCGCCGGCTTCGTCGGCTTGCGCCTCGGCGGCCACCGCGTCTTTGGACGGCAGGTGTTTGTCGAGAAACTGGCGCACCGCGCCTTCAGGCAACGCGCCGGTAAAGCCGTCGACCGGCTGGCCGTTCTGCATCAGGACCACGGTCGGAATGCTGCGGACGCCGAAGGCGCCGGCCAACTCCTGCTCTTGGTCGGAATCGATCTTGACCAGCTTGAAGCGGCCGGCGTAATCGGTTTCCAGCTTTTCCAGGATGGGCCCGAGTGTCTTGCACGGGCCGCACCAGGGCGCCCAGAAATCGATCAGCACCGGGGTCTGCTTGGAGGCGGCCATCACCTCGGCATCGAAGGTTTCAACGGTTACGTTCAACATGACAAAAGGGCGCGCGCGGCGGCAAAAACTAAACTACGTGCATTGTGCAATACCGGTGTTCGCGTTGCCTCTGGCGTCGTGAAAGAGCGCCCGCCCTGACGGTTCATTGCACGCGCATCGGAGGTGGTCGTGATTTTGTCGGGTGAATTGCCGCAGGCGATAGCCGCTGCGGTCGAGCGCTTGCGCGCGGGTGCGTTGATCGGCCTGCCGACCGAGACGGTGTATGGCTTGGCGGCCGACGCCGAGAACGACGCGGCTGCGCGCTTGATTTTCAGCACCAAGGGGCGGCCCGCCGACCATCCGTTGATCGTGCACGTGACCGGCGCGGCGGAAATCGGCCGCTTTGCCGCGGATTTGCCGGTGTTTGCGCGCCGCCTGGTGGTGGCGTTCTGGCCGGGGCCGCTCACCCTCATCCTGCCGCGCCGGCCGGGCGTGGCGGCGGCCGCTGCCGGCGGCAATGCCACCCTCGCGCTGCGCTGCCCGTCGCATCCGGTGGCCCAGCGGTTGCTGGCCGCGTGCGCCGCGCAGGGGATCCATGGCCTGGCCGCGCCCAGCGCCAATCGCTTCGGCAAGATGAGCCCGACCACGGCACAGCACGTGGAAGCTGAATTCGGCCCCGATCTGCTGACGCTGGACGGCGGTCCGTGCACCGTTGGCATCGAATCCACCATCATCGACTGCACGCGTGGCGTGCCGGTGCTGTTGCGTCCCGGACAACTGGCACGGTCGGCCATCGAGCGCGCGGCGGGCGAGCGGGTGCGCGCCCGGGACGAACTGGATACGCCCAGCCCCAAGGCGTCGGGCACGCTGGCCGCCCACTACGCGCCGCGCGCGCATGTGCGCTTGCTGGACGCGCGGGAATTGGCCGCGGCGTTGCGGCAGCCGGAAGCCGGTGCCGGCAAACTCGCTGTCTGGGCGCGCAGCGCGTTGGCCGAAGCCCCGCCGCACGGGCTGCTGCGCCGCATGCCCGACGATGCCGTCACAGCGGCGCGCGAGTTGTTTGCCGTGCTGCACGAATTCGACGCCTGGGGCGCCGCCGCGATCTGGGTCGAGAGCCCGCCCGCCGGCGATGCCTGGGATGGCGTGCGCGACCGCCTGCTGCGCGCCGCCGCATCGGCATGACGCTGGGCGCGCGATTAAACTTCGCCTTTTGGTTTTGATCCCCGGAGTTCTGTCATGACCCATCCATGGAGCCATCGCATTGCCATGGCGTTGGCCGCTGGTGCTTGTACGCTACTCGCTTCCTGCGGCAGCGGGTCGGTGGTGTCTGACCTGAATGCCAACCGCGCGATCACGGTGGGCGACGGCTTCGAGGACGTGGGCCAGGGTCCGACCGGGATGGAATTCACCGTCAACGACGGTTCCGGCAACTGGGTGCAGTCGTTCGTCAGCAACTACGGCCTGACGATGACACCGGCCAAGAGCGGCGGCTGGGGCTATGCGCAAGGCTATGCGCAAGTGGCGACCGCGGCGACCGATCCGAACGGCAATGCCGTCCCGAGCGTGAGCGACCAGATCACGACGTTGCTCGCGCGCACCACGCTCACCAAGAACGACATCGTGATGATCAACGGTGGCATGAGCGACATCGTGGCGGCGGTCAAGGCCACCGGCATCTCGGCCCAGACCACGAGTACGGTCACCGCGGCCGCCGATGCGCTGGCCAATCAGGTGCAGCGCTTGGTGAATGCGGGCGCTACCCACGTGGTGGTCACCGGCGTGTATGACTTGGGCATGACGCCCTGGGCGGCGGCATATGGCGGCTTCGGCGGCCCGGTCAGTGCGCTTTCAACGGCGTTCAACAACGAACTGCTGCTTCAGCTCAATCACTTTGCCAACGTGAGCCCGAACCCGGTGCTTTTCTTCGGTGCTGCGGAATTCTTTGACTTCGCTTACAACTCGGTCGCGCAGAGCACCACTTCTAACGGCAATTTCGGCCTGACCAATATCACCACGGCCGTGTGCAATACGCCGACGGCCGCCACCTGCACCACGGCGACCCTGATCGACCCAAACTACAGCGCTTACTTGTTCGCCGACAACCTGTATCTCACGCCCGCTGTGCAGCGGCTGTTCGTGAACACCGGTTACGCCCAAAACGTGTTGAGCCTGTTCCAGAACGTCTGGGGAAGTTAGCTGTGCGTGAACACAACGCGGGTGATGGCCTGAGATGAGCGCCGTGCACCGCGTCGCCGTGATCCCGGGCGACGGCATCGGCACCGAGGTCATGCCCGAGGCGCTGCGCGTGCTGGCGGCGGTGCAGAAGACGTTCGGCGTGCAGTTGCAGTTCACGCCCATAGCCTGGGCCAGTTGCAGCTACTACGCCGACCACGGCGCCATGATGCCGGACGACTGGAAAGCGCAGCTGCAGGGCATGGACGCGCTGCTGTTCGGCGCGGTGGGTTGGCCACGGACCGTGCCGGACCACGTTTCGCTCTGGGGCAGCCTGCTCAAGTTCCGGCGCGAGTTCGACCAGTACATCAACCTGCGCCCGGTGCGCCTGTTCGACGGCGTGCCGTGCCCGCTGGCGGGCAAGAAACCCGGTGATATCGATTTCCTGGTGGTGCGCGAAAACACCGAGGGCGAATACACCGATCTCGGCGGCGTGATGTACGCCGGCACCGAGCGCGAAATCGTGGTGCAGGAAACGGTGATGAGCGCCTTTGGCGCCGACCGGGTGCTGAAATATGCCTTCGAGCAAGCCGCCGCACGCCCGCGCCACCAGCTCGACGTCGCCACCAAGAGCAACGGCATCGCGATTTCCATGCCGTGGTGGGACGGCCGCGCCGAAGCCATGGCCAAACGCTACCCGCAGGTGCGCGTGCAAAAGCACCACATCGACATCCTGAGCGCGCGCTTCGTGCGCGAGCCCGAGCGCTTCGACGTGGTGGTGGCCACCAACCTGTTCGGTGACATCCTGTCGGACTTGGGGCCGGCGTGTACCGGCACCATCGGCATCGCGCCGTCGGCCAATCTGAACCCCGAGCGACGTTTCCCCAGCCTGTTTGAACCGGTGCACGGATCGGCGCCCGACATCGCCGGCCAAGGCATTGCCAACCCCGTGGGCATGATCTGGTCGGCCGCGTTGATGTTGCAGTTCCTGGGCGAAGCCGCCGCGCACGATGCGATCTTGAAAGCCATCGAAACCGTGCTGCGCGACGGCCCGCACACACGCGACTTGGGTGGCAGCGCCAGCACCCGCGCGGTGGGCGAGGCGATCGCAGCGCTACTCTGAAGTGCGGGTGTCGGTGTGCTCGGGCTTGCCTTGCGTTTCGGTGTCTGCCTGCTCGGGCGGCAACTCGCCCTTGCGGCGCCCTGAAAACATGGTCCACCAGACTGCAAATACGAACAACGCCAACGCCGCCAGGGCTTCCAGCAAAAGCACGGTCATGAGACGACTATTCCAGTGGTTGTGTGCAGCGCTCATTGTAGGAGTGCTCGCCAGCTGCGCGACCCGGCCCGAGGCCCCGTCCGAGGGGCCGCTCAATCTGGTCGACGTGCCCGACACGGGACCGCTCGGCCCAGTGCTGCGGCGTGAGCGCAGCCTCTGGGTGCCGGTGCGCTGGGCCGATTTGCCCGGCTTCACGGCCGACGACACACAGGCCGCGTGGAGCGCCTGGCTGCAGAGTTGCCAGTTTCCGCGCGCACCGTTCGTTGCGCTCTGCGGCGAAGTGCGGCGCATGGCGCTTGCGACCAGCGACGAGCAGCGTGAATGGATGCGCATGCGCCTGCAGCCCTACCGCGTGGAGACCGCAGGTGGCGCGTCGGCCGGCCTGCTCACCAGCTACTTCGAACCCGAATACGCCGCATCCCGCGTGCCGCAGGGCGCTTACCAGATTCCGATTTTCGGCCTGCCCGCCGCGATGCCGCGCGGCCGACCCTGGTATACGCGGCAGCAGATCGATACCGATCCGGCGGTGCGCGCGCAACTCGCGGGCAGCGCGATCGCCTGGCTCGCCGATCCCATCGACGCCATGATCCTGCAAATCCAGGGCTCGGGACGCCTGCAGATCCGGGAGCCCGATGGCACGGAGCGCGAAGTCCGCCTGGCGTATGCCGGCACCAACGACCAGCCGTATCGCAGTCCGGGCCGCTGGCTGAAGGATCAGGGGCTCATCAGCGACGCCACCTGGCCCGGAATCAAGGCGTTTCTCGCGCTGCACCCTGACTACGTGCAACCTTTCCTGTGGAGCAACCCGCGCGTGGTGTTTTTCCGCGAGGAACCGACGTCCGATGCCGGGCCGCGCGGCGCGCAGGGCGTGGCCCTCACGCCGGGGCGCTCGATTGCCGTCGATCCGGGCAGCATCCCCTACGGCACGCCGGTCTGGCTGGCTTCGAACGGGCCCACGGCGCAGCTCGACCGTCTGGTGATCGCCCAAGACACGGGGCACGCGATTCAGGGCGCCGTGCGTGCCGATTACTTCGCCGGAACCGGCGCGCAGGCGGGCGAACTGGCCGGGCGCCTGAATCAGCCGCTGCACCTGTGGGTGCTGTGGCCGAAGCCCTGAGCGGCGCGCGCCCCACAACCGATAATCAGCGCATGGATTCGCCTTCTCGCGCAGTGGGCGTGGCGGCGGCCGTCATCACGGTGGCGCTCTGGACCGGCTTCATCGTGGTCGGCCGGGCCTCCGCCGCCCACACGCTGCTGCCGTTCGACATTGCGCTGCTGCGCATCGTCGGCGCCGCGCTGGTCGCGCTGCCGTGCTCGCTCTGGCTGACCCATCGCCATGGGAACCTGGACCGCAGGAAGCCGTCGGTCGCAACCGGCGGGGGGACGTCCCGCTTCGCAGCCATGCCTGCGGCTGAGGCGCCTGGCGCCAACACGCACGCCACGTCGATGATGGGCTTGTCGCCGCTGCCATGGCGCCCCACCGTGGCCGTCGGGCTTTCGGGCGGTCTCATCTATTCCTTCCTGTGCTATGCCGGATTTTTCTATGCCCCGGCTGCCCACGCGTCGGTGTTGATGCCTGGCATCCAGCCGCTCTGGGCCGGGCTGCTGGCCGTGCCGCTGCTGGGCGAGGCGCTGACGCGCACGCGCGTTGCCAGCCTGGCGCTGATTCTGCTGGGCGGGCTGGTGGTGGGCGCTGCGAGCCTGCATTCGGCACTTTCGGGCGACGCCGGCGTCTGGCGTGGCGACGCGATCTTCCTGCTGGCCGGCATGTTCTGGGCGCTGTACGGCGTGCTGGCGCGGCGCTATCGGATTGATCCGGTCCCGACCACGCTGGCGATGAGCATTTTTGCCGCCTTCACCTACGTCCCGCTGTTTGCCGTTCTGGTGGTGTTGGGCATCGTCCCTACGCATCTGTTGCAAGCGCCGTGGAGCGAAATCGGCGTACAACTGCTGTTCCAAGGCGTGTTCGTCGTGATCGTGGCCGGCATCACGTTCGTCACCATGATCCAGATGTTTGGTCCGGTGCGCTCCACCATGATCACCGCGCTGGTGCCGGGCCTGTCGGCCGTGGGCGCCATGCTGTTCCTGCACGAGCCGGTGGGTTTCAACGCGGTCGTCGGCCTGGTCCTGGTGACGGGCGGCATTCTGCTGGGCGTGCGGCCCGATGCGCGCGTTCGACCGGCGGCGCTGGCGGTGACGGTGGGGCCACCCCGTGCGGCCGCGCGGATGGGAGCGCAGGATGAAGCTGCTGGCGTTTGATTGCAGCACCGATCGCCTGTCGATCGCGGTGCAGCGCGAGCGGCACATCGGCCGTTATCGGGGCGCTGGCGGACGCGAATCGTCGAGCACGCTGATTCCGACCATCCTGCGGCTGCTGGCGGAAGCCGGTATTGCGCTGCGCGAGCTGGATGCCATCGTCTTTGGCCGTGGGCCGGGGTCGTTCACCGGGCTGCGCACCGCGTGCTCGGTGGCGCAGGGCCTGGGGTTCGGCGCCGGCGTCCCGGTGTTGCCGGTCGATACGCTGCTGGCCGTGGCCGAAGAAGCGCGGGCGCAACACGGTGCACACCGCGTGCTGGCCCTGCTGGATGCGCGCATGAACCAGGTGTATGCAGCGGCTTGGAACTGGGATGCGGCGGCCGGTTGGTCGCCGCAGGGCGAAACGGTGGTGTGCGCGCCCGAAGCCGTGCGCCCGCCATCAGACGCTGGCGACACCGGCTGGGCGCTGGCCGGCAACGCGTTCGAGTCCTATGGCGCGTGTTTGCCGCGCGCCGTGGCGGCGTTGCCGCGGTTCGAGGCGTGGCCCGGCGCCGATGCCTTGCTGCGTCTGGCGCCCGCCGGCATCCAGGCGGGTCGTGCCGTGTCGGCGGAGCAGGCCCTGCCCTTGTACGTGCGCGACAAGGTGGCGCGGACGATCGCCGAGCGTGCCGCGTCGTCGCGCCGCTGAGGTTGTTGGCCATGCCGCACGGCGCTGCCTTGAACCACCACCGCGGTGCGCCCGATCCGCTGGCGGTACGTTTCGAGCCGCTGACCGAAGCACGCCTGGACGCGGTGCTCGCGGTTGAGCAGGGCAGCTACGGCCATCCCTGGTCACGCGGCAATTTCGCGGATGGCCTCAAGGCCGGCCACCGCATGTCGTGCCTGCTGGCGGGCGATCGCCTGGTCGGGTATTTTGTGGTCATGGCGGGTTATCGCGAAGTGCATTTGCTCAACCTCACCGTGGCGCCGGATTTCCGCCGCCAGGGCTGGGCGCGCGTGCTGCTCGATGCGCTGGTGCTCTGGGCGCGGGCGCGCGGAGCGGAGGCGATTTGGCTGGAAGTGCGCGCCGGCAACGCGCGCGCGCTGGAGGTTTATCGAAGCCGCGGCTTCGTGCGCGTCGGGCGGCGCAAAAACTACTATCCGGCCGCGCGCGATCGGCACGAGGATGCCATCCTGATGACGCTGCCGCTCGCCGATGCCGGGCGATCGGCCGTTGCGACTGCACGCAGGGCCGCTCGGCCGCCGGCCCAAGGCGCTTCCGGGAGCGCCGCGTGACCTTGCAACTGGATGCGCGCCAGCGCGCCATGCTGGCGGAAATGGGCATTGATCTGGTGCTGCCGCAGCCGCGCGCCGTGGCCGTCGCGGAGCCAGTGGCGCAACCGGCCGCGGCGACGCGGGTGGCGCCAGCGCCGCACGTGAAGGCTGCACCGCACGCCGTTGCCAAAGCACCCGCGGCGCGCCCGGCCAAGGTCGCCAAGCCGGTCAATCCGAGCATGCAGCCGGCGACCCGGCCGGCGCTGGAACCCTTGCCCGAAGGTATCGAGCGCATGGATTGGGCCGAACTAGAAGCGGCGGTGGCGACGTGCCGGGCGTGCGGTCTGTGCGCCGGTCGCACGCAAACCGTGTTTGGCATCGGCAGCCACCGGGCCGAATGGATGGTGGTGGGCGAAGCGCCAGGGCAGAACGAGGATCGCCTCGGGCAGCCGTTCGTCGGGCAGGCCGGCAAGCTGCTGGACCAGATGCTGGCCGCCATCGGCCTGTCGCGCCGCGCCGAACTGGAACCCGGTGCGACCGAGCCGCTCGTCACGCCGCCGGCCAAAGCGGACGCGCACGGTGTCTACATCGCCAACGTGGTCAAGTGCCGACCACCCGGCAATCGCAACCC
>SCQQ01000091.1 GCA_004299095.1 Burkholderiaceae bacterium | reverse complement strand
GTCTCCTACACTGACGCTGAACTGATGAATCGGGAGTCTTGCAGTGGCCAAACCAGCGTGCATCGTGATCGTGGGAACCGGCGGCACCATTGCCGGCGTGGGTGCGGGGAGCGCCGGGGCAGGCGCCGGCTCGGCCGCCTATCGCGCGGCGGCGATACCCGCGGATCGCCTGATCGAAAGCGTTCCAGGATTGGCGCAAATGGCCGCGTTGCAAGTGGAGCAGTTGTTCCAGATCGATTCGGCCGACTTCACCGACGACAAGCTGTTGCAGCTTGCGCATCGCGTGGCCGCCTTGTGCACGCGCGACGACGTCGGTGGCGTCGTGATCACCCACGGCACCGACACGCTGGAAGAAAGCGCGTATCTCCTGCACCTGACGCTGGCGACTGCCAAGCCCGTGGTCCTCACCGGTGCCATGCGTCCGAGCACGGCCCTGTCCGCCGATGGGCCGGCGAACTTGCGCGATGCGGTGGCCGTGGCGGCGCACCCTAGCAGCGCCGGCCAAGGCGTGCTGGTGGTGATGAATCAGGAAGTGTTCAGCGCGCGCGACGTCACCAAAGCGCGCAGCATGGTGGTGAATGCGTTCGATTCGCCCTGGGGGCCGCTCGGCGCGGTGGTGGAGGGCACGCCACGCTGGTATCGCCGGGCGGCGCGTCTGCATACGCACGCATCCGAGTTCGATCTGGCCAAAATCGCCGCGTTGCCGCTCGTGGGTGTGGTCGCGAGCCACGGCAACATGCGCCGCGAGATTTACGACGCCTGGGTTGCCGCGGGCGCGCGCGCCATCGTGCACGAAGGCTTTGGCGGCGGTACCGTGCCGGCTTATCTGAGGTCGTATCTGGAGGGCTTGCGCGCGCGCGGCGTCTTGCTGGTGCGCGCCGCGCGCAGCCAAGCCGGGCGGGTGATCCGCAACGCCACTGCGGACGATGATGGCAACGGCTGGGTCACGGTGGACGACCAGAACGCGCCGCGCGCCCGGCTGTTGACGGCGCTCGCGCTCACGCGCACCACGGAACCGGCTGAAATCCAGCAGATGTTCTGGCACTACTGAGCCACGCACCCCGCGTGCGGCGTGCAATGAAAGATGACGTCGCCGCGGCGCGGCGCCATGACGGCGGCTCTGCCGCCATGACCGATCACGATCGCCGGAGGCGGCCGTCATCGAAGCGCAGCGAGGTTATGCCGCAGCACCGTGAAGGCGGTCATCCTTGGGATTACCGCGGTGGCTGGAACGCGGCCCGCGCCGCCGCCACTCGCGCGCGGATGGCGCAGCCTTCGGCGTGGTCGTTGACGAACCCCATCGCCTGCAGGAACGAATGCGTCGTAGTGGATCCGACGAACTTCCAGCCGCGCTTTTTCAAGTCCTTGGAGAGCGCAATCGAGCGCGGCGAAGTCGATACGCCGCGGTGCGCCGCCAGTTCTTCCGGCTGCGGTTCGAAGCGCCAGAAGTAGCGCGCGAGCGAGCCTTCCGAGCGCGCCAGCTCCTGCGCCCGGCGGGCGTTGTTCAATGCCGCTTCGATCTTGCCGCGGTGCCGCACGATGGCTGGGTTGGTGACGAGCCGCGCCACCTCCGCCGCGCCCCAGTGCGCCAGCATGTCGATATCGAACCTTGCAAACGCCGCGCGAAAGCCCTCACGCTTGTCCAGGATGGTGCGCCAGCTCAAGCCCGCCTGAAAGCCCTCGAGGCAGAGCTTTTCGAACAGGCGCTGGTCGTCAGCCACCGGGAATCCCCATTCGCTGTCGTGGTATGCGAGGTAGCGCGGCGTGGCCAAACACCACGCGCAGCGCGGGCGCCCATCGGGGCCGGGGGCGAGAACAGGTTGAGGCATTGCGGTCTTTGCTGTCGGGAGAGTTGGTGGGCGAGCGGACGTGATGCGGACGCTGCCGTGCGGTTCGCCAATATGGCGTGTGGGTGTTTTACCGCGCTTCCTGTGGGTTCAGGTCGGCGACCGAAGGCAACCAGAGCGCACTGATTCTCATGCCTTGGGCGGCGCGCGCGGCGTTGGCGCAGGCCCGGGCGACCGCGGTGCTGGCCATGATGCAGAGGACGTTGAAATCCAGGGCTGGCGCATGACCGGTGGCGAGCGCGAACAGCGTGTCGCCGTCGCTCAGGGTATGCACCGGATGGATGGCGCGCGCCAGGCCGTCGTGCCCGGCGCCGGCCAAACGTTGGGCACGTGCTTTGGACAGGGGGGCATCGGTGGCGATCACGCCGATGGTGGTGTTGCTGCCGGCCAGTATGGAAAGCGGCGCCACGCCGGCGAGCGCAGCCTGCGTACTGCCGCGCAGCGTGCGGCCGTCGTCCGAGCGTGCGCCGGCGACCAGCGCGCCGCTTTCGGGATCGACCACGTCGCCGAGCGCATTGACCGCCACCAGCGCGCCCACGGTGACGTCGCCCACACGCACGCTGGCGCTGCCGATGCCGCTTTTCATGGCGTGCGCCATGCCGAACAGCTTGCCGACGGTGGCGCCGGCGCCGGCGCCGACGTTGCCTTGCGCCGGCGGTTCGCCGCGGGCGGCCGCGCAGGCAGCGTAACCGGCGCTGGTGTCGGGGCGGATGCGCGCGTCACCCACGTGCAAATCGAACAGCACGGCGGCGGGCACGATCGGTACGCACTGGCCCGGATCGCTGCCGACTGCCAGGCCGCGGCCGTGCTCTTCCAGCCAGCGCATCACGCCGCCGGCCGCCTCCAGCCCCCAGGCGCTGCCGCCCGAGAGCAGCACCGCGTGCACCTGATCGACCAGATTGGCGGGATCGAGGAGGTCGGTTTCGCGCGTGCCCGGTGCGGCGCCGCGCACGTCGACGCCGCCTGCCGCGCCCTGGCCTTCCGGGTTGGACGCCAGTACCACGCTGCAGCCGGTGGGGCGGCGCGGGTCGGTGAAGTGCCCGACCTGGATGCCGCGCACGTCGGTGATGGCATCGTGCTGCGGGCGCGGCGCGGCGGTGCTCATGTCGGGCCGGCGGCGTTCAAGACCGCACGCAATTTGTCGGCGTAGTTTTCCAGCGCGGCGACACCGGGTTCGGGGCGCGGCCAAGTGAGCGCCATGCCATCGCTCGGATGCCGCGGCAACACGTGCATGTGGAAGTGACCCACGGTTTGCCCGGCGACCGCGCCGTTGGCCTGGAACAGATTCAGACCTTCCGGCGCGAACGCCTGTTGCGCTGCTTTGGCGATGCGCAGGGCCGTGCGCATGACGGCGGCGGCTTCGTCATCGGTGATTTCGAACAGATTGGCCGCATGGCGTTTGGTGGCCACCAGCACGTGGCCGGGATTGACCTGGCCAATATCCATGAACGCCAGCGTCAGCTTGTCTTCCCAGACGCGCACCGATGGGATTTGCCCCGCAATCAGTTTGCAGAAAATGCAGACGCCCGCGGGCGAGGTATCGACGAATTCCGGCATGTGGAGGTCTCCTGGCAATGCGTTGCAAGTATGCGCGCGGCGCTGCTATAGTGCCCCGCAGCCCGGGAGCCGACCCGGCTGGCCAGGCCGCATCAAGTCCGCGGCCTCGATTCCACATCCGGCGATAACACAGGGAGAAGCGAACCCATGGACCACATGACCAGCGACGATTGGGGCAAATTGGTGCTGCGCATTTGCCTTGGCGGGCTGCTGCTGTTTCACGGTGTCGCCAAACTCAAGACTGGCGTGGACTGGCTGGAGGATCCGCTGGCCAGCTACGGGCTCCCGGCGTTCGTCAAATACGGCGTCTATCTGGGCGAGCTGCTGGCGCCGCTGCTGATCATCCTCGGGCTGTTCGCCCGGGTCGGGGCGCTCATCGTGATCGTCAACATGCTGTTCGTGTTCGGTCTGGTTCACCTGGGCGATCTGTACTCGCTCGGCGGCAGCGGCGGCTGGAAGCTTGAGCTGCAGGGGTTTTTCCTGTTCTCGGCGTTGGCGCTGTTGCTGCTGGGCGCCGGGCGCCTCGGCGTGAGCAAACCGGGAACCTGGCTGAACTGAGCGCCAGGCAACCCTGCGCACGACGGCGTAACGGCGGATGACGTCGCCACCTGCACGGCGCCATGGCGGCGGCCTTGCCGCCACGAATGATGGTCAATGGTCGCGCCGGCCGCGATCGAAGCGCAGCGCGGTCATGCCGCAGCGCAGGCGATCACTGCGCCAGAGGTTTTCTCGCGCGTCCGCAATTGCGGCAACGCGCGGTTTCAGCGTCCGGGCGCCAATCGGCCTGCGTTCAGGCGTAGTTCGCGATCGGCGGACAAGTGCAGAACAGGTTGCGGTCGCCGTAGACGTTGTCGACCCGCCCCACCGGCGGCCAATATTTGACGCCACCTTGGCCGCGGTGTGCACCGGCTGCGCCCACATCACGCGGATAGGGGTGTGGCCATTCGGCTGTCAGCAACGAGGCCGCCGTGTGCGGCGCGTTTTTCAGCGGGTTGTCGTCCTGCGGCCATTCGCCTTTTTCCACTCGCGCGATTTCCTCGCGAATGGCGATCATCGCGGCGATGAAGCGGTCCAGTTCCCCCAGGTCTTCGCTTTCGGTCGGCTCGACCATGAGCGTGTTGGGCACCGGGAACGACAGCGTCGGTGCGTGGAAGCCATAGTCCATCAGGCGCTTGGCCACGTCTTCGGCCATCACGCCGCTCACGTCCTTCAGGCCGCGCAGGTCCAGGATGCATTCGTGGCCCACGTAGCCGCCCTCGCTGGTGTAGAGCGTGGGGTAGTGCGCGGCCAGCCGGCGGCTGATGTAGTTGGCGTTCAGGATGGCGATTTCGCTGGCGCGCGTGAGACCCTCCGCGCCCATCATGCGGATGTACATCCAACTGATGGGTAGCACCCCCGCGTTGCCGAGAGGCGCGGCGCTCACTGCGCCCATGGCGCGTTCATCGCCGCCCACGTGGTGCCCGGGCAGATAGGGCACCAGGTCCTTCACCACGCACACCGGCCCCACGCCGGGGCCGCCGCCGCCGTGCGGAATGCAGAATGTCTTGTGCAGGTTCAGGTGGCTCACGTCGCCGCCGAATTCGCCCGGCGCAGCCAAGCCCACCATGGCGTTCAGATTGGCGCCGTCCAGATACACGCGGCCGCCGTGCTGGTGCACGATGGCGCAGAGTTCCTTGATCTGCGCCTCGAACACGCCGTGCGTGCTCGGGTAGGTGATCATCATGCAGGCGAGCTGCTTTTCGTGCCGCGCGCACTGCGCGCGCAAGTCGGCCATGTCGACGTTGCCGCCGGCGTCGCACTTCACCACCACCACTTGCATGCCGGCCATGGTCGCGCTCGCGGGGTTGGTGCCATGCGCGCTTTCCGGAATCAGGCAGACGTTGCGCTCGCCCTGGCCGTTGGCCTTGTGGAACGCACGGATGGCGAGCAGTCCGGTGTATTCGCCCTGGCTGCCGGCGTTGGGCTGCAGGCTCACATCGGCGTAGCCGGTGATGGCCGCGAGCCAGGCGCGCAGTTGCTGGTCGAGCTGTCGGTAGCCTTTTTGTTGATCCGCTGGCGCAAACGGGTGGATGTGGGCGAATTCCGGCCAGGTGATCGGGACCATTTCGCTGGTGGCGTTGAGCTTCATGGTGCACGAGCCGAGCGGAATCATGCTGCGGTCCAGCGCCAGGTCCTTGTCGCTCAAGGCCCGGATGTAGCGCAGCATGCTGGTTTCCGACCGGTGCATGTGGAACACCGGGTGCGTGAGGTAACGGCTGGTGCGCTGCAGCGCGACCGGAATCAGATCGGGCGCGGTCTGCTCCAGCACGTCGAAGCTCGGCAGCGCAACGCCTTCGCCCGCAAAAACGCGCCACAGCAGCTCGACGTCGGTGCGCGTGCTGGTTTCATCCAGCGCGATGCACACGCAGGTACCCCAGGCCTTGCGCAGGTTGCAGCCCAGTTCGACCGCGCGTGCCATCAGCGCGTCGGTGGCGTCGCCGGTTTTCAGGCACAGCGTGTCGAAGGCGCTGCCGTGGTGGTCGTGCGTGAAGCCCAGTTCGGCCAAGCCTGCCTTGAGGATGGCCGCCAAGCGCGCGGTGCGCTCGGCGATGCGCTTCAGGCCTTCGGGGCCGTGGTAGACCGCGTACATGCTGGCGATCACTGCCGGCAGCACTTGCGCGGTGCAGATGTTGCTGGTGGCCTTTTCGCGCCGGATGTGCTGCTCGCGCGTTTGCAGCGCCAGGCGGTAGGCGGGCGCGCCGTGCACGTCCTTGCTCACGCCCACCAGGCGGCCGGGCAGGTGGCGCTTGTAGGCGTCGCGGCACGCCATGTAGCCGGCGTGCGGGCCGCCCGCGCACATCGGCATGCCGAAGCGCTGGCTGGTGCCGACGACGATGTCGGCGCCCATCTCGCCCGGCGTTTTCAAGAGCGTGAGCGCGAGCAAGTCAGCCGCAAAAATCGCGAGCGCCCCCTTGGCGTGGATTTTCTCCACTTCGGCGCTCCAGTCCCGCAGCCAGCCGCTGCTGGCCGGATACTGGATGAGCGCGGCAAAGCAGTCGCCGGCCGCAATCGCCGCGTTCCACTCCGCGGCGGAATTCGCCACCTTGACGGTGAGGCCGAGCGGTTCGGCGCGCGTCCGCATCACTTCGATGGTTTGCGGATGCGTGTCGCCCATCACCACGATGGCGTCGCCCTTGACCCGCACCGTGCGGCGCGCGAGCGTCATGGCTTCGGCCGCGGCGGTGGCTTCGTCCAGCATGGATGAGTTGGCGATTTCCATGCCGGTCAGGTCGCACACCATGGTCTGGAAGTTCACCAGCGCCTCCATGCGCCCTTGGCTGATTTCCGCCTGGTAGGGCGTGTACGCGGTGTACCAGGCCGGGCTCTCCAGGACGTTGCGCAGGATCACGCCGGGCGTGTGGGTGCCGTAGTAGCCCTGGCCGATGAAGCTCTTCAGGATCTTGTTCTGGCTGGCGATCGCTTTCAGTTCGGCCAGCGCGTCCACTTCGCTGGCAGCCTCGGGCAGATGCATTGGGTGCCGGCGCCGGATGTTGGGCGGCACGATGGCGTCGACCAGCGCTGCCAGCGACGGCTGGCCCACGGCAGCCAGCATTTTTTGCTCGTCTTCGGGCGGTACGCCGATATGCCGCGCGATGAATTCGCGCGGGTTCTGCAAACTGGCAATGGTGGGTCTGGCGGACATGGGATGAAACCTCGATCGGGCGCGCTCGCGAGCGCCGCCCCTTCTGCGCAACGGTTCAGGAAAAGAAGACAGGGTGCCGGGTCGGCTTCAGCTCGCGGCGAACTTCGTGTAGGCCGCTTCGTCCATCAGCGCATCCAGTTCGCTCGCCTTGGACAGCTTGATCTTGAAGAACCAGCCAGCCTTCATCGGGTCGCTGTTGGCCAGACTCGGGTCGTTTTGCAGCGCTTCGTTGATCGCGGTGACTTCGCCCGAAACCGGCATGTAAACGTCGGCCGCGGCCTTCACGGATTCGACCACGCCGGCCTGGTCTTTTTGCGCGTAGCTTTTGCCCACTTCGGGCAGTTCGACGAACACCACGTCGCCCAGCGCATCCTGCGCGTGCTGCGTGATGCCGACGGTGGCGACGTCGCCATCGACTTGAATCCATTCGTGGTCTTCGGTGTATTTGAGGGTCATGGTGGCTCCGGGAAAAAGTGCGAAAAGAGTGAAGGAACAGTTCAGCCGCGGTAATAGTGCGTGGGCACGAACGGCATCGCCGCCACCGTCATCGGCACGGCCTTGCCGCGAACGATGGCGTGGATGGTGGTGCCGTTGTGCGCGTGTTCGGCGCTGACATAACCCATGGCGATCGGCAGGTTGATGGTGGGGCCGAGCAGGCCGCTGGTAACCACGCCGATCCGGTGGCCGCTCGTGTCCTGCAGTTCGGTGTGTTCGCGCACCGGAATGCGCTGCTGCGCGATCAGCCCCACGCGCTGGCGCGCCACCGGCACGCGGCCGTCGAGTTGCCCCAGCACCCTGGCCGCGCCCGGGAAGCCGCCCGCGCGCTCGCCGCCGGTGCGCCGTACCTTCTGCATCGCCCAGGTGAGGCCGGCTTCGACCGGTGTCGTTGTGGTGTCGATGTCGTTGCCGTACAGGCAGAGCCCGGCTTCGAGGCGCAGCGAATTGCGCGCGCCCAGCCCCGCGGGCGCCACTTCCGGCTCGGCCAGCAACGCGCGCGCAAAGGCTTCGGCTTGGTCGCCTGGCAGCGAGATCTCGAAGCCGTCTTCGCCGGTGTAGCCGCTGCGCGTGACGTGCAGCGGCACGTTTTTCCACGTGAAGCGGCCAGCGGTCATGAACACCAGCTTTTCGGCGCCGGGAACGAGGCGGCGCATCACGTCGGCTGCCTTCGGGCCTTGCAGCGCCAGGAGCGCCTTGTCGGGCAGCGGCCGCACTTCGCAGCGTTTGCCGATGCGATCGGTGATGTGCGCGACGTCGCCCACCTTGCAGGCGCCGTTGACGATTACGAACAGCCGGTCGCCATGGTTCACCAGCATCAGGTCGTCGATGATCGTGCCCTCGTCGGTGAGCAGCAGGCCGTAGCGCTGCTTGTCGATGCCGAGGCCGATGATGCTCACCGGCATGAGCGATTCGAACGCCGCGGCAGCGTCCGGCCCGATCAGCTCCAACTGGCCCATGTGCGACACGTCGAACAGGCTCGCGGCCGTGCGCGTGTGCTGGTGCTCGGCGATCAGGCCGCTTTTGTATTGCACCGGCATGCTGTAGCCGGCGAATTCGACCATGCGCGCGCCGAGTTCGAGGTGCAGCGCGTGCAGCGGGGTTTTCAGCAATTCAGCTTCGGGCATGCAGGTTCTCCATTCGAAGATCGCGCTGGCGATCAAACACTGGTTGAGTTGCCCGCAGCTGTCCGCTTTACCTGAGAGATTCGCGCAGCCGGTGCGCTTGCTCCTTCGGTGGAAAGCGGGCTCGCGCGCGCTTTCTCTCTCCAGCTGGGAAACGCCTTGTTGCCAAGGCGTGTGTCAGTCCTTTTGCCTGAGCGTTTGGGCGAAGCCTCGCGCCGTCGGCGGCGCTCGCGGATCGCGTTGCTGCAACCCGTTCGCGCTCTCTCCTGACACGGGCGCCATTCTACTTTTTATTGGGCGGCTGGCACCGCATTGGCCGGTCGGAGCGCAGCGTTTGTGGCGGCCGTCGACGTACTGCCGCCAGATTGATCCCCAACGGCTGCGGTCAGGCTGCGTGCGGTGCGCCATCCGCCGTGGGGCCGAGTGCTTCCGTGGGTCCGTCCTCGGCGTGCGCATGCTTGCTGCGATCCGTGGCCAGGAACAGGTACATCGCCGGCACCACGAACAGCGTGAACAACGTGCCGATCGCCATGCCGGTGAAGATCACGATGCCCATGGCCTGCCGGCCGGCGGCGCCCGCGCCGGTGGCGATCACCAGCGGCACCACGCCAAACACCATGGCGGCGGTGGTCATCAGGATCGGGCGCAAGCGGATGCCGGCGGCTTCGACGATGGCGTCGAACTTGGACTTGCCAGCCTGCTGCAGACCATTGGCCACTTCCACGATCAGGATGCCGTGTTTGCTGATCAGACCCATCAACGTGACCAAGCCGACTTCGGTGTAAATGTTCATCGAGGCGAAGCCGAGGAACACGAAGGTCATGGCGCCAAACAGCGCCATCGGCACCGACACCAGAATCACCACGGGATCGCGGAAGCTTTCGAATAGCGCGGCCAGCGCCAAGAAAACGACGATCAGCGCGAACGCGAACGTCAGCGCGAAGCCGCCCGATTCCTGCACGAACTGGCGCGACGGCCCGGCGTAATCCACCTGATAACCGGCGGGCGCGAGCTGCTTGACCTGGTCGCGCAGGTATTCCAGCGTGTCACCCTGCGAACCGCTCGGGACGCCCGAAATCGTGACGGAATTGAGCTGCTGGAAGTGGTTGATGGTTTCGGGCTCGACCGAGTATTTCAGGCTGGCAACGGTGCTGGCCGGCACTAGGCCGTTCGGTGTCTTCAAGTAGAAATTGAGTACGTTGGACGGGTTCAGGCGATCGACCTGCAACACCTGCGGGATCACCTTGTACGAGCGTCCCGCGATCGAGAAGTAGTTGACGTAGCCACCGCCCAGCGCGGCCGTGAGGGCGTTGCCCACGTCCTGCTGCGTCATGCCCAGCGCCGCCGCCTTGTCGCGATCGATGTCCAGCGTGGCCTGCGGCAGGTCATACTTCAGGTCGGCGTCGACGAAGTAGAACTTGCCGTCAGCGCGCGCGTGGTCCATGAGGGTCTGGGCCAGCGTGTTCAGGTTCTGGAACGGCTCGGTGGTCTTGATGACGAACTGCACCGGCAGCCCCGACGATCCGGGCAGCGGCGGGAACTGGAATGCCGCCACGCGCGCGCCGGCGATGTGGCCCCAGCGCCGCTGCAGCTCCATCTGCACGTCATGCGCGCTGCGCGTGCGCTGGTCCCAGGGTTTCAGCACCACGCCGGCAAAGCCGGAATTGGGCGCCGGTTGGCCGGTGAGCTGGAACAACTGGTCGTACTCGGGCAGCGCCTTGGCTTCCTTGAACACCTGGTCGGCGTAGGTCTGCATCTGGTCGATGGTGGCCGTGGCCGGCCCCTGCATCAGGCCCAGCACGATGCCCTGGTCCTCTTCGGGCGCCAGTTCGTACTTGGACATCTTGAACATCAGCCCGAGGCAGACGATCAGGATCAGCCCCATCACGATCAGCACCGGCCAGGTCTTCAGCAGGCTGCCGAGCACACGTGTGTAGCCGCCATGCACGCGCTCGAACGTGCGCTCGACCAGCGCGGCGAAGCGGCCGGCGTCCTGCTCGGGCTTGAAAACGCGCGAGCACATCATGGGCGAGAGCGTGAGCGCCACCAGCCCCGAGACCGTGACGGCGCCCGCCAGCGTGAAAGCGAATTCGGTGAACAGCGCGCCGGTCAAGCCGCCCTGGAAGCCGATGGGCACGTACACCGCCACCAGCACCACCGTCATGGCGAGGATCGGGCTGCCGAGTTCGCGCGCCGCGATCAACGCGGCCTGGAACGGCTTCTTGCCCTCGCGCATGTGGCGGTCGACGTTTTCCACCACGATGATGGCGTCGTCCACCACCAGCCCGATCGCCAGCACCAGCGCCAGCAGCGTCAGCAGATTGATCGAGTAGCCCAGCACCAGCATCACGAAGAACGTGCCGACGAGCGACAGCGGCATGGCGATCACCGGCACCAGTACGGCGCGGAAGGAGCCGAGGAACAGGAAGATCACGACCGTGACGATGGCCAGCGCTTCCAGCAGCGTCTTCACCACTTCGGTGATCGAGCTGTTGATGAAGTCGGTCGAGTCGTACACCACCTTGCCGGTGAGGCCCGTCGGCAACTGCGCCTGGATGTCCGGGAACGCGTCGCGCACGGCCTTCGCGACCGTGAGGATGTTGGCCTCGGGCGCGACCTTGATGCCGATGAACACCGAGCGCACGCCGTTGAACGCCACGTTGAAGTTGTAGTTCTCCGAGCCCAGCGTGACGGTGGCCACGTCCTTGAGTCGCACGATGGCGCCGTTCGCGCTCTTGATTGCCAGGTTCTTGAACTCCTCCACGCTGTGCAGCGAGGTGTTGGCGTTCATCGGGATGGTGACCATGTCGTTCTTGCTTTGGCCGACGGCCGCCAGGTAGTTGTTGGCGGCCAGCGCGCCGGCCACGTCGGCCGCAGTCACGCCCACGGCGGCCATCTTCGACGCGTCCAGCCAGGCGCGCAGCGCGAACGTGCGCGCGCCCAGGATTTCCGCGGTCTGCACGCCCTCGATGGAATTCAGCTTGGGCTGCACCACGCGCACCAGGTAGTCGGTGATGCTGTTGTTGGGCATCTCGTTGCTGTAGAAGCCCATGTACATCGCGTCGGTGGTCTGCCCGGTCTGCACCGCCAGCACCGGCTGCTGCGCTTGCACCGGCAACTGGTTGCGCACCGAGGCCACCTGCGTGTTGATTTCGGTCAGCGCCTTGTTGGCGTCGTAGTTCAGGCGCAGCGTGGCCGTGATCACCGAGACGCCCAGGCTACTGGAAGACGACAGGTAGTCGATGCCCTGCGCCTGCGAAATCGCCGCTTCCAGCGGCTGCGTGATGAAGCCGGCCACCGTCTCGGCATCCGCGCCGAAATACGCGGTGGTCACCGTGACCACGGCGTTCTGTGTCTTGGGATATTGGTTGATCGGCAGGCTGCTGGCCGCGCGCAGGCCCAGCACCACTAGCAGCAGGCTGATCACCATCGCCAGCACCGGCCGGCGAATGAAGATGTCGGTGAATTTCATGCGCCGCTCAACCTAGATCCGGCGGTTGAATGCGCCCGCCAGTGCCGCGATCGGCGTGCCCGGCAGGGCGCGATGACGCGGCGGGCTCGTGCCCGCAAGGAGAAGCAACGCTGCGGGGTGCGGCGAGCGTGGTGCTGGCGGGCGCATAGCGCCGCTCGTCCTGTGGGTGAAGGTGGGAAAACCAGTCGACGTCAACGTTCATACGGGCTCCAACGTGTTGGCAAAGCGGTCAACTGCCGGATTTAGGTTCAATGCTCTTGCGGCGTCGGGTTCGGGTTGTTGGCCGGCTGCACGCTGTTGTCGATGACCACCGGCGTGCCGTTCTTCAGCTTGAGCTGGCCGCTGGTCACGACCTGCTGGCCCGCTTCCAGGCCTTTGACGATGGCGACCTGGTCGCCGCGCGTCGCGCCGGTTTCCACGAACACCTGGTGCGCTACCAGGTCCGACCCGGCTGCACCCGATGCCGGCGCGGCGGGCGGCGTCGAAGTCGCGGCCTGGCCCGATTGGGCTTTGGTTGCGCTGGCCTTTTCCACCACGAACACGGTCGAGCCATAGGGGTTGTAGGTAATCGCGGTTTGCGGCAGCGTCAGTTGTTCCTGCGTGCCGCCCAGATTCACGTGCACTTCGGCAAACATGCCGGGCAGCAACTCGCGCTTGGGATTGGCCACGGTCGCCTGCACTTGCACGTTGCGGGTGGCCGGATCGACCTTGGGATTGATGGCGTTGATCTTGCCGTCGAAATGCTGGCCGGCAAACGCATCGATGCCCAGGTCGACCGTCTGACCGACCTTGAGTCCGCCCAGTTGCTGCTGCGGCAGCGTGAAATCGACGCGAATCGGGTCCAGTGTCTGCAACGTGACCAGCGTGGCGCCGGCGTTGATGTATTGGCCCGGCTGCAACGTGGTGATGCCGAGGCGGCCGGCGAACGGTGCACGAATGGATTTCTTCGCCACGTTGGCGGCCTGCTGCGCCACCTGGGCGCGTGCGGCCTTCAGGTTGTTGGTGTCGGCATCGACTTGCGCCTGGCTCACGGCTTTCACCGCCAGTTGCGCCTGGTCGCGCTTGAGTGCCGTGGCGGCCTGATCGGCGGCAGCCTGCAGCGCGTGCAATTGCGCCACGTCGGAATCGGCGTTCAGTTGCACCAGCAGCGTGCCAGCGGGAACGTCCTGCCCGGACTTGAAATGTACGTCGCGCACCAGTCCAGCCACTTCACTCGCCAGATCGGCGCCGCGCACCGGGCTCAGCGTGCCCACCGCCTTGAGTTGCGGCTGCCACTGCGCCTTTTGCACTTCGATGGTCGAGACCGTTTGCGGCTGCGGCTTCGGAATCGAGGCGATCAATTTCTTGATCTGCAAATACTTGCCGCCGGCGAGCGCCGCGATCAGCACCAGCACGGCGCCAATCATGATCAGCATGCGCTTTGTCATTCGTGAGTACTCCCGCGACCTTCGGCCGCTTGATTCGGGATGGTCGGCGCGCTCGCGGCTTGCGGGCCGCGGTTCCACCAACCGCCGCCCAGCGCCTGGAACAGCGCCGCGGTATCGGCGAAGCGCGCGGCCTGCGTTTGCGCCAACGCCGTGTGCGTTTGCAGCCAAGCCTGTTGCGCGGTCAGCAGTTGCACGTAGCTCACGGCGCCGTTGCGGTACTGGTCGGTGCTCAAGTCCAGCGATTGGCGCGCCAGCGACTCGGCATCGGCCTGCGCTTTCAACGTATCGGCGTCGAACTGCAGCGCGCGCAGCGCATCTGCCACGTTTTGGAACGCCACCAGCACCGTGCCTTGGTACTGTGCAGCGGCCGCGTCGAACGCGGCGACGGCGGCACGCCGCTGGGCGTTCAGCGCGTCACCATGAAAGAGCGGCTGCACCAGCCCGCCCGCGAGTGTCCAGAAACTCCAGGTGCGCGAGAACAGGTCGCTCACGCTGAGCGCCGAGCTGCCCAGGTTGGCGCTGAGCTGGATTTGCGGATACAGGTTGGCGGTGGCCACGCCCACTTGCGCGCTGGCCTGGTGCAGCAGCGCTTCGGCGGCGCGTACGTCGGGGCGCTGGCGCGCCAGTTCGGAGGGCAGCGAGAGCGGCAGTGTTTGCGGCAGCGTTAGATCGGCCAACGTGAATTCGGGCAGGTCCGGCTCACTCGGCAGGCGACCCGCGTACACCGCCAGTTGGTGACGCGTTTGCGCCAGCGCTTTTTCCAGCGCCGGCAGCGTGGCGCCGGTTTGCGCCACTTGCGTCTGCTGCGCCAGCACGACCGACTTCGGCGTGGCGCCGGTGTCGAACTGCTGCTGCAGGATGTCCAGTTGATCCTGTTGCGCCTGCAACACGTCGCGCGTGGCTTTCAACTGCGCCCGCAGCCCGGCTTCCTTGATCGCGGTGGTGACCAGGTTGCCGGTCAGCATCAGGTAGGTGGCCTGCACTTGAAAGCGTTGCGCGTCGACCTGTGCTTGCAGGCCTTCGAGCTGCCGGCTCACGGCGCCGAACGCATCCACCGTGTAGCTTACGTTGACTTGGGCGTTGAACAGCGTCAGCAACTGGCCGCCGGGTTTTTGCGTTTGCACGGCCGACGCCAATTCGCGTTGCGCGCCGAGTTGCACATCCACCTGGGGCCACTGCAAGCGGCCGCGCTGCGCGTTCAAGCCTTCCTGCGCCTGCCGCAAGGTGGCCTGGGCCGCGGCCAGAGTAGGGCTGCGCGTGAGTGCACTGCGGATTAATCCGTCCAGTACAGAGGAGTGGAATACGTTCCACCACTCCGCCGGAATGTCCGCGCCTTGCGCCCATTGCTGTGCCTGGCCACCGTCGAGCGGCGCTTGCGCGGTGCGCGCGGGCAGTGGCGTGGCCGTGTAATCGGCGTTGTGCGCGGCTGCGGGCAATTCAGGCGATTTGAAGTCCGGCCCGACGGCGGTACAGCCAGCCAGGATCGAGGCCACGAGCGCGCACACGGCGGACGCGCGCCGCGCCGCATGACTGCAATCGCGCGGTCGCAGGAGGCTGGCGTGGAAATTATTCATCATCGCGGTCCCGCACGCAGCGGCGCCGAAGCAGCTCGGCGCGCGTGCGGGCAAAAGAGCCCCGCATTATCGGGGAAACGGCACCGCAGTCCGCGTCCCGGCGACCGGGCCTCTGCGGATTCACGCTGCCGGGGTCGGTCGGACACGGCGCCGGATGGCCGGCGCGGCCCGCTTTTGCGCATGACGCGCGACTGGGTCTGCAGCGCCGACAGGCTGACCGCCTTGACCGCGGCGCAAGGTCTGGCCACTCAGCCGAGCAGCAACGCGTCGTCGGCCAGTTCTTCGCCGCGCACCTTGGCAAACATGCGCAGCAGGTCGGGCACGTCCATGCCGGCGCGCTCGTCGCCGGAAACGTCGAGCACCACCT